>WHUD01000069.1 GCA_009377385.1 Actinophytocola sp.
CGATGTCCATCAGGGTGTCGCTCTTGACGATGTGGGTCGAGCTGCGCTGCACCATCGTCACGTCGGCGTCGTGCTCCCACAGCGCGCCGCAGATGTCGAACGCGCTGTTGTTGCTGCCGATCACCACGCAGCGCTTGCCCGCGTAGGCGTCCGGCCCCGGGTGCGCCGAGGAATGGTGCTGGTCGCCTCGGAAGACGTCCTGGCCAGGGAGTGCAGGCACATTGGGCTTGCCGGACATGCCGGTGGCGAGCACCAACTGCTGCGGCCGCAGGGTGAGCGGCTGGCCGTCCCGTTCGAGCTGGACGGTCCACTCCCCCGCCTCCGCCGAGTACGAGGCCGACGTCACCTCGGTGCTCGACCAGTACGGGATCTCCATGACCTTGACGTACGACTCCAGCCAGTCGGCGATCTTGTCCTTGGGCGAGAACACCGGCCAGTTGTCTGGGAACGGGACGTACGGCAGGTGGTCGTACCAGACCGGGTCGTGCAGGCACAGCGATTTGTAGCGGTTCCGCCACTGGTCCCCCGGCCTCGGGTGCTTGTCGACGACCACGCTCGGCACGCCGAGCTGCCGGAGCCGGGCGCCGAGGGCGATGCCACCCTGCCCGCCGCCGACGACCAGCACGTACGGCTGGGTGGTCGAGCCCAGTGACTCGGCCTCCTGCTGCCGTTTCTCCCGCCAGGTCACGCGGTCCTTGAACGCGCCGTGCTTGACGCCTTTCGGGCGCATCGGCCCGCGCGGCTCTTCGTGGCCTTTCAGCTCGAACAGCGTGGTGAGGAACGTCCACGCCTTCGGCTCACCGTCGTCGTCAACCAGCCGGACGAGGCCCTTGCCTCGGCCGAGGGCGGTCTCGAAGTGGAACCACGCCGTGACGACGCCGTCGGCCTCTTCGGGTGGCCCGGTGATGGTGAACCCGCTCGGGTCCGTCCGTGCGACGGTTTCGCCGAGCAGGTCAGCGACGCCGTCCGGGTTCTCGACGGTGGTGAGGTTCCAGGAGAACGCGATCAGGTCACGCCAGTAGCTTGTGGCCGCGAACATCGCGGCCGCGCGGTAGGCGTCGCGCGCTCGAAGCGCCTCCTCGAAGCCGTCGAACCACGTCTCGGCTCGCTGCTGGGCGGTCTGGGCTGCGGGTGCGATCAGGCTGTCAGTCATGTGTGCCAGGACACACCCGAACGCCCAGCGCAGGAAGCGTTGCAGCGTGTTGCATCGCGCCGACCGTGGCGCAGGTCTCACCACGCTGCTTATCCTGAGGGGAACCTGTGCGGAGGCGAGATGACGACGGCAGTCTTCGGTGCGATCGCGCCCGGCACGGACCTGCCGACCCACGCGCGCGAGCTGCAGCGGATCCACGACGCCGTGCTGGGCGGCATCTGTCCGCCCGCGCGGCCGCGCGCCCTGGTGGCCCGGTCCTGGTCGCGGATGCTGAGCCTGGGCCTCGACCCCGATGGCCGCAACACCCGCGAGCACCTGCCCGCCTCGGAGATCGAACGGCTGCGCCACGAGTCACCGCTGAGCCAGGTGATCGACGAGCTGCGCACCGTGCTCACCAGCGTGGCCGACGCCTCCCAGTTCCTCATGGTCGTCTGCGACGCCGACGGCATCGTGCTGTGGCGGGAGGGCTCCGCCAGGGTGCGCATCGTCGCGGACCAGCTCGGGTTCGTCGAGGGCGCCCGGTGGACGGAGCAGGTCGTCGGGACCAACGCGATCGGCACGGCGCTCGCCGAGCAAGCACCAGTGGAGCTGTTCTCGGCCGAGCACTTCGAGCACACGCAGCATCCGTGGTACTGCACCGCGGCCCCGGTGCACGATCCCCGCACCGGGGACCTGCTCGGGGTGGTCGACGTCAGCGGACCCGCCCTGACCTTGCATCCCGCGATCGGCTCGCTGGTGCAGAGCGCGGTCCGGCTGGCGGAGGCCCGGCTGTGGCGCTGGCACCAGAACCGGCTCGACCAACTGCGCCGGGCGACAGAGCCACTGCTCGGTACGCGGTCCGGCCCGCTGCTCGTCGTCGACGACCACGGTTGGGTCGCGCACCACTCCGGCATCGCCGCCAGGGACCGGATCGAGGCCCCGCGCGCGGATCGCGCCCTCGCCGTCCCCGGCATGGGGCTGTGCCTGCCGGAGCGGATCACGGACGGCTGGCTGGTCCGCCCGCGCGACCGGGCAAGCGCCATCACCGCCCGGCTCGACCTCACCGGCGAGCCGATGCTGGAGGTCCAGTCGGACGAGTCGAGCTGGCGGACGTCGCTCACCCGGCGGCACGCGCAGATCCTGCGGGCGCTGAGCGAGGCCGGTGCCGACGGAGTGACGGCGGCGCACTTGAGCACGGTCCTGTTCGGCGACGCCGACCATGCGGTGACCGTCCGCGCCGAGATCTCCCGGCTGCGCCGCGTCGTCGGGGCGCTGGTCACGCCGAACCCGTACCGGCTGGCCGACGGCGTCACCGTCACGGTCACCGACGCCGACCAGCCCGCGTGGTAGCTGGCGAAGCACCTGCTATCCGAACCCTCGCCGGGCGGTCCTGCTGGTAGTACCACTCGATCCGGGCGAAGCGGACAGGGTTATGGGCCTACCGGCAGGGTCGACACGCGGCCACGACAGTCGGCGTGCAGTCGTCGTGCTGGACACGGCACCAGTGGCTAGCCGCGTCATTCGGTTGCTGTCCAGGGATCCGTCACGTCGATGCCGGTGTCGGTGAAGTCCTTGACGTTGCGGGTCGCCAACTGTGCTTGGTAGCGGCGACAGATCGCCGCGATCTGCGCGTCGGCCATGCTGATCGGCCGTCCGCGTCGTTCTCGGGATGCGGCGATATTCGCATAATGGGAGGCGGCATCCGTGTCGAACGGCAGCACTTGGTCCTCGAAGTCCACAGCGATGAGCGCGTCGATCTTCGCTGCGAGCACGTCTTTGCGAGTGCCGTCCGAGAGTCGGGCGACACCATAACGCAGCTCCGCCTCGGTCACGGCGGTGATGAACACCGCTTCGAGGGGCAGCTCATCGACCCAGTCGACGACGGCGGGATCGGGCTCGGAGCGCATGAGCTCGGAGATCACATTGGTGTCGAGGACGATCATTCGGGCAGCTCGGCAGCGCGTGCGCCTTCAGTGCGGGATGGCGGGTCGATCGACGCATCGGGCACGTCCGCGAACCGTTGCCGGATCCGGGTCGCCAACCCGCGCCCGGAGCGTTGCTTGGTGAGCGCGGTACGCAGGATCTCGCGCACCTCGGCTTCCATGGACCGTCCATGCCGCGCCGCGCGGACGCGGAGTTCCGCCTTGAGGTCGTCATCGAAGTCGCGAATCGTCAAGGAAGCCACCGGTCCACCTCCATTGCTAGCACTGCGATCAATGCTAGCAAAACGGACTGGTGAGCGCCCTACTGGGCGCCGTCGATGAGCTGGCTCAGCTCCCGATGCAGCGCCGGTGGGGCCACCAGCAGCCCGTGGTTGTCCGCGCCCTCCCGGAGCGGTTTGACGACCGCGCCCGCCTCGCGGGCGATGAGGGCGCCCGCCGCCCAGTCCCACGGTGAGAGTTCATCTTCGAGGAAGGCGTCGAGGCGGCCAGCCGCGACGGCGCAGAGGTCGTCCGCGCAGGAGCCGGTGCGCCGCACGTCCCGCACCATCGGCAGCAGCCGTGCCAGCAGCTCACCCTGCCGGTGCCGCGACTCGCGCTGGTAGGAGAACCCGGTGCCGACCAGCGCCATCGCCGCGGTGACGTCCTCGTTGACCCGCAGCGGTTCGCCGTTGCGGTAGGCGCCGTTGCCACGCACCGCGCTGAACGTCTCGTCGTGCAGCGGATCGACCACCACGCCGACCAGCGCGCCCTCGGCGTCCTCGATCGCGATGCTGACCGTCCAGCCCGCCCGCTGGTAGAGGTAGTTGACGGTGCCGTCGAGCGGGTCGATCACCCAGCGCAGCCCCGTCGAGCCCGCGACCCGGGTGCCTTCCTCGGCGAAGATCTCGTCGCCCGGCCGGATCGCGCTGATCGCGCCGACGACGAGGCGTTCCGCCGCGCGGTCGGCCTCGGTGACGGGATCGGTGGGGCTGGACTTCGTCGCGGCCTGCCGGATGCCAGGCTGCCGGTCGAGCAGCAGCCTGCCCGCCGCCTTCGCCGTGGTGACCGCGATGTCGGCGAGCGAGCTGGCGAGCCCGGCCGGTGCGGGAGCGGAGGGCATCGTCAGGCCAGCCGGACGCCGGTGGCAGGCGAGAAGGCGTGCTCCTGACCGGGGCGGACCCGCAGATGCACGGTGTCGCCGATGCGCGGCGGCCGATCCTGGTCGATGCGGGCGACGATGTCCGGCCCGTCGAACTCCGCGGCCCCGGTGATGCTGCCGTAGAGGTAGGTGTCGGCGCCAAGCTCCTCCACCAGTCGCACCGTCACCGGGAACCCCTCGCTGGGCCCGACCAGATCGACCGACTCCGGCCGGAACCCGAGCAGCACGCTGGTGGCGTCCTCCGCCGCGAGCTGATCGACGACGCTCCGGGACAGCGCGACGTCCAGCTCACCGACGCGGGCGTGGCCGTCGGTGACGGTGAACTCGCGGATCTTCATCGCTGGCGAGCCGATGAACCCTGCGACGAAGGCGTTCGCGGGTCGCCGATAGAGCCCGAGCGGGGTGTCGCACTGCTGAAGCAGGCCGTCCTTGAGCACCGCGACCCGATCGCCCATGGTCATGGCCTCGACCTGGTCGTGAGTGACGTAGACGGTGGTCACGCCCAGCCTGCGCTGCAGCTCGGCGATCTGCGACCGGGTGGACACCCGCAGCTTGGCGTCCAGGTTGGACAGCGGTTCGTCCATAAGGAACGCCTGCGGCTGCCGCACGATCGCGCGCCCCATGGCCACCCGCTGCCGCTGCCCGCCGGAGAGCGCCTTCGGCTTACGGCCCAGATAGGACTCCAGGTCGAGAATGCGGGCTGCCTCCCGCACCCGCCGCACTCGCTCGTCCTTGCTCACCTTCGCCATCTCCAGCGCGAAGCCCATGTTCTCGGCGACGCTCATGTGCGGATACAGCGCGTACGACTGGAACACCATCGCGACGTCGCGCTTGCCGGGCGCGAGGTGCGTGACGTCGCGGTCGCCGATCCGGATGGTGCCCTGATCGACGTCTTCCAGCCCGGCGAGCATTCGCAGCGACGTTGACTTGCCGCAGCCAGACGGTCCGACAAGCACCAGGAACTCGCCGTCGTCGATGTGGATGTCGAGACCGTCGACGGCGGGGGCGCCGGTGCCGGGATAGACCCGGGTTGCCTGCTCGTAGCTGACGGTGGCCATGGGGGTCCCTTTCGTGTCAGGCGGGTCTGATCTGGAGCTTGCGCCCGCTGCCAGCGCGGAAAGCGTCCAACGCTGCGGTGTAGTCATCGAGGCCAAAGCTGTGGCTGATCATGGTCGCGGGGTCGATGACCCCGGTGGCGAGCTGTTCGACGGCGCGGCCGAAGCTGTGCAGCACGGCCATGCTGCCGACGACGGTGATCTCGTCGTTGTAGACGCGGAACGGCGAGAACGACGCCGCCGCCTCGGCGGCAGCGACGCCGAACACCTGGAACGTCCCGCCACGCCGCACCCGGCGCAGCCCGTCCTCGATCGCGGGGACCGCGCCGGTGCAGTCGACGACAACCTCCCAGCCTTGCGGCCGGTCGAACTCGTCGGCGACGGTGGCCGTCCGGTCGGCGCCGAGCTTCTCCGCGACGGCGAGCCGTTCGGTGTTCAGGTCAACCACGCTGACGCTGGCCGCACCGGCGCGGCGTGCCAGCTGCGCCATCATCAGCCCCATCGTCCCGGCGCCGTAGACCAGGTAGTGCTCCCCGATCCGGCCGGGTAGCAGGTCGAAGCCGTGCACCGCGCACGACAGCGGCTCGATGAGCGCCGCATGCTCCAGCGACACCGACTCCGGAAGCCGGTAGCAGTTCGCGACCGGGGCGAGCGCGTAGCGTGCGCACGCTCCCGCCGTCGTCACGCCGATTGCGTTCCAGCGCTCGCAGAGGTTGCCGCGCCCGATCGAGCAGAAGTGGCATTCACCGCAGAACAGCGACGGATCCACCGCTACTCGGTCCCCTTCGGACAGTTCGGTGACCGCTGCGCCGAGCGCGACGACGGTGCCCGCGAACTCGTGGCCGGGCACGATGGGGTACGGAGTCGGCTCGAAGTCGCCGTCGAGGATGTGGATGTCGGTGCCGCAGATCCCGACGGCCGCGACCTCGACGACGACCTCCCGTGGCCCCGGCGCCGGGTCGTCCACCGTGGTGATCGAAACCGAGCCAGGAGTGTCGATTACGGCTGCGCGCATCATTTCACCGCCCCAAGTGACAGGCCGCGGACAAGCCATTTCTGCGCAACCCAGCCGGCCAGGATCACCGGGAGCGCGGCCATGGTGGCTGCGGCGGACAACCGCGCCAGGAACAACCCTTCGCTGGTGACGAACCCGGTCAGGAACACAGGCACGGTCGGCGCGTTGGTGGCGGTCATGCTGACCGCGAAGAAGAACTCGTTCCACGCGAAGATGAAGCAGATCAGCGCGGTCGCCGCCAGCCCTGGCGCGATCATCGGCAGGATGATGCGGCGGATCTCGGTGCCGAAGCCGGCGCCGTCCACGCGGGCGGCCTCCAGCACCTCCTTCGGCAGCTCGAGCAGGAACGAGCGGATCATCCACACCGCGATCGGCAGGTTCATCACCGTGTAGATCAGCGACAGCATGGTGATGTTGTCGAGCATGCCGATGTTGTTGGCGATGATGTACAGCGGCAGGATGATCGCCACCGGCGGCATCATCCTGGTGGAGATGAAGAAGAATAGCGCGTCCTTCCATCGCGCCACCGGCGCCAGCGAGAGCGCGTACGCCGCCGGGGTGGCCAGCAGGATCACCAGCACCGTCGAGCCGACCGTCGCCATCAGCGAGTTCAGCAGGTACGGCGTGAAGTTGCGGCCCAGGATCGCCTGGAACTGCTCGAGCGTCGGCGTGAACAGCCACGTCGGCGGGTCGGTCGACGCTTGCGCCTCCTGCTTGAACCCGGTCACAAACATCCACAGCACCGGGAAGAACAGCACCAGCGCCGCCGCCCACGCGAGCGCGCCGGTGACCACCGTACCGGGCCGGACCCTGCGCCACGAGGGTGCGATTACCGTCGACATCAGCTCTCCTCCTGGAACAGACTGGAGATCACCCGAAGCGCGAAGGCGGCGATCACGATGGTGCCGATGACCACGATCACGCCAGCCGCAGCGGCTTCGCCGACCTCGAACGCACGGAAGGTCGTCTGGTAGATCGCGAACGGCAGGTTGGTGGTCGCCTGCCCCGGTCCACCCTGGGTGATCAGGAAGATCGGGTCGAAGGTCTGCACGATGAAGATCGACCCGAGCAGGATGGCCAGCTCGATGAACCGCCGCAGGTGCGGCAGCGTGATCCGGCGGAACGTGTCCCACGGGCCTGCGCCGTCGACCTTGGCCGCCTCCAGGATCTCGGTCGACTGGCTCTGCAGGCCCGCAAGCACGATCAGCATCATGAACGGCGTCCACTGCCAGGTCAGCATCAGCACCAGCGCAGGCATCGGGAACTGGCTGACCCAGTCGACCTTGCCGATGCCGACCACCGACAGCGCCCAGTTGAGCATGCCGAACAGCGGGTTGAACATCGCGTGCTTCCACAGCAGCGCCGCCGCGGCTGGCATCACCAGGAACGGCGTGATCAGCAACGTGCGCACCACGCCACGGCCGAGGAACTTCTTGTCGAGCAGCACCGCGAGTGCGATGCCGAGCGCCATCGCCAGCACCACGGTCGACGCGGTCAGCACGAGCGTGTTGAGCACCGCAGTGCGGAAATACTCGTCGCCGAGCACGGTGCCGTAGTTGGCGAGGCCGACGAACTCGTCCGTCTCCGGCCGCAGCAGGTTCCGTGCCCGCAGGCTGTAGTACACCGTGCCGAGCAGCGGCACCTGGGTCAGCAGGATCGTCAGCGCCAGCGCTGGCAGCAGCGGCCCGCGCCGACGCCAGCGTTCGGCCGCGGTGCGGCGAGGCGGCTCCGGCCGACGACGTGTCCGCGTCGCGGACGGAGCGGCATCAAGGGTCTCAGTGGTCATGTCAGTTGCCCTGGTATCCGCCTTGTTTGGCGGTCTCCTCAGCCATGCGCTGCGCCTTCGCCAGCGCCTCGTCCACCGATTGCTGGCCTGCGATGGCGGCCGAGATCTCCTGCGACACCCGCGTCCCGAGGTCCTGGAACTCCGGGATCGACACGTACTGCACGCCGATCCACGGCTGCTCGTGCAGGCCGGGCTGGTGGACGTCGACGTTCTGGATCGCGTTCAACGTCGGCTCCGCGAACGCGGAAGCGGCCTGCTGGTACTCCGGAGTCTCGTAGGTCGACGCCCTGGCGCCCGGCGGAACGCGGGTCCAGCCGAGCTTCTCACCGACCAGCTTGTGGTACTCCTTCGACGTCGCCCACTTGACGAACTCCCACGCGGAGTCCTTCTGCTGCGACGTCTCGGGGATGGCCAGCGACCAGGCCCACAGCCAGCCAGCGTGGTCGGTCTTGACCGTCGGGGCGGGGACGTAGCCCATTTTGCCCGCGACCTTGCTGGTCTTCTCGTCCTCAAGCGAGCTGGCGCCGACCGTGGCGTCGTACCACATGGCGGCGTTGCCCTGCCCTGTCGCGGTGAGGCACTCGGAGAACCCGGAGTTCGGCGCGCCTGCCTCACCGTATTTCCGCACCAGGTCCACATAGAACTTGACGGCGTGCGTTGTCTCCGGCGATGTGAGCTGCGCGTGCCAGTTCTCGTCGTACCATTGGCCACCGAACGTCAGGATCATCGAGTTCAGTGGTGCGAGCACCTCGCCCCAGCCGGGCAGCCCGCGCAGGCAGATGCCGGCCACCTTGTTCTTCGGGTCGTGCAGCTTCTCGGCGAAGCCCGCGACCTGGTGCCACGTCGGCTGCGCAGGCATCTCCAGCCCCGCCTTGGTGAACAGGTCCTTGCGGTACATCAGGAACGACGACTCGCCGTAGAACGGCACCGCGTACAGCCTGTCCTCGAACGACAGTGCCTCCCGCACTGGCGGGAGCAGGTCGTCGACGTCGTAGGCGGGGTCGCTGGCGTACTCGTCCAGCGAGGTGAGCCAGCCGTTCTCCGCCCAGATCGGCGTCTCGTAGGTGCCGATGGTGACGACGTCGAACTGGCCGGACTGGGTGGCGATGTCCTGCGTGACCTTATCCCGCAGCTCGTTCTCCGGCAGGGTCACGAACTTGACCTCGATGCCGGGGTGCTCCTTCTCGAACACCGACGTCAGCTTCTCGATGTCCTGCATCTGCGGGTTGGCGACGGTCGCGATGGTGACCGTGCCCTCGTCGTCGCCACCACCTGCACCGGCACCCGAACACGCCGCGGCGAACGTCGTGATCGCCACCGAAGCGGCGAGCACGGTGCGCGAGCGGGACTTGGTTTTCATCAGGGCCTCCTCATCACAGGCGGTGCTCATCTGTGTGGCTCCGTTCACACCTGAGCGCGGACCTAGTGAACGCCGTGACGGGTGACACCGTCAACGGGTCGTGCAATAATGAGCCGCATTGCGCTCATATGAGCGGGAGGTTTCTTCATGGTGACGATGCACAGGGACGCCGTGCTGCGGCCCGCCGAGCTGATCAGGGCGGCGGGCGTCGCACGCCGCTACTACCTCGACGGTGCATCCAAAGTGGACATCGCAGAGGAGTTCGGCATCAGCCGGTTCAAGGTGGCGCGGGTGCTCGAGGACGCACGGGCAGCCGGGCTGGTGCGCATCGACATCGCCGTGCCTGCTCAGATCGACGCCGAGCTCTCGGACGCGCTGCGGGTCCGCTACGGGCTCACCGACGCCATCGTCGTCGCCACTCCCGAAGGGCACGAGGAATCGGTGCGGCAGAGCGTCGGCAGGATCGCGGCGGACTACCTCACCGAGATCATCACCGAGGACGACGTCATCGGACTGGCATGCTCCCGCACGCTGCAGGAGACGGTGTTCGCGCTGACGACGCTCCCCCGGATCACCGTCGTGCAGCTCACCGGCGTCCATCCGGGCGGGGTCAAGGAGAACTCGGTGGAACTGGTCCGCAGGGTCGCCAGCATCGCGCGGGGCCCGGCGTTCCCGATCTACGCCCCGCTGGTGCTTTCCGACGCGGCGTCGGCGCGCGGGCTGCGCACCCAGCCGCAGGTGGCCGACGCGATGCGGCGCTACCGCGACCTCACCAAGGCGATCGTCGCGATTGGGTCGTGGGACCCGCCGGAGTCACTGGTCCGTGACTCGCTCACCAAGGCAGAGGCCACCGCGCTGCGCAAGCGCGGCGTCCGTGCGGAGACCTGCGCGCGGCTGCTCGACGACGATGGCATCCCGGTGACCGACCTTGACGACCGCGTCATCGCGATCGGCGCCGAGCAGTTGCGCAAGGTCCCCGAGGTCATCGCCGTCGCCTGCGGCACCCGCAAGGCGCGGGCGATCCATTCCGTGCTCACGGCGGGCTTCGTCACCGCGCTCGTGACCGACACCGACGTCGCCCGCGTCCTGCTCACCTCAGAGACTTAGGAGACCCAACGTGACCGCACGCACCGGTCCGCTGGTGGCAGGCATCGACAGCTCGACGCAGTCATGCAAGGTGCTCGTCGTCGACGCGGACACCGGCGCGATCGTCCGGGAGGCACGCGCGCCGCACCCCGACACCACCGAGGTCGATCCGCAGCGCTGGTGGGACGCCTGGACCGAGGCCAGCAGTGGGCTGCTCGACGACGTCCGCGCGATCGCGGTCGCGGGTCAGCAACACGGGCTCGTCGCGCTGGACGGCGACGGCGCGGTGGTCCGGCCCGCCCTGCTGTGGCACGACACCCGCTCGGCCGAGGCGGCGTCCGACCTGGTCAGCGAGTTCGGCGGGCGTGCTGCGTGGGCGAAGGCCGTCGGCAGCGTGCCGGTCGCCAGCTTCACGGTGACCAAGCTGCGCTGGGTCGCCGACCACGAACCCGACGTCGCCGCCCGCATCGAGCGGGTGCTGCTCCCCCACGACTGGCTGACTTGGCGGCTGCTCGGCGGGCGCGCCGAGCCGGTCACCGACGCGGGCGACGCCTCCGGCACCGGCTACTGGTCGCCCGCCGAACGAGCGTATCGGCACGACGTCGTGTCGCTCGCCTTCGGCACCCAGGTGGCGCTCCCCCGAGTCGCCGCCCCGTCCGAGGTGGTCGGCGAGATGGACACCGGCGCGGTGGTCGCGCCCGGCACCGGGGACAACATGGGCGCCGCGCTCGGGCTCGGCGCCCGCCCCGGCGATGTTGTCGTGTCCGTCGGCACCAGCGGCACCGTGTTCGCCGTCCATCCCGGCTCGGTGGCCGACGCTAGTGGCACCGTCGCGGGGTTCGCCGATGCGACCGGGCGGTTCCTGCCGCTGGTATGCACGCTCAATGCGGCTCGCGTGCTCGGCGCCACCGCGCACATGCTCGGCATCGAGCTCGACGACGTCGACCGGCTCGCCCTCGCCGCGCATCCCGGAGCAGGCGGCCTCGTCCTGTTGCCGTACCTCGACGGCGAGCGCACGCCGAACCTGCCGGATGCCGCCGGGTCGCTGCACGGGCTGCGCCGCGACACCATGACGCCGGAGAACCTCGCCCGCGCCACCGTCGAGGGCATGCTCTGCGGGCTCGCCGACGGTCTCGACGCGCTGCGCGCCCTCGACGTCGACGTGCGGCGTGTGCTCCTCGTCGGCGGCGGGGCACGCTCGGCGGCGGTCAGGCAGGCCGCGCCGACGGTGCTTGGCGCGCCGGTGACGGTGCCCGAGCCCGGCGAGTACGTCGCGCTCGGTGCCGCGAAGCAGGCGGCGTGGGCGCTGGCGGGCACGGCCGAACCGCCGGAGTGGCCGATGCGGCAGGCCACCGTGCTGAACTGCGTCGATGACGACGCAGGCGAGCGGATCCGCGGTCACTACGCCGAGGCTCGCCGCGCGGTGTTCGGCGGTTGAGGTGTGTTCGGCGGTTGAGGTTAGCCGTCGGTCACCCCTGCTGCGGGACGATGTCGACCATCCATGCCACGCCGAACTTGTCCACGCACATGCCGAAGTCGTCACCCCACATCTGCTTCTCAAGCGGCATCGTGACCGCGCCGCCTGCGGACAGCTTCTCCCAGTAGCCGCGGAGCGCCTCGGCGTCGTCGCCGCTCAGGCTGATCGTGCCGTTGGTGCTGCGTTCCATGCCCGACGGCGTGTCGGCACCCATGAGAGTGAAGCCGCTGTCGGTCTCCAACATGCTGTGCATGATCTTGTCGGCGTCCTCGCTGGAGTGCTGCGCGCCGAAGTCGCCGAAGCTGTTCGCCGTGAGCGTGCCGCCGAAGACACTCCGGTAGAACTCCATCGCGTCACGCGCGTCGCCATCGAAGCTGAGATACGGGTTGAGACGGGAAGCCATGACGTCCTCCACTGTGACTCCGTTGTTATCAGATATGTCGTCTGTCGGAATGCGTACGCTACGCCGGAATCGCGTGAGCCGCACGCATTCGCCGCCGATGAACTGGACCGGAGCTGGCGCGTCACTTGTCCTGCGCAACAGGCTTCGCGTCTCGCGCCGGCGCACCGGGAAGCCGTCGGTGTGCGTGACCTGGAAACGGTGGTCGCCCAACGCGACCGTGCCAGTGGACCTTGGTGTCGGCTGGGAGATGGTTCTTCAGCTGGACCTCGACTGGCTCGCCCGCGCGGACGCGCAACGACCGGGCCACCGAGGTCGATCTCCCGGTGGTAGCGCCCGCCTACCTCAGGAGAATCCGCCGAACGGAGCAATGCTGTGCGGTGACGGGTGCCCGTGGTACCCGATCGAGGACGTGCGGTCATGCCTTACGATTCTGCAGGTGAGCTTCTACGATGATCTTGACCCGTTCGATCACCTGGACACATCGACCCTGCCGGAGCGCCAGCAGCGCATCCTGGTCGCGGTACGGGACTGGGCCGTCCGGCACGGGTACTCGCCGAGCACGCGCCAGATCGGCGACGTCGTCGGGCTGCGGTCATCGTCGTCGGTGTCGAAACACCTGGCGAGCTTGGAGGAGAAGGGGTTCCTGCGGCGCAGTGCCACGATGTCCCGCGCGATCGACGTTCGAGACTTCCTGCGTGATTCCGCTACGCGGGACACCTCAGATTCAGTGAGTGTTCCCGTTGTCGGCGACATCGCAGCGGGTACTCCCATCGCCGCCGAGGAGTACGCTGACGAGATGCTGACGTTGCCCCGCGGGCTGACTGGACGCGGGACCGTGTTCGGATTGCGGGTGCGGGGCGACTCGATGATCGGCGCCGCGATTTGCGACGGCGACATCGTGGTGGTCCGGCAGCAGGCCGAGGCGCATTCCGGCCAGATCGTCGCCGCGATGCTCGACGAAGAGGCGACCGTCAAGGTGTATCGCCGCCGCGGCCACGTCTATCTGGAGCCGCGCAACCCGGACTACGACGTCATCGACGGTGACGACGCCGTCGTGCTGGGCATCGTCGTCTCGGTACTGCGCAACGTCTGAGCCTCGGGTTCCTGCGTCGGGCCCGTCGTCCGGCGCCGAGCCGTCAGCCGCTCTCGCGCGCCCCGGAAACCAGCCCCTGGACATGTCGGCGACCTACCTGGAACACCGGTCCGCGCGCTAGGCGCGGCCTCCACCCGCTGGGGACCACGAAACCGGGCAAATGCGGCCGCTGGTTGGTCTTGGGCGGGTGGAGGCACACGTGCGGCGCCCTACCCGGGCGCGACCACCGTGCGCGGGGTGAGCCGTCCCTTTTCCGGGTCCCTGCTGATAGCGCCCGCCGATGCGGCCGACTGGAGCACCCGCATGGCCTCCGCTGGGCGGTAGATCGACCGCAGCAACGTGTGGTCCTGCAGATCGGCCACGCTACAACTCCCGCGCCGGGCCAGTTCGGCCAGCAGCATGCGGCGCAGCGGCGTCAGTTGCGGCGTGAGCGAGATGTCCACCAGCGCGCCCTCGTCGTCGCTGGGATCCCGGTATCGGACGCCGGCGAACTCGTCGACAGCCCACAGCTCATCTTTGAACGTCGCGAGGTGCTTGCGGGCGCCCGTCGCGAACATCAGCAACTGCGCCCGGCCCTCGTTGTCGACCAGCTCAACAGCGGCCACATAGGACAGTCCGGCCGCGCGCAGCCGCACTCGGTGCTCGTCCACCTGCACCACCGCAACGGGCGGCACCGTGAGCAGCACCTCGCGTGCCTTACCGCGCGCTAGCTCGGCCGCCAGCCGCCACGCCGCCTGCTCATCGAGCACGGTCTCCCCCACGACGTCCAAATGCGCCAGCGCGGGCCCCTCGACCGCCAGCCCATCGGGGTCGTGGACGCTGCGCACCGCGAGCCCTTGTGGCTCGCCCAGCTCACGCAGCACCGGAGTGAGTGACTCGGCAGGCGCGCCGAGCAGGACTACATCAAGTTGGTGCCCGGTGAGCCGGTCTGCGAACTCGCCGAAGACGCGCAACGCGTCCGCAGCGGGGCCGCCGAGCGCGGACTCGATGTAGGTGGCGCTGCGATGCGACCGCGACACGGCAGACGTCCAGGCGTCGAGATACCGCACCAGCAGCTCGCGCTTGACGCTGCTGTGCGGGTCGCGGCGCTCTGCCTGTCCGGCCATAGTCTGGTTGTACCGTCCCGGCTCCGCCAGCACCACACCTCAGCCGTGGGTGTGCTTGGCCGAGGCCGCCAGGTCGATCAACGGCAGCCCGGACGCCTCGTCGTGGCGCGCACGACTTCCCGAGGCGACTCGGTGACCATCACTTCCAGCGTCGGCCGCACCACCGCAGCCAGCAGGTGACCGCCCCGGGTGGTGCCGTCTCTGCGGCCGAGGACGACGTGCGAGTGGATCTTGCGATCGTCACCGCTGCCCACGATGTCGCCTGCCATAGTCAGCACCTCGACCTGCTCATCGATCGGGATCTCCAGGTACCGCTGCTGCTCGAAGTCGTAGAAGCCCAGCGTCGCGGACGAGCACGCACCAATCGCAGTGAACGCGGCCGTGCCGAGACCACGGTGCCTTGCGAACGCCATCAGCTCGTCCAGCACCGAATCGCCGGTCTCCAGCACGACCACGTACGTCTGCGGGGTGTGCTCCCCCAGCGCACTGCTCCGCATGGTCACCCGAGCGAGTCAGGCGTTCGCGGGCGCCGCGCTGATGTCAGCGAGTGCCGAGCGCGGGTCCTTCTCCATCGCCGCGTCACCGATCGACAGCATCCCAACGGGCCTGCTGTCCTCGACAACGGCGATGCGGCGGATGGCGTGCTCCCGCATCCTGACGATGGCAGCGTCCGCATCCTCGTCGGGCCGGACGGTGATCAGCTGCCTGCTGCAGATGTCACCGAGCCGGTGCCCGCTCAGGTCCTCGTTCACGGCGAGCCCGCGCACGACAATGTCCCGGTCGGTCACGATCCCGCACAGCGAGCCGTTCTCCGTGACCAGCACGTCGCCGATGTCGGCTTCGCGCATTTTCCTGGCCGCCTCGTGGATCGAGGTGCGCGCGTCCATTTCGACCGGCGTGGTGGCCATGAGTTCACGTACCAATTGAGCCATGGGTTTGAATCCTCCTGACAGAATTGACAGGTTGTGCTCCGCCCGAGGCGTACCCGGCGCCCGCACGGCCTAACCGTGTGGGCGGCGGACGGCGTCGAGGTCGCTCACGAACGTGGCATCCTCGGTGGTGATGCGGCTTCTCACCGTCGGCCACGGCACCGCTGATGCCACCGAGCTGACCCGGCTGCTGCGCGACGCCGGGGTGCGGCGCCTGGTCGACGTCCGCACCGCTCCGGGCAGCAGGCATAACCCGGACGCCAATCGGGACGCGATGGCGCACTGGCTCCCTGACGCGGGCATCGCCTACCGCTGGGACAAGCGCCTCGGCGGCTGGCGGTCGCGCCCAAACGACAGCCCGGACACCGCGCTGCGCAACGCCTCGTTCGGCGGCTACGCGACCCACATGCGCACCACGGAGTTCCTCGCCGCCATCGACGACCTGCTGACCGACGCCGACAAGGATCTGACGACGGTGATGTGCGCGGAGTCCGTGTGGTGGCGCTGCCACCGGAAGCTGATCGCCGACTTCCTGCTGCTGGCACGCGGGATCGACGTCGAACATCTCATGCCTGATGGCGCCCTGCGCCCGCATCGTCCCAGTCCAGAGGCGTGTTTGGTGCGCACGGATCGGGTGCTGGTGTACGACGCCGGGCAAGCGCGCCTGAGCCCGTGAGCGTCAGCCGCGCTGGATAAGTTCGTAGCCGACGGTGGTGCCGAGCGCGTACACCAGGTGGTGCGCGACGTCGCTTGCGATCATCTCGCCGGTCCACTCAGTGATCGGCGGGCTCACCTTGAGCGCGGGCAGGCCTAGCTGCTCACCGCCCCAGACCAGGCCGAAGAACAGGGCTGCCGCCTTCACGCCTCGGATGCCGCCTGCCGCGATCAGCCCGCGCAGCGCACCAAGACCGGTGCCGTAGGACCAGTGCACGAGGTTAGTCAGCCGGTTCTTCTCCGTCTCGCCGAGCGTCTCGACGCCGAGCAGCGTGCAGAGCGCCTCGGCGGGGGTCGTGCTCGACTTGCCGCCGCGCAGTTTCATCTCCGCCGTGCTCGACGCGGTCATCGCGACGGTACCGCCGATCCCCGCGAAGACACCCTTTCCGACCTCGCTTGCTATCCGTTGCAACACCATGGGCCGCGACTACCCTCGCCCGCTCAGCGGGAAACCAGGCGCCTGGATGCCCCGCTAGGGTGAAGCCGGTAACGGATCGCGACCCCGCCCGACTAACCGGTATGACGGCCACGCGGCCTCAACCAGCTACTGCCGCCGCTGCCTCCGCGATGGAGGCGACCACCCGGGTCTCGACGTTCTGCCCGCTGTGCGTGTCGCGCTGCGGTGCGACGGCGACCATCACGGACGGCGTGTTCACGACACTGGAGCCCGATCCGTCCCACCCCACCGGCCACGCGCTGTGTATCAAGGGCAAGGCCGCGCCGGAGATCGTCGCGCACCAGGATCGGCTGCTGCACCCGTTGAAACGGACCAAGCCCAAGGGCGCGGCAGATCCCGGCTGGCAGCGCATCGGCTGGGACGAGGCGCTGGACACCATCGCCGACCGGCTCAGGGCGCTCGCGCGGGAGCACGGGCCCGAGTCGGTCGTCTTCGGCTCCGCATCGCCGTCGACCTCGGCGATGTCGGACTCGGTTGACTGGGTGATGCGGCTGCGGCGGGCGTTCGGCAGCCCGAACATGGGCGCCTACATGGAGCTGTGCGGCTGGGGCCGCTACCTCGCATCGATCTACACCTACGGCGACTCCGTGCCGGGCGTGTATCTGCCGGACATCGACAACGCCGGGTGTGTGCTGTTCTGGGGCTACAACCCGTCGGTGTCCCGGCTGGCGCACGCCACCAGCACCACGGCCGCGCTCCGGCGGGGCGCGAGGCTGGTCGTCGTCGATCCCCGGCGCGCGGGCCTGGCGAGCAAGGCACAGCACTGGCTGCGGGTACGACCGGGCACCGACGCGGCCCTGGCACTCGCGCTGACCCACGTCATGATCGAGCGCGGCTGGTACGACGCCGGCTTCGTCCGCCGTTGGACCAACGCGCCGCTGCTGGTGCGCACCGACACCGGACGACTGCTCCGCGCGGGCGAGCACTACGTCGCCTGGGACGAGGCCGCCGGAGCACCAGCCATCTACGACCCAGCGCGAGGCTACGACGTCGACGAGGCACGGCTGGCGCTGTCCGGTACCTACGACGTGGCCACCCCGGACGGCCGGGTCAGCTGCCGCCCGGCGTTCGACCTGGTCGCCAAGCAGTGTCGCCGCATGGCCCCGGACGTCGCGGCGGACATCACCGGCGTCCCCGCCACCGACATCGAGGCGACCGCCCGCACCCTCTGGGAGTCACGCCCGGTCGCGTTCTACGCCTGGAGCGGCTTGGAGCAGCACAGCAATGCCACCCAGACCGTTCGTGCCATCAACCAGCTCTACGCCCTCACCGGCGACTTCGACGCCCCGGGCGGCAACGTGCAGTTCGCCGCCGTGCCGATTAACCGCATCGATGGCATGGGCATGCTCGACCCGGAGCAGCTCGCCAAGGCCATCGGCGTCACGGACCGGCCGCTCGGCCCCGCGCGGTTCGAGTTCGTCACCGGCGAGGACTTCTACACCGCCGCGCTCGACGCTCGGCCGTACCGGGCGCGTGCGCTGGTGAACTTCGGCGCGGATCTGGTGATGGCCCACGGCGACAGCGTGCGCGGGCGTGAGGCGCTCGCCGCGCTGGACTTCATGGTGCACGCCGACTTGTTTCAGAATCCGACCGCCGAGCTGGCCGATATCGTGCTGCCGGTGACGAGCGCGTTCGAGAGCGAGGGCGTCAACATCGGCTTCGAGGTGAGCCAGGCCGCGCAGTCGCTGGTGCAACTGCGACGTCCCGTGGCCGCGCCGCGTGGCGAGTCGCGTTCGGACATCCAGATCATCTTCGACCTCGCCGTGCGCCTCGGGCTGGGCGAGCACTTCTGGAACGGCGACGTCGACGCCGGGCTGCGCCACCAGCTCGCGCCAAGCGGCATCACGCTGGAGCAGCTCCGCGACGAACCCGCCGGGGTTCGGGTGCCGCTCACCACCCAGCACCGCAAGTACGCCGAGCTGGACGATGGTGTGCCGCGCGGATTCCGCACGCCGTCGCGCAAAATCGAGCTGTTCTCGGAGGCGCTGGCCGACCACGGCTACGCGCCGCTGCCCGAGTTCGTCGAACCGGGCACCAGCCCCCGCTCGCGGCCGGACCTCGCCGACCGGTTCCCGCTGATCCTGACCTGCGCGAAGTCGTTGTGGTTCTGCGAGACCCAGCACCGCAACGTGGCGAGCCTGCGCGGCAAGCTGCCCGACCCGCAGGTGGAGCTGCATCCGGACACCGCACGGAAACGCGGCATCGCGGCGGGCGACTGGGTGCGGCTGGACACGCCGTCCGGCAGCGTCCGCGCCCGCGCCAAGCTGTCCGCCAACCTCGATCCGGACGTCGTGTGCGGGCAGCACGGCTGGTGGCAGGCCTGCCCTGAGCTCGACCTGCCCGGCTACCCCATCAGCGGTCCCGGCAGCGCCAACCTGAACGCCGTGCTGCGCCAGACACCGAGCGACCCGATCAGCGGCAGCTCCCCGCTGCGTGCCTCGGTCTGCGACGTCGCGCCGCTTACCGCCGATACGCCCAGCTGACCAGCGGTGTTGAGACGATCACGCGCCCAGCGAGGAAATCTCGGTGTTCAGCTCGACAGCCTGATCCACCAGCCGCCGTGCGTCAGGCGTCGCCCCCGCCAGCCGGTCGCGGAGTCCGGCGCGGGAAATCACGGTCACCGCCCCTGCCGTGTCGACGGCATTACCTTCGCGGCCTACGCGGAGCTGGACCCTGCCCTCCTGCAGCACCAAGCGAGCGTGGTCGTCCTCGGTGTCCAGCAGCGCCCGTAGATCGTCCGACCGCACCGTGGTGTGCGGCTCGTCCACCGACTTGTCGGGCGGCGTGCCGATATCGCGCGCGCCTTCTGCCGGGTCGGACGGGTGGTCGCCGCGCGGCCAGTTCTCTCCGGTCATGCTCACGACGTACCCGCTGGCGAACGGTTTCAACCGCCTTCCTGCCGCCTCGCGGTTTGCCGCCAGCACTGGTGCGGGTAGTCGGAATGGACGCACTAGCGCGGCAGGGAGGTCCGATCATGCCGTACACAACAGCCGACATCACCTTCGCCGACCGGCACGACGCGGGCGAGCGGCTGGCCGACATGCTGGTCGACCGGCAGTGGGTCGAGCCGCTCGTGCTCGGACTCGCACGCGGTGGCGTCCCGGTGGCCGACGCCGTGGCGGAACGCCTCGACGCCCAACTCGACATCCTGGTGTCCCGCAAGATCGGCGCTCCTGGCCAGCCGGAGTTCGGCGTCGGCGCGGTGACAGCGGAGGGACCGGCGTACTTCCACGAGGACTCGCTGCGGCGGTTGGGATTGACGCCGTCCGATCTCGCCGACAGCACTGCCGCCGAACGCGCGGAGGCGCGCAGGCGCGTGCGGCACTACCACCAGGGTCGGGAGCACATTCCGCGTCACGACCGGGACATACTCGTCGTCGACGACGGGCTCGCCACCGGCGTGACCGCGACGGCGGCGCTGCGCACGGTCGCCGAGGACGCGCCACGCCGCGTAGTGTTCGCCGCCCCGGTGTGCGCGCCGGAAAGCGTCGACCGGCTGCGCCGCGAGGCCGACGACGTCGTCTGCGTCGCAACGCCGGAGGGCTTCGGCGCCGTCGGCATGTGGTACCGCGACTTCCACCAGACCACAGATGAGCGGGTCGTGTCGCTGCTGGAAGCGGCGCGCGGCAGGACGCTCGGCGAGTGACGGCGGAAGACTCGGGACCCATGCTGCCGCTCGACCTGCCGGTGCGCGCGCTGAAGGCCGCGGCAGAGCTGGCTGGCTTCACCGGCAGGCAGGTGCGGGCGCGCGACGGCAGGTACTACGTCGAGGTCCACGGCCTGGACCAGCCACACGCGCGGCGCGTCATCCGCACCGTGGAACGGGCGGTGGCTGAGCTGCCAGGGGTGCGCTGGGCACGGGTGAACGCGCCCACTCACCGGGTCGTCGTCGAGGCGGAATCGGTGCGGCAGGACGACCTGGTGCGCGCGGTCGCGCGCGCAGAGCAGGACGCCGCCGTGCCGCTGGATGCCGACGACGAGTGCGACGAGCTGCACCACCCGTGTGAGGGGCCGCGCACCACCCAGTCGATCACCGCCCTGGCCGCCGACGCGGTCGGCCTCGGGCTGTCTGCCGTGACGCGGCTGGCGAGCTGGGTACCGCTGCCGACCGAGGTGGGTGCCCTTGGCGCGGTGTTCCACCACCACCCGACGCTGCGGCGGCTCACAGGGAAGGCGCTGCACAGCCAGCACGAAGCCGATTCCGTGTTGCCGGTCGTCTCGGCGATGGCCCAGGGCCTCGCCGCGGGCGGTGAGGGCATCGGGCTCGACGTCGTCCAGCGCATCGAGCAGTGGCGCGAAGCCCGTGCCCACCAGTCGACGTGGTGGCAGCGCGAACCGGAACTGGTGCACGGCGAGACGGACGCGGCGGCTGACCCCCTTCCCGCCAGGACGGGCGAGCCGCCCGCCGATCCAGCCGACGACTACGCGCGGCGGGCCATGTCGATCGGCGCTGCCGGCGGCGCCGCCGCTGTGCCGTTCGCCGGGGCGCGCAGAGGGCTGGCGGTCGGCCTCGCCAGCCTGCCCAAAGCTCCCGCCGCTGGCAGGGAGGGCTTCGCCACCCACATCGGACGCATCCTGGCGCGGCGTGGCGTCGTCGTGATGGACCGGGGCGTGCTGCGTCAGCTCGGCCGCATGGACACGGTCGTCATCGACGTGGCGGCACTGCGTTCCGGACACCACGAGATCACCGACCTGATCCCGGTGGCGGGCGCGGACCCGGCCGAGATCGCCGACCTCGGCTTCGCGCTATTCCAGCCGGACAAGCCCGCCGCCCGCCGGGAGCGTGACGGCTGGGTGCTCGCTCCCCTTGACGACCTGGAGCTGTCCGGGACAACCGGACGCCGCGCGGCAAAGCAGCTCCGCGAACGCGGCACTGAACGGGTGCTCGGCATCGCACGGGGCCGCAAGCTGCGCGGTGTCGCCGGAGTGTCCGCCGAACAGACCGACGCCCTGCGCTCGGTGGCCGCGGCGGCACGGCGGGTCCGGGCGGCGGTCGTCGTCGCAGATGAGCACCAAGGGCACTACCCGTACGCCGACGACGTCGTGCCCGGCGGCGAACAGCTCGCCACCCAGGTCCGCGAGCTGCAACGGGACGGCGCGGTGACTCTCGTCGTCTCCGGCGACCGGGATGCTCTCGGCGCGGCCGACTGCGGCCTCGGACTGCACCGCGACGGCGAGCAGCCGCCGTGGGGCGCGCATCTGCTGCTCGGCGACGACACCACTGCCGCGACGATCGTCATCGACGCCGTCGACGTCGCCGCCACCGTCGACGAGCAGAGCAGCACGCTCGCGGCGGGCGGCTCCGGGGTCGGCGCGGTCGCCGCGCTGCAGGGCACCGGGGCGCGCGCCGCGGCGAGGGGGTTGCTCGGCGTGAACGCGGCGGCGGCCGCGGCGTTCGCCGGGGGCAGGTGGCGTTCGCGCACGTTGGTGTCCCAGCCCGCCGTGGCGCCGCAAAGCAGTGCGCCGTGGCACCTCATGCCCGCCGACACCGCGTTGGCGCGACTCGGTAGCGGCCCCGGCGGGCTCGCCGCCGCCGAGGCCGATCAGCGGGCGCGCTCCCAGGGCGACGGCGACACGCCAGTCGGCGTCAGTCTGTGGCAGGCGTTCGCCGACGAGCTGGCAAACCCGCTCACCCCGGTTCTCGCGGCAGGCGCCGCCCTCTCGGCCGCAACCGGATCGCTCATCGACGCCGGGCTGGTCGCCGCCGTCACCGGCGCCTCCACCCTGATGGGCGGCCTGCAGCGGGTTCGCACCGACCGCGCCCTCGCCGAACTGCTACGCCAGTCAGCGGCCGGAGTCACCGCGCGCCGCGACGGGACCGAGCATTACGTCGCCGCGTCGCAGCTCGTGCCCGGTGACGTCGTGCTGCTCGGCCATTCCGACGTCGTGCCAGCCGACTGCCGGATCATCGAGGCCAGCGAGCTCGAGGTGGACGAGTCGTCGCTATCCGGCGAGTCGCTGCCGGTCGCCAAGAACCCCGCGCCGGTCGCCGCCACCGAGATCAGCTGCCGAACGTCGATGCTCTACGAGGGCACCACGATCTCGGTGGGCCACGCGGTCGCCGTCGTCGTCGCCACCGGCACCGCGACGGAGGCCGGCCGCAGCATGGCGCTCGCCCGCGCGGCGGAGGGGGCGTCCGGCACCGGCGCGCGGTTGGACGAGCTGACCAAGAAGGGCACCCCGCTCGCCATCGGCGGCGCCGCCACGGTCGCGGCGGCCGGTCTCCTGCGCGGTGTCCCGCTGAGCGAGAGCCTCGGCACGGCCGTCAACCTCGCGGTGGCGTCGGTTCCGGAGGGGCTGCCGTTCGTCCGCAACGCAGCCCAGCTCGCGTCCGCCCGGCGGCTGGCCGACCAGGGTGCGCTGGTCCGCAACCCGCACACGCTGGAGGCGCTCGGTCGGGCCGACGTGCTGTGCTTCGACAAAACCGGCACCCTCACCAGGGGCACGCTGAGCCTCACCAGCGTGGGCGACACCTCCGCCACCCACGACGTCGATGAGCTGGACGACGCCCGCCGCGCCGTGCTCGCCGCCGCGCTCAGGGCGACGCCTGGCGAGGAGGACCCGGAGCACGCCACCGATCGCGGGGTGGTCACCGGAGCGCAGTCGGCGGGGGTCGACGTGCGCACCGACGAGCGCGACTGGCGGCGCGGCAAGGACCTGCCGTTCGAGCCGTCCCGGGGCTACCACGCCACGGTCGGCGACACCGGCAGCGGACACCTGCTCTCGGTGAAGGGCGCTCCCGAGGTAGTGCTGCCCCGCTGCGAGTACGCCGACAACAACGGCAGGCGCACCCGGTTCGGCCAGCGGGCGCGCGACACGGTGAGCCGCACCCTCGACGAGCTCGCCGGACAGGGACACCGGGTGCTCGTGGTGGCCGAACGTTCGCTCGACCATGAGGACGCGGAGGGCATTGACGACACCGCCGTGGCCGGCCTGGTGTACCGGGGGTTCGTCGCGCTGGCCGACCCGGTGCGGACCAGCGCAGCCCCGGCGGCGGCGCAGCTCCGGCGCGCC
>WHUD01000006.1:0-61572 GCA_009377385.1 Actinophytocola sp.
CACCGAGCGCGCCTTCAACAAGCTCAAGGCGTTCCGAGCAGTGGCCATGCGCACCGACAAACGCGACTACATCTTCCGAGGCACCATCGACGTCGCATCGATCAAGATCTGGCTCCGCAGCCCCGCACACGAAGATCCGTGAGACACGCCCTAGCGCGAACCGCTAGGCAGCGGCGCGCACTGGTCCGCGATCGGCTTGCGCACCTCCTGGCGGTACTGCCAGACGCCATACACGGTGCCGCCGACCAGGAACAGGATGCCGCCCCAGACCGCCGTGGTCTGCAACCATGGCAACGAGCGGATCAGGTCGGCGGCGTAGTAGCCGAGCAGCACCAGCGTCGGCACCCACAGCACAGCACCGGCGAACGTGGCCAGCGCGAACCGGCGCGGGTTCATACCCGCCGCGCCGGCGATGAGCGGCGCGAACGTGCGCACCCACGGAATCCAGCGCGCCGCGACGATCGCGAAGAAGCCCTTGCGATCGAGGAAGTCGCGCGCCCGGTTGAGCTTCTCCCTGCTGAGGATCCTGCCTCCCCTGCGCGCGATGTACGCGGTGCCGCTCTTGTGCCCGATGTAGTAGCCGACCTGGTTCGCCACCGACGCCACAAGCAGCGCGACGACCGACAGCCACCACGCGCTCGCCTCGGCCTGGTGGCTGGCCAGCACCACCCCGGCGACGAACAACAGCGAGTCGCCGGGCAGGAACAGGCCGATGATCACCGCGCACTCGAGGAAGACGAAGCTGAGCACGACGACCCACACCAGGGCAGGGCCCGCGTTCGACAGCCAACCGACACCAACTTCGGCCGCTGCGGCCTGGACGACACTCACGGCCCCTAAGGGTACGGGTGCGTCCGGGCGCAATGCCGTCCTACGGGTGAATTCTTACTGTGCCGGTCGGTACCAATTCGACCGGAAGTCAGCGAACGTGCAGGACAAGCCAGGATGGCACGTCCACCAACTTCCGGTCTGCTTGTTACTCTCGCCGTACTTCAGGCAACGGAACCTCACGCATCGCCATGACGACAATACTGGCGGCGAATGCCACGGCGGCGGCAACGTAGAACACCGTGCTGATCGACTCGGTGAACCCGATCAGGAACGGCTTCGCCTGCTCGATCGGCATGCTCTTCAGGAACGACGAGTCCGCCATGATGTCCCGATTGCCCGCACTCGCCGCGGCCACCGGTATCCCGAGCTCGGCGAACGCCGCCCGCACGTTGCTGGTGAGCGTGCTAAACAGGATCGAAAGGAACACCGCGACGCCGAGGGTGCCGCCGATCTGCCTGAAGAACGTCGCCGACGCCGTCGAGACACCCATGTCGCTGCGCGGTCCCGCGTTCTGCACGGCGATGACCAGCGTCTGCATGCAGCCACCGAGCCCCATGCCGATCACGCCCATGTAGACCATCGGCTGCCAGACAGGGCTATCCCACTCGATCTGCGCCAGCAGCAACGCACCGAGCGACAGCAGCAGCGTCCCGATGACCGGCGCGATCTTGTAGCGACCCGTCGCCGAGGTGTATCGCCCGGTGATCGTGGTCGTGACCATGATCCCGCCCATCATCGGCAGCGTCAGCAAGCCGGCCTCCGTGGGGCTGAAGCCCTGCACGATCTGCAGGTACTGCGGGATCAGCGTCATGGAGCCGAACATCGTGACGCCGACGAGCAGCCCCGCGCCAATGGCGACGCTGAACGTCGGGTTGCGGAACAGCCGCAGCGGCAGCAGCGCCGCGTCGCCCATGGCGGCCTCGACCCTGACGAACGCCGCGATGCCGATGGCGGCCACGACGTAGCAGATCAGCGCGCCAGACGATGTCCAGCCCCAATCGCGGCCCTGCTCCGCGACAAGCAGCAGCGGTATGACACCGGTCGCCAGCGCGGCGGCGCCCCACCAGTCGATGCGGTGGTCCTGGCGCTCGTGCGGCACGTTGAGCACCTTCGCGACGACGAACAGCGCCACGATCCCGACCGGGACGTTGATCAGGAACACCCAGCGCCAGCCGTCGACGGCGAGGAAGGAGTCCATCCCAGCGAACAGCCCGCCGATCAGCGGCCCGAGCACGCTGGACGTGCCGAACACCGCGACGATGTAGCCCTGGTAGCGGGCGCGCTCTCGCGCGGGCACGATGTCGCCGATGATCGTGATCGCCAGCGACATCAGCCCGCCTGCGCCGAGGCCCTGCACCGCGCGGAACACCGCGAGCTGGTACATCGACGTCGCCATGGTGCACGCGACGGAGCCGATCAGGAACAGCGAGATCGCGGTCAGGTACAGCGGCTTGCGGCCGTAGATGTCGGACAGCTTGCCGTAGATCGGCGTCATGATCGTCGCTGTGATCAGGTACGCCGTGGTGATCCACGCCTGGATGCTCAGCCCGTCGAGGTCGTCGGCGATGGTGCGCACCGCGGTGGCGACGATGGTCATGTCGAGCGCGCCGAGGAACATCCCCAACATCAGTCCGGACATGATCGTCAGGATTTGCCGGTGGCTGAGCAGCGGAGTCTGCGTCTGGGGGTATCCGCCGTCAGCGCTGTCGGTGTCCACGGTGCTCGTCATGCGTTCTCCCCCTGTGGTGCCGGTTCCTGCGATCGGCCGAGGTTGTCGGCGAGGTCGACGTTGAGCCTGGTGAGCAGGCCGATGAGCCGCTCGACGTCGTCGGCGTCCCAGTCCCGCAGCGTGGCCGCCAGCCAGCGGTTGCGTTCCTGCCGCGCTAGCTCGTAGAGGTCACGCCCGGCATCGGTCGGCGCGAGCAGACAGGCGCGGCCGTCGTTCGGATCGGCCTGCCGTTCGATGAGGCCCTGCTGCACGAGCGCGCTGGTCTGCCTGCTGATGGTGGAGACCTCGGTGTGCAGCACCTCCGCCAACGCGGACGTCCGGCGCGGGCCGTCACACACCAGCGTCGCAATGATCGGGAAGGTGCTGTGGTCCGCGCTGCCAGGAATCGACGACAGCTTGGCCTTCGCCTTCGCGAGCAGCCGGATGGTGCGTACCAGCTCGACCCCGAGGTCGTCTGCGACGTCGAGCTCGTCCTGTCGCGCCGTGTCGGTCATGGCTCGCCCCAACTACTTGCTTACCTCAACTAATTTCAGTACACAACTATGCCCTGGGACAAACTAGTTGCGCAAGCTAAATATTTCGCTGTGAGCAACGTCGCCCCTGACAGGGCCGATACGCGGGTGGTCGTAGGCTGACCGCGTGGCTGCGTCGAGCAAATCCGTTGGTACTCATCTGTTGAACGCATTCCGCGGCGGGCTCATGGGCACCGCCGAGGTCGTCCCCGGGGTCAGCGGCGGCACGGTCGCGCTGGTCACCGGCGTCTACGACAGATTGATCATCTCGGCCGGCCACGTGGTCTCCGGCGTCAAGCTCGCGGTGAGCGACCTGCCGCGCGGCAAAGGAAACACCCGAGCCGCCGATGAGTTCCGGAGGGTCCACTGGGCCGTCGTCATCGCCGTCGTCGTCGGCATGGGCGTCGCCGTGCTCACCGCGGCGAAGCTGGTCTCGCCGCTTGTCGAGGAGCACCCGCAGCAGTCGTTCGCGGTGTTCTTCGGCCTGGTGCTCGCCTCGCTCTGGGTGCCGTACTCCGGCTCGGGCCGACCGTGGAGCCCGGGGAACTACCTGCTGGCGCTCGGCGTCGCCGCGGTGACGTTCGTCCTCACCGGACTGCCGCCGACCGAGATCGAGCCGCACCCGCTGATCGTCATGGCGGCGGCGGCCGTCGCCATCTGCGCGCTGGTGCTTCCCGGCGTCTCCGGGTCGTTCATGCTGCTCGCGATCGGCCTCTACACCACGACGATGGACGCCATCAACGACCGCGACCTCGGCTACGTCGGCACGTTCGCACTCGGCGCGCTGATCGGGCTCGCGCTGTTCGTGAAGCTGCTGCAGTGGCTGCTCGAGCGCCACCACCACCTCACCCACGTCGTCATGACCGGGCTGCTCGCGGGATCACTGCGCGCGCTGTGGCCGTGGCAGCCATGGGAGTCCGGCGAGCGGGATCTGCTCGCGCCGAGCGGGGACGTCGTCGCAACGGTCGGCCTGATGCTGCTCGGGGTCGCGATCGTGCTCGGCGTGCTCGCGATCGAGCGCAAGACGCATCGCGATAACGACCACTCACGCACTACCGTGGGGGCATGAGCACCGCCCTCATCGATCGACTCCGCGCGGAACTTGGCGCGTCCGCCGTCATCACAGACACCGACGTCACGGACAGCTACAGCCGGGACATGATGCCGCTCGCCCCGTACGGCACACCGCTCGCGGTGGTGATGCCAACCGACACCGATGGGGTGCAGGCGACGGTACGGGCCTGCGCTGAGGCAGGGGTGCCGATCGTGCCGCGCGGCGCGGGGAGCGGGCTGACCGGCGCGGCGAACGCGATCGACGGCTGCGTCGTGCTTGTGCTGACCAAGATGAACGAGATCGTGGAGATCGACGCGGCCAACCGGCTCGCCGTCGTCCAGCCGGGCGTTGTCAACCTCGACTTCCGGGATGCGGTAGCAAAGAACGGGCTGTTCTATCCGCCGGACCCTTCCAGCTACGACTGGTGCACCATCGGCGGCAACCTCGCCACCAACGCGGGCGGACTGTGCTGCGTGAAGTACGGCGTGACCACCGACGCGGTGCTCGGGCTCAAGGTGGTGCTCGCGGACGGCTCACTGCTCAAGACCGGCCGCCGCACCGTGAAGGGCGTCGCTGGCTATGACCTGACCAAGCTGTTCATCGGCAGTGAGGGCACGCTCGGCGTGATCACCGAGGCCACCGTCGCGCTCAAGCCGTTGCCCCAAGCGCCTGGCACGCTGGTCGCGGCGTTCAACAACACCGCGGCCGCGGGGGACGCCGTGGCGCGCGTGGTCAAGGAGGGCCTCGTGCCCTCGCTGATGGAGATCATGGACTCCGCGTCGATCAAGGCGTCCGAGGCGTACCTGAACACCGACATCGGCGCGGGCTCCGGGTGCGAGGCGCTGCTGCTGTGCCAGTCCGACTCCGGCGGCGAGGTCGCCCGCCGCGAGCTGACCGCGATCGAGCAGATCTGCACCGACGCTGGCGCCGACATGACGTACGTGACCGACGATCTGGCCGAGGGCAACATGCTGCTGCAGGCCCGCCGCGTTGTGCTGACCGCGCTGGAGACGTACGGCACCTGGCTCACCGATGACGTCTCGGTGCCGCGCACCAGGATCGCGGAGCTGATCACCGGCTGCGCCCGGATCAGCGAGGAGGTCGGGCTGCTTGTCGCCGTCGTCGGCCATGCAGGGGACGGCAACATGCACCCCACGATCGTCTACGACCCCAGCTCGGCCGACGAGTCGGAGCGGGCGCATAAGGCGTTCGACGCGATCCTCGACGTCGGGCTCTCACTCGGCGGCACGGTCACCGGAGAACACGGCATCGGCAAGATCAAGCAGGAGTGGCTCGCGCGCGAGATCGGGCCGGTCGGCATGCGCGTCCACCGTCAGATCAAGGCCGCGCTCGACCCGGAGAACTTGTTCAATCCAGAGTCCATGTTCTCGATGTCGATGAGTCAACACGAGCGGTCAGCCGGTTCCTGAGCTTGGTCAGCGCGCGGTGCTGGCACACCCGGACCGCGCCGGGGGACACCGAGATCGCATCGGCCGTCTCCGCGACGGAGAGCCCGACGATCAGCCGCAATGTCAGCACCTCGCGTTGCGTGTCGGACAGCGTGTCAAGCAGCTCGGCGAGTCGCTGCCCCAGTTCCGACCGCAACAACTGCTGCTCAGGGCCGAGGGTGTCGATTCCGACGTCGGGGACGTCGGAGACCGGCAGCGACCTGTCCCTGGAATGCTTGCGGTGGAAGTCCATAATCTTGTGCATTGCGATGCCGTAGACGAAGCCGAGGAAGCTGGCCCCGCTCGAACGGTACGACGGCAGCGCCGTGAGCACCGCGAGGCACACCTCTTGCGCGACGTCGTCCGCTGAGGAGAAGGTGCTCAGCGCGCGCCCGATGCGGGCACGGCAGTAGCGCACGATAACCGGCCGGAGGGCGGCGAGCAGGTCTTCCACGGCGTACCGGTCGCCGCTCTTGGCCGCCTCGACCAGGGGGGCATACGGATCGGTGGCGACATCGTTTACAGCGGGCGTCTCCTGCGCCACCGTGCGCTCAGGGGCCGCTGCTCGCCGGACGTAGAAATTGCCAAACGGAATGCTCGCGCTGTATCCAGACATCTCGACCCCTAAGTGAATATGTCGATACTTAGGTGCCGTCGGGGTCTGGGACGACGAGGACCACGCTGAGTGGTTAGGGCTCACCCACATGATTCGGGCATTTACCCCATGAACATGCTAACCGGCCGGACCCATGGTCACCATACGTACATTCGGGCGACACGGTCGAGGTAGGACAAACCGATCAGATTACTGTCAGTAGACCAATCAGGGCCCCGGTCGCTAGACCCAAGAGCACAGCGAGTACCACCACCCAGCCCAAAACGATGTCCTGACTATTCGATTTGCCGGAATTTCGCTGGTCAGCGCTGGACGGTGGGGTGATACGGTCGATCTGTGGTTCGCTCGCAACGACGCTGGCGTTACCACCGGTTTGGCTGGCCTTGGCGCGCAACGCATCCGCGAGTAACTCTTCCGGAGTATTTCCGGTCACGGCACCATTTCCGTCGCCGGGGTGCTCGGTCGATTCTGGTCGTGCCTCATTCACCGCTGTTGTACTTCCGCCATCGCGCGCTGTAGTGCTTCGAGCGCCCTACTCGCGGTCGACTTCACGGTGCCCTTCGAGATGCCTGCCGCCTCCGCGATCTCGGCCTCGCTCAGCCCGCCGTAGTAGCGCAGCACAAGCACCTCCCGCTGCCGTGGCGGCAGCACGCCGAGCGCATTGACGACGGCCTGGTGTTCCGTGGTGAGCATGGCGAGGCTTTCCGCTGAGCGCGCGGTCACCGCGTGCGGCGGTACGTACTCGCGCGCGGTCTTGCGCCGCCGAAGCACGCTGCGCGAGCCGTTGACGACGGCGGTGCGCAGGTAGCCGATGGCGGCTGCCTCGTCGCGCAGCCTGCCCCAGTTGCGGTGCAGCCCGGTGAACGCCTCCTGGACGACGTCCTCAGCCGTCGCCGCCTCGTCGACGAGCAGGATCGCCAGCCGGACGAGGCGCATCCGGTGCACCCGGTAGAGGTCTTCGAGGGTGACGGGCATGCCAGGATCGGTCTGCTCATCCGGCGCGTCGATCGCACGGAGGTGGCCGAGCGTGCGTTCAACGGTGCGTTCCGCACTGCGCTCCGTCATGCCGCATCCCCCTTTCCACGGGTAGGAGTCGGTACGTCCCAGGGTATCGGCAGCACATCGGAGTCACGCTGTGCACACGGGTGACCACGACGGCGTCGGCATCGGGGGCCGCGCGGTTGCCGGACGCGCTGACTGGCGTAGCTTGCACTCCCATGGCGTGGTACCTGGTTGAGATTCGCTATGTGCAGGACAAGATGCCGGAAGTCCGGCCGAGGCACCGCGAGTTCCTCGCTGAGCTGGCGGACAACGGGACGGTGGCCATCGCTGGCCCACTCGCTGACGACACCGGCGGCGTCGTGCTGATCCAAGCCGCCGACGTCGATGCATTGCACCAGATCATCGACAACGACCCCTATCACCTGGAGGGGGCGATCGCGGAGCGATCGGTGCGTGAGTTCAAGCCGGTCCTCGGCTCCTGGGTGCCTGGCTGAGACGCCGTGAAGGGCATCTTCAGGGCGTCTGACGCCCTGAAGATGCCCTTCACGCATTCACTAGAGGATCAGGCCTGGATCGACTTGCCGGTCAGCATGCCGACGAACTTGGCGAACATCCCCTTGACGCCACTGTGCGCGGTCTCGCTGCGCGCGGGCAGCGAGTCGACAGCGGGCAGCGCCGAGCCGATCTGCGGGGCGGCGACAGGAGCCTGCGGCAGGTCCATGTTCACGCCCGACAGCTCGCCCGAGACGGGCAGCTCGCCACCGGCGGGCAGGCCACCGGCCAGCGGAAGCTCACCCGACAGCGGCAGCTCCGAGAGCTCATCGACGTCGGTCGGCAGCGCAGCAGCGTCGGTGGGCAGGCCCTCGGTCGGCAGCGCGGGCAGCTCGCCAGCGGCGGGCAGGTCCCGGCCGGTCGCCGGCAGACCAGCGGTCGGCAGGCCCGGAGCCGGCAGGCTGTCGATACCCGGCAGCGCAGGAAGCTCCGGCAACGCCACAACGTCCGTGGGCAGACCGTCCGTCGGCAGACCCTCGGTCGGCAGCGCAGCAGCGTCCGTGGGCAGACCGTCGGTGGGCAGGCCCTCCGTCGGCAGGCCCTCCGTGGGCAGCGCGGCGGCGTCGGTCGGCAGCGCGGGCAGCTCACCAGCGGCGGGCAGGTCCCGGCCGGTCGCCGGCAAACCAGCGGTCGGCAGGCTGTCGACACCAGGCAGGCCGTCCAGCGACACGTCGCCGAGGCCCGGCAGCTCGCCAGCAGGCAGCTCACCGGCGCCGGGGAGGCCACCGGTCGGCAGGCCCGGAGCGGGCAGCGGCATGTCGACACCCGGTGCCACCGGAGCCGAAATCGGCATCGGCTGCATCACCGGGCTCACGTCGGTCGGCAGACCGGCACGCTGCGAACGCAGTGCCTGCGCGGCAGCCATCTTGTTGAGGGCGGGCACGCTGTCGATCGACAGCTCCGAGCCGCTGAGCGGGAGGTTGAGCGGCGGCGCAGCGTTGTCCAGATTGACACTGGACACGTTGGTGCCAATGGCAAGCGCCTCGCCGAGCAGCGGAGCCGAGAAGTTGTACACCTGCACCAGGGCACCGACCGGCAGCTCGTTGTTGGTGCCAGACAGGCTGGTCTGCTCACCAGACGTGGTCGCGGTGCCACCGACGACACCGGTCGTGGTGTTGTCGCCGATGCCGTGCGAGAGGCCACCAAGCGTGGCGGCGTTGCCGAACACCTGCCCAACCGCGGCGGCGGGTACGTCGAAGATGTTGCCCGAGATCGAGCCGGCCTCGCCGGAGGTCGCGATGTCGCCACCGGACGTCGAGTCGGTGGTGTTGGTGCCAACGCCGTCCGCAGTCGCGACGAGGCTGCCCGCGTTGCCGAAGCCCTGTGCGATGGGCAGACCCTGCGCGCCGAGCGCGTTGCCGGAGCCGGAGCCCTGGTCACCAACAGTCGCGACGTCGCCACCGGCCTCGGAGACGACCTCGTTGGCGCCTTCGCCCGACGCGCTACCGATCCAGGACGCGGCGTTGCCGAACGCCGTGCCAGCGCCGCCGACCGGGGCGTAGAGCACGTTGCCACCGAGCGAGCCGCCGGTGCCGTCGGTCGTCGCGTCGCCGCCTGCTGCGGCTTCGGTCACGTTGAAGGCGGTGCCGTCGGCCTGGCCAATCCAGGACGCGCCCATGCCGTGGCCCTGCAGCGGCGTCGCGAGAGCGCCGTTGGCGACGTTACCCGCGAGGGTGCCTTCCGAACCGTCAGCCTCGACCTCGCCACCGGCCGTCGTCGAGGAGTTGGACTCGGCAGAGCCGGATGCGCTGCCGCCCCAGACGCCGCCGATGCCGAAGGCCTGCGCCGGCGACGCGCTGGCCACCTGGCCGACGTTGCCGGAGAGCGTGCCGCCCTTACCGGAGCCGGTGTAGTCGCCACCGGCGGTCGTCGTGGTGTCGGCGTTCGCCTGGCCGTGGCCCTGGCCGATCCAGGCGCCACCGATGCCGTAGCCCTGCAGCGGCTGTGCGATCGGCGTTGCGATCACGTTCGAGCTGCCGGTGCCGTTGTCGTCGGAGGTGTTGCCGTCGCCACCGGCGTTGACGACCTTGGTCTCGGACGCGGTGCCCGAGCCCTCGCCGCCCCATGCGCCGCCGATGCCGAACAGCTCGCCAGGCGATGCGACCGGCGTCTGCACGATGTTGCCGCCGACGGTGGAGTCGTCACCGGTCGTGCCGTTGTAACCACCGGCGTCGACCAGCTTGTCCTCGGATGCTTCCGCCTCGGCGGTGCCGATCCAGCTGCCGCCGACGCCGAACGCCTCGACCGGCGAAGCCAGCGGGGCGTGCACCGAGTTGCCGCCACCGGTTGAGCCGGTGCCCGAGGTGTAGGTGCCGCTGCCTGCCTCCGCGCTGTTGGAGTTCTCGCACTCGGTGCTCGACGCGATGCCGATCCAGCTGCCTGCGCTGCAGAACACCTCGATTGGGGCGGCGACCGGCGCGTCGGCCATGTTGCCGGACACCACGCTGTCCTCACCCGATGTGTTGGAGAAGGCGCCTGCCTCGGTCTCGGTCGACTGCGAGGTACCGCCCTCGGCCTTCGCGTCGCTGCCAGCGGCCGCGGTACCGATCCAGGTGCCTGCGATGCCGTGCCCTGTCAGGTTGCCTGCGCCCTGCGGCTGGGCGATGTTGCCGGAGCCGACGCCACCATCGCCATCGGTCTGGATGTAGGTGTCGATGTCGTTCAGGCCGGTCTGCGTGCCACCGGCCGTCGCATCGGTGCTTGACTCGGCGCCTGCGGTGTCCGCGCCGCCGACCCAGCTACCTGCGTTGTTGTTGAACCCGCCTGCCGCGGCCAGCGGGCCACCGCCCGCGTTGCCGGAGAGCACGCCGTCGGAGCCGTCGGTCTCGAGGTAGCCACCGCTGTGTGCGGACGAGTCGGCAGAGTTGCCGTCCGACGACGCCGTGCCGCCAGCGGCGAGCGCGTTGTTGTTGCCCTGCAACGGCGTCGCGGCCTGCCCGGCGAGGATGTTGCCGGACAGCGTGCCTTCCGTGCCGTTCGTCTCGACGTTGCCGCCGGTGGTCGTCTCCTGCTGGGCGGTGTTGCCGCCGGTTGTCGCGTCGCCGAGCAGTGCGCCCGCGTTGTTCGCGATCTGGATCGGGGCGGCCCAGTCGAGGTCGACGACGTTGCCCGCGAGGGGGGCACCGCTGCCGTCCGTGCTGATGTTGTTGGTGCCGTCGTAGGTCTGGGTGGAGTCGCCGCCCGTGGTCTCGGCGTCGCCGAGCACGCCGGCGGCGTTGTTGGTCACCTGCACCGGCACGGCGAGGTCGGCATTGACGCGGTTCCCATGGAAGGGGTCGTCCTTGGCGATGTCGCTCTGCTCGTAGGCGTCGACCACCGGGTCGGTGACGTCCTTGGTGCTGACGGTCTCCTGCAGTTCGGGAGCTTCCTGCTGCTCGCCGGTCAGGGTGCCCATGTTGTTGTTCGAGATGTCGACCGGGACGGTGACGCCACCGTCGATGGGGCTTGCCGGACGATCCGGATCCACGTTCTCGTCCGCGGATGCGATGCCGGTGCCCAGCATGAACATCCCACCGGTCACGAGCGCGGTCTGAATACCGCGCTTCGCCCACTTATGCATTAGGGGTACTCCTTGATTGGGATTAATCGGGGTTGCGAATATTTCGCAGGGGAGACGTCTGGCGGATAGCCACGACGAACTTCAGGGCATGCGCTCAGAAGACGCGCGTCGCCCTTGGGGAATGACCTCAGTCAGGAGTGACGCCGGGCTGGCGGCCCGGCTCGAACAGCGCGACAGTCGCGCCGGAAAGGGCCTTGGTCGCCGAAGCGGCGATCAAGGCGAAACCCGAGCCGAAGGTGACGGCGAGCGGCGAACCGTCCGCATGCCCGCCGGTGGCACCACCATTGGCGGGCGCGGTCGGCGCAGCAGGCGCACCTGCCGGCAGCCGCACTGGGCTGCCGTCGCTCGGGGAGTCTGTGCCATCGGAAGCCGCGACGACATCGGCAGCGCGGTCGACGCCGCGATCAGCGGCCACCATGATCTGGTCGGCCCGCTCGGCGGTGTCGTCAGCGAGGAAGGCGTTGTCTGACACCGAGCCTCCGACGCCTGTGGGAACGCTCGGCGCTGGCATCGGCATCGGGGCGGCGCCGTCTGTGATGCCGCCGGGGAGGCTGGGCAGCACGTCGTCTGCTGCCGGGCGGAACAAGTTGTCGAGCTCGCCGTGCAGGTCGTTGAGGTGCGCGGCGTCGTTCAGCGCGCCGTCGAGGCCGAGATCGCCCCGACCGGGCTGCTTGTAGTCGAGCGCGAACAGACCGTTGAGCATCTCAGCGAGGCCGTCAGACGTCGCGTGCAGGTGGTCGCTCGAGCCAAGTGAGTTCGCGGGCTGGTGGACAGCGGAGGACCCGTTTGCGGCAGTGTCGTCGCTGTCCGCGTCGTCCGCGTCCTCGCGACCTGGCTTGCCGTGCTTGCCACGCGTGCCGTCGTCGTCTGCTGGGCCGGGCTCGTTGTTCGCACGCAGCGCGTTCTGCACGCGGTCGACATTTTCGTCGACGCGGTGCACGCCATCGCGCACGGTCTGCTCGCCGTCAGCGACGACGTTGTCCACCTTGACCAGCTTTGGCCCGCTGAGCCACGAGTTGTCGTCAGAGTCGTGCTCGGCGCTCGCGCTCGCGGTGGTCATGGCCCACGCGGCGACGCTGGCGGCGATGGAGCCGCCGACCACGGTGAGGGCACGCAGGCACCAGCGCCGGGCGCGGCTCGCGCGCTCCTGCTTCGCTGTTGCCACCGAGTTCACCGGGTCCTTCAACTGCCTAGACGACTGGGGACGTGCTGTATCGCAACTCGTTCTCTGGCTGCGATCGGGAATTGCACTTCGTATTCGCGTCGGCACCGCATGTGGTGCGTCGCAATGAGGTTTGCAAATGGCTCGGGGGTTTCGCACGCTCGACACGAGCAGTGCCCCCCATCGTGTGACAAACACTCTGTGCAGTCACGAGTTACAGCTTGTGATCAAGCCTGACCGGTTCCGGTTACCGGTAGGTAACTGGAACTTCCTAATCCTCGTGCCGACACGGCACGTGGCCCCGCTACCGTTGCGCCGTGTCCGAGAAGAGTGCTGACCCAGCCCCGAATGCGTCCGATCCCGCCCCGACCACCGACGTGACCAGCATGGTTCCCGTCGGCCTCCGGCTCAGCGCCGCGTTCGCCTGGCGGCTGCTCGTGATCGCCGCGGCGATCGGCGTCATCATCTGGCTCGTCGGGAAACTCGCGCTGGTGACGACCACGCTCGCGGTCGCGCTGCTGCTCGCTGCGCTGATGGCACCCGTCGTCGACCTGTGCATCCGCAAGGTCCGGCTGTCGAGGGGACTTGCCGTCGCGGCGACGCTCGTCGGCGGCCTCGCGCTGCTCGGCGGGTTGGTGACGTTCGTTGTCGTGCAGTTCACGGATGGCCTCCCGGCGCTGCAGAGGCAGCTCAACCGCAGCTTCAACCAGGTGGAACGCTGGCTCACCGAGGGTCCGCTCGGGCTGCAAACCGCCGACATCAACGATCTGATCGGCCAGGTCGTGTCCTATGTGCAGCAGAACCAGGGCACGATCACGACCAGCGCGCTCACCACGGCGGGCGCTGTTGGCGAGTTCCTCACCGGCTTCCTGCTCACGGTGTTCATCCTGATCTTCTTCCTGCTGCACGGTGAGGACATCTGGTCGTTCCTGGTCAAGGCGGTGCCTGGCGAGGCGCGGCAGCAGGCGGATGTCGCTGGCCGGCGCGGGTTCGCGTCGCTGGTGAGCTACGTGCGTGCCACCGCGATCGTCGCCGTCGTCGACGCCGTCGGCATCGGCATCGGGCTGTGGGCTCTCGGCGTGCCGCTTGTGGTGCCGCTGGCGACGCTGGTCTTCCTCGGCGCGTTCATCCCGATCATCGGTGCCGTCATCACCGGCGCGATCGCGGTGCTGGTCGCGCTCGTGACGGTTGGCTGGATCAAGGCGCTGATCGCGCTCGCCATCGTCATCGCCGTGATGCAGGTGGAGAGCAACGTCCTGCAACCGCTGCTGCTCGGCAGGGCGGTGAAGATCCACCCACTCGCGGTGATCCTCGCGATCACGGCGGGTCTGGTCGTCGCGGGCATCACCGGCGCGCTCGTGTCCGTGCCGCTGGTCGCCGTCATCAACGCGGGCGCGAAGTCGCTGATCGCCGAAGACGAGGCGCAGGTCGGGGAGGACGTGCCGGTGCTGGCGCGTGGCGGCTCGTCGCCTGGCTTCGTTGCGGAACGGTCGGAGGACGACGACGCGCAGGACGAGGAGTGACGAATACGGCGTCGGGAGCGGGGGACACGACGTCACCGGCGGGGGACACAGCGCGGTGGTTCAGGGTTTTTCCCCGATCCGGGTGTGTCGTCGCGCGGTTAGCATCGGTGCCATGACTGACGCCGCGAACGGCACAGGACAAGTCAGCGTGAACCCGCGCGACCTGCGCGTCTCCGACGCCGAGCGGGAGCACGTGGTGAGCCTGCTACAACGGGCCATCGGGCGCGGCCTGATCGACCTGGACGAGTTCACCGAACGCACCGACATCGCCTACAACGCGATGACGCGCGGCCAGCTCAACGTCGTGCTCGCCGACTTGCCCGGCTTGGTACACGTCGACGCGCCTCGGCGCTGAGCACGGAACACGGCGTCGGGAACGAGGAACACGACGTCCGGAACGAGGAACACGACGTCCGGAACGGGGGACACGGCGGTGGGGGTCAGGTGCCCTGGGCGCCGTGCCGCAGCACCGACTCTGCCGCGTAGATCACCGCATGGCGGGCGGCGTCTGGCAGTGGCGCTCCGGTGGCGAGCTTGGCCGCCAACGCCCCCGCGAAGGCGTCGCCAGCGCCCGTGGTGTCCACGACCCGGCCGTCGCCGAGTTCCGGCGCTGGCACCGCGACAACGGCATCCGCGTCGGCGATGATCGCGCCAGCCGCGCCGAGGGTCACCACGACAGAGCGGAGCCCACGATCGCGCAGTCCCGCAGCTAATTCCTCGCCGCTGAGTTCGTCGCCAGTGCCGCCGAGCAGGACGGCCGCCTCGTGCTTGTTCACGATCAACGGATCGAGCGCTGCCAGCGTTTCCGCTGGTAGTTCCGCGACGGGGGAGGCGTTGAGGACGACACGCACACCGTGTGCTGAAGCGTGCGCCACCGCGTAGCAGACGGTCTCCAGCGGCACTTCGAGCACGGCGAACAGCACGCTCGCCGCGCTGACGACGTCGCCGGCGCGCCTGACGTCGGCCACGCTGACCCGCGCGTTCGCACCGGGCGAGACGACGATGGCGTTCTCCCCGTCAGGGGTCACCGTGATGTGGGCGGTGCCGCTCGGCCCGTCGACCCGGCGCACGGTGCTGGTGTCAACGCCGGCCTCGGCGAGCGAGGCGAGCAGCAGCGCACCGCCGTCGTCGTCACCCACCGCGCCGACGAAGCCGGTCCGCACGCCCTGCCGCGCGGCAGCCACCGCCGTGTTGGCGCCCTTGCCACCGGGAAACAGCGCGGTGTCGCCGCCGAGCACCGTCTCGCCGGGCGCGGGACGGCGCTCGACCCGTACCACGCGGTCAACGTTGGCCGAGCCGACGACGATCAGGTCCACCGAAGCTGCCACGACGTCAGCCTGTCATAGTTCGGTTCACTCGGTCCGGTTTCCGTTGTCCCCCACTTACGCACCGTCACAGTACATAACGAATCGGGCCAATAAGACACCGGCGGACGGCAAATATCCGCCCAGTGCTGCGAAATGTCACAATGCACGGCATCATGGCGGAGGTTGCACTGTGTCACTCGTTCGTGGGTTGACACACCACGGCCTCCAACGGCTAGCACCAGTCCTGCCACCCGCATCGGTGGCGGATCGAGTCGCCGGCGTCGATCGCGTAGCCCCCCGAGTGATCGGCGCCGGTGGCGCCTCGATAGGTGACCCCCGGTGGCGCATCGACTGCGTCAGGTACCGCCTCGATCGAGGCACTGCGCCCTGCCGGTTACGCGCAGTATCGTCGAAGTATGAGCGAGGCCAACCGCTCGGAGCGGCCGATGTCGGGTACTGGCTCCCTGATCAAGGAAGCCGCCCGCAAGTTGCTCGTCGAGCACGGTGTCGCGGGGGTGACGTTGCGCGCCATCGCCCGCGAGCTTGGGCTGACCGCACCCGCGCTCTACCGCTACTACCGCTCCCACTCGCAACTCCTTGAGCAGCTGCGAGGCGAGATCAGCGTGGAACTCGCCGACGAACTCTACGAGGACGTCGCACAGCTCCCCGACGACGGCATCGGGCAGTTCTTCGCCGTCTGCCGGGGCTTCCGCCGCTGGGCGCTCGCCCACCCGCACGAGTTCGCGCTGGTGTTCGCCTCGGTGGCCACCGAACAGACCTCGGCGCCGCTGACCGGAGCGAACGAGCCGTTCGGCAGGGTGTTCATCACCAGCATGGCGCGGGTGCTCGTCAGCCACGAACTCGCGGGCCTGCCCGACGACCTTGTGCCGTCCGCGCTACGCAACGACGTCGCCGCGTTCCGGCAGACGGTGCTCGACACGCTCGCCCGCGAAGGCGTGCGCATCGACCCGCAACGGCTGCCGCTGGAAGTCGCGTTCCTGATGGTGCAGTACTGGATCCGCATCTACGGGCACGTCACGCTGGAGGTGTTCGGCAACTTCCCGATGCCGGTCGCCCAGCCCGACGTGCTGTTCGACGCGATGCTGGCCGAACTGGCCCGCGAGCTCGGCCTCGGCGCGCTTTGAGCGCTACAGCACCACGTTCACCAGGCGGCCGGGCACCACGATGACCTTGCGCGGCTCACCGTCGTCAAGCAGCGCGGCGATCTTCTCCTCGGCGAGTGCAGCGGCCTGCACCGCGTCGTTGTCCGCGTCGGCAGGCACCGTGATCCGGGAACGCACCCTGCCGTTGACCTGGATCGGGTACTCAACGGTGTCCTCGACCAGGTACCGCTCATCGACCTCGGGGAACGGCCCGTGGGTCAGCGAGGCATCGTGGCCGAGCCGCTGCCACAGCTCCTCGGCGACGTGCGGGCACAGCGGCGCCAGCATCAGCACCAACGGCTCGACCAGCCCGCGCGGCGTGCCGTCGGCGGAACCGTACGCCTTGGTGACGTGGTTGTTCAGCTCGATCAGCTTGGCACCAGCGGTGTTGAACCGCAGGTCACCGTAGTCGGCGCGGACCCCTGCGATGGTCTTGTGCAGCGCGCGCAGATCGTCATCTGACGGCTCAGCGTCCGACACCCGCAGCTCGCCGGTGTCCTCGTTGATCACCAGCCGCCACAGCCGCTGCAGGAACCGCTGCGCGCCGACGACGTCCTTGGTCGCCCACGGCCGCGAGTCGTCAAACGGCCCCATGGACATCTCGTAGAACCGGAACGTGTCCGCGCCGAACTGCTCGAACATCTCGTCCGGCGTGACGACGTTCTTCAGGCTCTTGCCCATCTTGCCGTATTCCTGGCTGACCGCTTCGCCCTCGTAGAAGAAGGTGCCGTTCTCCTCGGTGACCTCCCCGGCTGGCACGTACACGCCGCGAGAGTCGGTGTAGGCGAAGGCCTGGATGTAGCCCTGGTTGAACAGCTTGCGGTACGGCTCCTCGGAGGAGACGTGGCCAAGGTCGTAGAGCACCTTGTGCCAGAACCGCGCGTACAGCAGGTGCAGCACGGCGTGCTCGACGCCACCGACGTAGAGGTCGATGCCGCCAGGGTCGTCGGCGCCGTGCTTCGACGGCTGCGGCCCCATCCAGTACCGCTCGTTCTCCGGGTCGCACATCGCCTCGTCGTTGGTCGGGTCGACGTAGCGGAGCTGGTACCAGCAGGAGCCAGCCCAGTTCGGCATGGTGTTGACCTCGCGCCGGTACGGCCGGGGGCCGTCGCCGAGGTCAAGCTCCACCTCGACCCAGTCGGTCGCCTTCTCGAGCGGGGGAGACGGCTTGGTCTCGGCGTCCTCCGGGTCGTAGGTGGTCGGCGCGTACTCGTCGACGTCCGGCAGCTCGACCGGCAGCATGTCCTCCGGCAGCGCGTGCGCTATGCCCTCGACGTCGTAGACGATCGGGAACGGCTCGCCCCAGTACCGCTGCCGGGAGAACAGCCAGTCCCGCAGCTTGTACTGCACCGTGCCGGTGCCGTGGCCGTGCTCCTCAAGCCAGGCGATCGTGGTCTTCTTCGCCTCGTCCACGCCGAGGCCGTTCAGCGAAAGCCCGCTGTCGTTGGCCGAGTTGATCGCGGCGCCCTCGCCGAGGTAGGCCTCCCCTTCGAAGCCGGACTCCGGCTGCACGGTGCGGATGATCGGCAGCCCGAACACCTCTGCGAAGTCCCAGTCGCGCTGGTCCTGGCCGGGCACGGCCATGATCGCGCCGGTGCCGTAGCCCATCAGCACGTAGTCCGCGATGAAGATCGGGATCCGGGCACCGTTCACCGGGTTGATGGCGTACGACCCGGTGAACACGCCGGTCTTCTCGCGGTTCTCTTGGCGGTCCAGCTCCGACTTCATCGACGCCTGCCGCCGGTACTCCGCGATCGCCTTCCCCGGCCTGCTCGCGCCGCCGGTCCAGCGGGTATCGGTGCCTTCCGGGTCATCGGGCCATGCCTCGGTGGTCAGCGTGTCCACCAGCGGGTGCTCAGGCGCCAGCACCATGTAGGTCGCGCCGAACAGCGTGTCCGGCCGGGTGGTGAACACCTCGATGGTGTCCTCACCGTGCTCGAGCGCGAAGTGCACCTCGGCGCCGTGCGAGCGGCCGATCCAATTGCGCTGCATCGCCTTGACCTTCTCCGGCCAGTCCAGCCGGTCAAGGTCGTCGACCAGGCGGTCGGAGTAGGCGGTGATGCGCATCATCCACTGCTTCAGGTTGCGGCGAAAGACGGGGAAGTTGCCCCGCTCGCTGCGGCCGTCGGCGGTGACCTCTTCGTTCGACAGCACAGTGCCCAGACCTGGGCACCAGTTCACCGGCGACTCGGTGACGTAGGCCAGCCGGTAGGTGTCGAGCACCTCGGACCGCTCGGAGTGGGTCAGCTCGGACCACGGCGTGCCGTCCGGCGTCTCGCGGGTGCCGTCGGCGAACTCCGCGTCCAGCTCGGCGATCGGGCGGGCCTTGTCCTGCTCCGCGTCGTAGTAGGAGTTGAAGATCTGCAGGAAGATCCACTGCGTCCAGCGGTAGTAGTCCGGGTCGCTCGTCGCGAACGAGCGCCGCTGGTCGTGGCCAAGGCCCAGCGCACGGAGCTGGCGCTTCATGTTCGCGATGTTGGCCTCTGTCGTCACCCTCGGGTGGGTACCGGTCTGCACCGCGTACTGCTCGGCTGGCAGGCCGAAGGCGTCGAAGCCGAGCGTGTGCAGCACGTTGCGGCCAAGCATCCGGTTGTATCTGGCGAAGGTGTCGGTGCCGATGTAGCCGAGCGGGTGACCGACGTGCAGTCCGGCGCCAGACGGGTACGGGAACATGTCCTGCACGAACACCTTGTCGCCGGTGGGCTTGCCGTTCTCGGCAGCGAGGTCGCCTACTGGGTTCGGGGCGTGGAACGTGCCGTTGTTCTCCCAGTAGTCCTGCCAGCGTCGCTCGATATCGCCCGCGACCGCCGCGGTGTAGCGATGCGCTGGCGCACCGGATGCCTCACTCATCGACTAGCCCTTCCCTATCGGTGCCGGTCTCCTGCTCATCAGCCCTATAAACAGCGGAACCCCCCAGCCTTGAGGGCATGAGGGGTCGCCGCGCGTGACCTGCTGGTCAGCGCGGCCTACTAAGAAGGAGCAGGCGTGCCGTGCTCATGCGCCCCATGGTAGCCGCTAGCCCCGACGCCGTCGCCCGGACCCGGCTGCCAGCGGCGCGGGCCACACCCGGTCAGGGCTGCGGCGACGGGGCGGTCGGGTGGCGCTTATCCTCGAACGATGGTCGTTGTCGCGCTCATTCCCCTGATCGGCGGGCTGCTCGTCGGTGTCGGTGGCTTCCTCGGCTGGCAGGGCAAGCTCAGCAGGGATCGGGGCACCGGTGTCCGCACCGACGCGATGCTGCGCAGCGACGAAGCCTTCGCCGTCGGCAATAGGGTGGCGGGCGTCCCCACAATGGCGGCCGGCCTCATCGGCATCGCGGGCGGGCTCGCCGCGCTTGTCATGCCGACCCCGCTCGGGACGACGCTGGCCGCGGCGTTCGGCGTCGTCGGGCTGCTCGGCCTGCTCGCTGCCGGTGGCGTGCTCGGCAACCGCGCCGCTGCCGCCGTTCCTGAGCCCGCGCCAGCGCAGGGCGGCTGCGGCGGCTGTGCGTGTGGCGCAGGCGGCTGCGGGGCGTGAGGGCTCAGTTCAGCTGCAGGTCGCCGGGGTGCGTGGCCAGGAGTGCCGTCGGAACGCCTTGGCGGCGCAGCACCCGCGCCCAGAGGTCTGTGCCTGGCGCGGCGAAGACGTCACTTGGTAGCGCAGGGACGACGATCCAGTCCTCCCGCGCCAGTTCCCCTTCGAGCTGGCCCGCGTCCCAGCCGGCGTAACCGAGGAACACCCGCATCCCGCGCACCTTCGACGCCAGCTCGTCTGGGTCGGAGTCGAGCACGACTAGCGCGACCGGACCGCTCACGGCGATCGTGCCGGGCACTGAGGACGATGTCTCGCCGTTGCGGAGCGCCGCGAGGCACAGCGGTGTGTCCTGTTCGACGGGACCGCCGATGAACGCCTCACCCGGTTCGCCGACGTACGCGGCCCAGTCCGGCGCGACCTGATCAACCGGTACATCGCCCGGCCGGTTCAGCACAACGCCGAGGGTGCCCTCGTCGCCGTAATGCAGGATGAAAACAACAGTTCGGCGAAAGTTCGGGTCGGACATAGTGGGATCAGCGACAAGCAGGCAACCCTGCGCTATGGCATCCGCGCGCACGGGGTCCATAATCCCACTCCACCTCGGGCTGATGTGGCGGGGTTTCTGGGGCAACGCCGCGACGGAACCGGTCTCATCAACGCGCGAGCACAGCCGGTCGCTGACCACAAGGCGATGCGCGTGCGGGCCCGCCGAACCGATAAGTTTGGGCCGGAACACCTGGAGGATGATTCCGTGCGTCATCAGGCTCTGCCGGCTGTCCATCCGGACGCCCTGTACGCCATGTGGAACGGCACTCCGCTTCGGGTCGCGCCCTCGACGGCGGAGGGAAAAAGGCTGCTCATCGCGCCGAAAGGCGAGCAGCCGGACGGCTTCGACACCACACACGACGGCGCGGCGGCCAAGCTCGTCGCCGACGACGACCTGCCGACGACGTTCACCATCCGCACCCACTGCCGGTTCGCCGAGGAGGTGTTCGCGCTCGCGGCCCAGCGCCACGACGGCGAGCTCGAGCTGCACTGGACCGGTTCGGATGCCGACGTCGCCGCCGAACTCGGCCTGACGCCGATGGGCGACCACTTCGGCGCGGTGGCTCAGCCCACCGACGTCGAGGCGCTCTGGCAGGAGTACCACGGCCTCAGTGCGGAGACCCCGGACGACCCTGCCGAGGTCGAGCAGCGGCGCCTGCTGCGCAGGATCGGACGCATCCTGCGCGAGCTGCACCCCGATGGCGGCGGCACGACGGCGGCCCGGTTCCGGCAGGTCGGCGGGTATGCCGAGCTCGAGGTCCGTGGCGTCGTCGACGATGTCGCGTACTCGCTGGCCGCGCCGCCGCTGTTCGGGCACCTGTTCGGCGAGCTGCGGGCGCTGATGTACCAGCCGGACCTCGGCACCTGGTTTCAGGGCACCCTGACGGTCACGCCGGACGACAACTTCACGTTCGACTACGACGCATCGTCGCAGCCGCGCTGGCGCAGGCCGCCGGACGAGGCCGAGGCGTTCGAACTGGACCTGCGACGGTTCCCACGGGGAACAAGGCACGTGCCGCCGTGGCTCGGCGCCCGCGCTGGCCTGCCGCTCGACGTCACGTTCCGGCACGCCAAGGTCGTTGACATGCACCACCCAGGCAAGCGGCCGGTGGTGAACCGCGCGCCGGTGACCGGCGGGGAGCTGCGCGGCGTCATGAACTACCTGTACCGCTCGCCGGTGGTGCACGTCGGCGCAGGGCCGACGCCTGACCTGTTCGCGCCGCAGACCGCGCCGAGCGTGCCGAACGCCTTCCACACCGACGGCACCTGGATCTGGTCCGCCGCCGTGCCGCACTACCTGCGGATGCACGGCGTCGCGCCAGAGGCCGAGCTGCTGGGCCACATCAGAGCGAACTCCTACCGGCCGCCGTTCGTCAGCCAGCGCCTGCGGGAGACCGCTCGCGCCAAGGTGCGCGGCGAGCCGTACCCGCCGCAGTCAGCGGCCGACCTCGACGAGCACGACGCCGTCACCGAGGTCGAGCGGGACGACAGCGTGATCCCGCAGCTGCGGGCGTCCGAGGTGCTGTCGCTGCTGCGCAAGCGCCTCGACGAGCTTGGCGTCGCAAGGGAGGCGTACCGGATCGGGGAGCAGGCCGACGACGTCTGGTGCCTGCTGCGGACCAGCGGCGGCTGGCGGGTCGCATGGCAGGACGACGTCACGGAGTTCACGACGATCAAGGCGGCGGCGGCGCACCTGCTCGGCGTGCTCGCGTTCCACCCGACGCGGGCACTTGCCAAGCCGCATGAGGAGGAGCACTCCGCAGACTGGCCGATCGTGCCGCTGCGAAACGAGCCGCCGCTGACGCTGCTGCGCGGCAAGCGCATGGTGACGCTGCCCGCAGGCACCCGGCTGGTGCGGTTCGGCGACGACGCGGGCAATCTGACGCATGAGGCGTCCGCGACGTTCCAGGAGACGTCGTTGCTGCCGGACCGCGAGACCCACCGCACCGAGTACCGCCTGCGACGTCCACTGCGAGTGCTGACCGGCGTCACGCTGCCCCTTGGCGCGATGCCCGGCGGCGCACTGGCCTACCTGCTGCCCCGCCCCATCGGCCAGCACGTGGCCACCGGCGCGCTGGAAGCTGCCGACTAGTCAGGAACGCTGAGCCCCTGCTCCCTTGCCCACTCCCGCAGCGCGGCGACGGCCTCTTCGTGCTCGAGCGGCCCCTTGTCAAGCCGCAGCTCCTTCAGGAACCGCCACGCCTTGCCGACCATCGGCCCTGGCGGCAGGTCGAGCAGCCGCATGATCTCGTTGCCGTCGAGGTCGGGCCTGACCTTGGCAAGGTCCTCATCCGCCGCGATGCGCTGGATGCGCGTCTCGAGGTCGTCGTAGGTGCGCTGCAGCGCGGCCGCCTTGCGCCGGTTGCGGGTGGTGCAGTCCGCGCGCACCAGCTTGTGCAGCCTCGGCAGCAGCTCGCCAGCGTCGGTGACGTAGCGCCGCACCGCGGAGTCGGTCCACTCGCCCTTGCCGTAGCCGTGGAACCGCAGGTGCAGGAACACGAGCTGTGAGACGTCGTTGATGACGTCCTTCGGGTAGCGCAGCGCCCTGAGCCGCTTGCGCGCCATCTTCGCGCCGACGACCTCGTGATGGTGGAACGTCACGCCGCCGCCCTTGGTGAACCGCCGCGTCGCTGGCTTGCCGATGTCGTGCAGCAGCGCGGCGAGCCGCAGCACGAGGTCGGGCTCCGAGGTCGGCTCGTGCCTGCTCTCAAGGTCGATGGCCTGGTCAAGCACGGTGAGCGAGTGCTCGTACACGTCCTTGTGCTGGTGGTGCTCATCGATGGCGAGGCGCATGCCAGGCACCTCGGGCAGGATGTGCTCGGCAAGCTCGGTGTGCACCATCAGCTCGATGCCGAGCCGGGGGTTGGCGCCGAGCAGCAGCTTGCTCAGCTCCGCCTGTACCCGCTCGGCCGTGATGCGAGCGATCTGGGCGGACATGTCGGTCATCGCGGTGACGACCCGGCGCGCTGGCACGAAGTTGAGCTGCGAGACGAAGCGGGCGGCGCGCAGCATCCGCAGCGGATCGTCGGCGAAGGACTCCTCCGGCGCGGCAGGCGTGTCGAGCAGCCGCTCGCCAATGGCGTCCATTCCGCCGTGCGGGTCGACGAACCGCTTAGTCGCCAGGTCGATCGCCATCGCGTTGACGGTGAAGTCGCGCCGCTTGAGGTCGCCGTCGACGCTGTCGCCGAAGACGACGTCGGGATTCCGGCCGACGCGGTCGTAGGTGTCTGCGCGGAACGTGGTGATCTCCAGTTGGGTGCCGCCCTTGGTGACGCCGACGGTGCCGAACTCGATGCCGGTCTCCCAGACCGCGTCCGCCCAGCCCCTGACGACCTTGAGTATCTCCTCGGGGAGCGCGGACGTCGTGAAATCAAGGTCGTCGGACAGCCTGCCGAGCAGTGCGTCCCGCACGCTGCCGCCGACGAGGAACAGCTCATGCCCGGCGCGCGAGAACAGAGTTGTCAGCTCGTCTGCGATGGGCGAGATGCGCATCAGTTCGGCGACGGCGTTGCGTTGCACGCTGCGCTTGGCGTTGCGGTTGGGGCTGCTATCAGGCACGGCGATTCAGCCTAGCGCCCACGCCTTGCAGGCCGAGTTCGGACTCGGGGCAGCGCCAATTCCGGCTAGCATCGCTGGTATGCCAGGATCCGGTGACGCGCGCGGTGAATCGCGACGGGCAAAGCCTGGCCGCCGGTCTCGGCGTCGCCGTTCTCGGCGCATGACGACGGTCGACGAGACATCGGCGGGCGGCCTCGTCGTCGACCCAGGGCACCACCATGCCGTCCTCATTGGCAGGCTGGACCGAAGCGGTTCGCTGCTGTGGTCGTTGCCCAAGGGGCACGTCGAGGACGGCGAAACGCACCAGGAGACGGCGGTGCGTGAGGTGAAGGAGGAGACCGGCATTTCCGCGCGGGTGCTGCTACCGCTTGGCGACATCGACTACTGGTTCGTCGCGGACGGCCGCAGGGTGCACAAGACCGTGCACCAGTTCCTGCTCGAAGCGACCGGCGGCGACCTGTGCGACGAGGACGACGAGGTCGCCGAGGTCGCCTGGGTCCCCATCGCCGACCTCGAGACCACCCTGGCCTACAGCGACGAGCGCAGGCTCGTCGACAAAGCTCGCGAACTACTCGCCGCCGTCAGTCACGCCGACCCCGGATCACTCGCCGGAAGGCGCCCTGATGGGGTGTCGGAGTGACACGAACCGTGTTCGCGCTTGGGGCCGCGATCCTGCTGCTTTTGCTCACCGGCATGCCGGTCTCGCCTGCGCGCGCGGCGCAGCAACAGCCGCAGCACGAGCCCTCCTCCCAGCCGCCAACCGACCTGACGCGGATGCTGCGGCTCGACGTCACGTCGATGACGCCGCGCATCGTGACGGCCAAGGAGCGCACCCTCACGGTCAAGGTCACGCTCACCAACATCGCCGACCGCCCGATCAGCAACCTCAGGGCCCGGCTACACCTCGGCACGAAGCAGACGAACCGGGCGGGGTTCACCGAGGCGCTCACCGCAGGCTCGCCGATGGACTACCAGCTCACCCCGTTCGAGGACGTCGGGGCGCGGCTGGCGCCGGGGAAGCAGCTCAGCTTCACGCTCAAGGCAAGCCTGCGCGGCGGCGACGGCGGCTTCCTGCTACCGGAGACCGGCACCTACCCGCTGCTGATCAACGTCAACGGCAAGCCAGCAGCCGGGCTCGAAGCGCGGCTCGCCGCGTCCCACCTCATGCTGCCGGTCCTGTCCGTGCCCGGCTCGGGAGGCGGCGGCAAGAAGGGCGGCGGCGCACCGCCCGCGACGTCGATCCTCTGGCCGATCGCGAGCAAGCCGAAGACCATCGAGGCCCCGCTTGAAGACGAACTTGTCCTCGCCGACGACTCGCTCGCCAGGCAGATGCGGCCAGGCGGCAGGCTGGACGCGCTGGTGCGTGCCGCCGAGTCGGTACGGGACAACGAGCAGTTGTTCTCCTCGATGTGCTTCGCCATCGACCCCGAGGTTATTGCGACCGCGGACGCTATGACCAGGGGATACCGGGTGCAGGAGCAGTCGCGCATGACGAAGGGCTCCGGCAGCGCGGACGCCGAGGCCTGGCTCGCCGACCTGCGCACCCTCGTCGCGAACGGCTGCGTCGTGCCGATGCCGTACGCGCGGGCGGACATCTCGCTGCTTGCCGGTAGCACCCCAGAGCTGGCAACGCTTGCCGCGTCCCGCGACCGCGTGATCAGCGACGTCCTCGGCGTGCAGCCGCAGGAAGGCACGCTCGCCATCGAGAGCGAGCTGACGACTAGGGCGCTCGACGCCGTTGGCGATGCGGGCAAGAACCTGCTCATCGGGGGCATGGGCGGGCGGCAAGCGGCCGTGCCAACCACCGTGACCACCAAGAACAGCGCGCACACCGTCGTGCCGTCCGACGAGTTGGTCACCCTTGCGATGCGGCAGGGCGTCGCGCGCGGCGACACGACGGCCAATGCGACCGTCGCGGCGGACCAGCCTGCGGTCGCGACCCAGAACGGATTCGCCACCATCGCCTTCCGCGCGAGCAAGGGCAGTAAGGCGCCGCTGCTCATCGCCCCGCCGAGGACGTGGAGCGTGCCCCACGACGAGCTGATCTGGCTGCTGCGCAGGATCGGCGACCTCGCAAGGGACAACACGCTGCTCCCTGTTCCCGCGGACGCCATGTTCAGCGCGAGCAGCAACGGCACGACGCGGCCCGCGCAGCAGGGCAGCCTCGACCCTCGGGGCTCCCGCGAGGTCGCGGACGACATCGCCGCGATCGAGGCGACCGTCAAAGACGTCACGAAGGCCATGGCCGAGGCGACAACCATGCAGGTCAGCCCGGAGGAACTGCTGCTACCGGTGCGTGAGGGCCTGCTGCGCGCCACATCACACGCGCTGCCCAACCGGCCGATCGTCGCGCGGGCCGCGGTCGCCAACGCGGGCACGCAGCTCGACGACCTGCTCGACGGCGTCAGCATCACCGAGCCGGACCGCACGATCTCGCTGGCGTCAGGGTCTTCGCCGATCCCGGTGTCGATCCGCAACGACCTGCCGGTCGAGCTCACCGTTCGGGTGACGCTGTCCAGCACGAGCGGCCTGCGGCCGACCGACATCAGCGACCAGAAGCTCGCGCCGGAGTCCTCTGTGAACCTGCGGATACCCGCCGAGGCGCTGCGTGCGGGCCGGTTCACGGTCGACGTGTCGCTGAGCACGCCTGGCGGCACCGCGCTGGGGAGTCCGGCGCGATTCCAACTGGCATCGACCGAGTACGGCGTCGTCACGGTTATCGTGACCGCAGCAGCAGGCGGCGCGTTGCTGTTGCTCGCGGGACGGCGAATCCACCGCAGGCTCCGCGCCAACGGTGCCGAGCGGGGTTAGACTCCGGCGGCGCGCACACCGGGATCGACGTCGCGAGGAATGGGACCGCGTTGAACACAGAGCCACCCCGGCGACCGTTCCCATCGCGCCGCCCACAGCAGGACCAGCCGACACGTCCCGCACGGAGCCCGGTGCCGCCACCGCAAGGGCCACCACCGGGGCGCGGCGGACCGCCACCAGGGAGGCCGCAGCGCCCCGGACAGCCGCCACACGGAGCACCGCCACCCCCGCACGGGCAGCCGCAAGGCGCCCCACCAGGCGGACAACGGCGACCACCGCCCGGCCAGCCACCAGGCGCACCGCCCCCCGGCCAGCCACCAGGCGCGAACCCCCCGGGACAACCCCAGGGCGCGCCGGGCGCAGGCGGCCCACGCCGCCCGCGGCGCGGACAGCGGCGGCGACCCGCGCAACGCCCACCGCGAGAACCGTACGGGCAGCCGCCACCCCACCGCTGGCCGACGGCCGACCCGGACGCGCTGCAGCCGTACCAGGAACTCACTAGGGTGCTGCCCGCCATCGGCGCACCGATGGGGCCTGGCGAGCCAACCGAGGCGCCGGAACGACCAGCGGCCAAGGAGTCGCTCGCCAAGTCGGCAGGCAAGATCGCGATCGCATCGCTGATCAGCCGCGTCACCGGGTTCCTGTGGAAGGTGATGCTGGTCTGGGTGTTGAGCATCGGTGTCCGCAACGACTCCTTCAACGTGGCGAACACGCTGCCCAACATCGTCTACGAACTGCTGCTCGGTGGCGTGCTCGCCAGCATCGTGGTGCCGCTGCTCGTCCGCTCGCAGGACGACCCTGACGGCGGCGAGGAGTACACCCAGCGGCTGCTCACGGTCGCGTTGAGCCTGCTCGCGGTGGCGACGGTCATCGCTGTGCTCGCCGCGCCGCTGTTCACATCGCTCTACGTCGACTCGTCGACCGACCGCGCGAACCCCGAGCTGACCACGGCGTTCGCCTACCTCCTGCTGCCGCAGATCCTGTTCTACGGCGTGTTCGCGCTGCTGATGGCGATCCTGAACGCCAAGCAGATCTTCGGCCCGCCTGCCTGGGCTCCGGTGGTCAACAACCTGTTCGTGATGGCAACCATCGGCGTGTTCGCGCTGATGCCGGGCGAGATCTCGGTCGACCCGGTGCGGATGGGCGACCCGAAGCTGCTCACGCTCGGGATCGGCGTCACGCTCGGCATCGTGGCGCAGGCGGTGATGCTGATCCCGCCGATGCTGCGCACCGGGTTCCGGTTCCGCTGGAACTGGGGCATCGACGCGCGGATGAAGGAGTTCGGCGGCCTCGCGGCGTGGATCCTCGGCTACGTCGCGGTCAGCCAGATCGGCTACATCGTCACGACACGGGTGCTCACCGCTGGCGACCAGGGCGGCATGACCGCGTACTACAACGCCTGGCTGCTGTTCCAGCTCCCGTACGGGGTCATCGGCGTCTCGCTGCTCACCGCGATCATGCCGAGGATGAGCAGGGCCGCTGCAGACGGCGACCACCAGAAGCTGGTCGCCAACCTGTCGTACGCGTCCCGCATCTCGACGGTGACGCTGCTGCCGATCGCCGCAGTGATGACCATCGTCGGGTCCTCGGTCGGCATCGCACTGTTCGCCTTCGGTGAGAGCGACGTCGCTTCCGCGGAACGGCTCGGCAAGTCGCTGGGCATCGCCGCATTCGGGCTACTGCCGTACGCGCTGGTGATGCTGCAACTGCGGGTGTTCTACGCGCTCAAGGACGCACGAAGCCCCACGCTGATCATGCTGGTCATGACGGTGGTGAAGGTGCCACTGCTCTACCTGTGCGCCGCGCTGCTCGACCCGAAACAGATCGTGCTCGGCGCGATGCTCGTCAACTCACTGACCTTCGTCGTGGGTGCGGTGCTCGGCCAAGTCTGGCTCTGGGTACGGCTTGGTAACCTGCGCAGCCGCAGGGTGCTTGGGGTAATCCTGTTCACCGTGTTCGCCAGTGGCCTTGGCGGCGCAGCCGCCGTGGTCATCGGATTGCTGGTGCCAGACACGTTGCCGAGCACGCTGCACGCATGGGTGTCGCTGATCGCGCAGAGCGTCGTCGGCCTCGGGGTGTCCTTCGGCGTCCTCGCCGCACTCAAGGTTGACGAGCTCTCCCCGTTGACGAACCGGGTAGCCCGGCTGCTCGGCCGCGCATGAGCCACACGGAGCCGTAGCTTCTGCTCCAGTCGTCGTGCCTGGTAGGGCCGGATGCCAGTCGACAGAGTGACGTCGGGCGTCACAACACGATCGCGGCGTGCGAACAGAACCTTTGCCGTACTCTCGGTGGTAAGGACAAGGGCGCCGGCGGGGTCTTCATGCCCGGGTAGCGAGCGGACACGGAGGTTGTCGGAGTCGGTGGACACCAGGCGGAACGAGCAGCCGGAAGGCGCGCGGAGAACGAGCATCAGAACCACAGGCGGTTCGCTCGCGCCCGGTGGCGTCGTCGGTGACGGCCGCTACCGGTTGCTCGCACAGCTCGGCGCTGACGAGCGGGCGAACGCGCACTTCTGGCGGGCGCGCGACGGTCAGCTCCGCCGCGACGTCGCGCTCACCCTCATCGTCGGTGACCAGGCCGACCTCGACGCCGCCCGCGAGGCCCGCCGCACCCTGGAACGCGCCGCCCACACCTCCCAGTTCAGCCACCCGCACGTCGCCCGCGTGCTCGACGTCCTCACCCTGGGCAGCGGCATCGCGGCCGGTGAGGGCCTGCTCGGCATCGTCGTCGCCGAGTGGAGCAAGGGCACCGACCTGATCGACATCCTCGACGAAGGCGCCGTCGCGCCGGTTCAGGCGTGTCGCATGATCGACCGCCTTGTCGACGCCGTCGAGCGGGCGCACCACTCCGGTCTCGTGCTCGGCCTCGACCACCCACAGCGCATCCGCAGGGGTCCTGACGGGCAGCTCCGGCTGGCCTTCCCTGGCCCGCTGCCTGAGACGACGCTGCGCGACGACATCAAGGCGCTCGGCGCGGTGCTGTACCTGCTGCTCACCGCCCGCTGGCCGCTTGCGGGCGGGCCAGCGGCGATCGCGCCCGCCCCGCACGCCCCGCACGGCGGCGTCGTGCCACCCCGCACGCTGGAACCGACCGTGCCTGCCGCGTTGTCCTCGCTCGCGGTGCGCACCCTCTCCGACGGCGGTGAGGGCGGCATCCGTACCAGCGCCGCGTTTCTTCGGGTGTTGCAGCAGGTCGCGGCCGAAGAGGAGCGCAAGGCAGCCGCGCCTGCCGATGCCACCGAGCAGAGCCCAAGCAGCGGGTACTGGACGACCAAACGCCCCGTCCGCGACGCCGCGCAGCGCAAGAAGGTCGCGCTCGGGGCGACCGCGCTCGTTGTCGCTGCGGTGGCCATCCTCGCCTGGATCGGACTCTCGCTGATCAGCTTCTTCTCGAACGAGGGCCCGACCGGCCCCAACGTCAACGTCGCCGACTCCGGTCAGCAGCACACGCGGCAGCCGCCGCCATCGCCGCCCAAGGAAACGCCCGAGCCGGTGCCCCCGACGTCAATCCAGGTCTACAACCCTGAAGGCACCGGCGACTACACCGAGCTGGCGCCTGCCGCGATCGACGGCGACCAGACGACGCCGTGGCAGACCGACCAGTACCAGCAGCAACTGCCAGCGCTCAAGAGCGGCGTCGGCCTCGTTGTCAGCTTCGACCAGCCGATCGACCTGTCCCAGGTGCTCGTCGTCGACGGCACGCCAGGCACGCGGGTGGAGATCAGGACGGCCGAGATCAGCAACCCGTACCTGGACAACACCCGGCTCGTCGCCGGCCCGATCGACATCGAGCAGGGGCCGACGCAGATCAAGGTGGACGGCGCGCAGCCGACGTCGCACGCCATCGTCTGGCTCACCAGGCTCGGCGGGCAGGAAGGCCAGTTCCAGTCCACCATCGGCGACCTGGAGTTCTATCGCCGTCCCTCGGCCTGACGCCTAACACGCTGGTGATCGCGGGCGCGCGCGAGGCCCCTGCCCTGCCCTACTAAGCTCTGCCGAGTGACCGCAGCCGCACCAACGGACGCCGATCTCATCGCCGCCCATGCCGCTGGTGATCCCTCCGCCTTCAGCGAGATCGTCCGGCGGCACAAGGACAGGATGTGGGCGGTAGCCCTGCGCACCATGCGCGATCACGAGGAAGCCGCTGACGCGCTGCAAGAGGCGATCATCTCGGCGTTCAGGGCCGCAGCCAAGTTCCGCGCCGAGTCCCAGGTCAGCACCTGGCTGCACCGGATAGTGGTGAACGCCTGCCTTGACAGGATCCGCAAGCGGCAGTCCCGGCCGACCGTACCGCTGCCAGACACCGACGAATACCGAGAGCCAGCAGCGCCCGGCGACACGATGGCGCAGCGAGAGACAAGGATGCTGATCTCGGACGCGCTGTCCGAGCTGCCAGACGAGCAGCGGGTGCCGATCGTGCTGGTCGACGTCGAGGGCTACTCGGTGGCGGAGACGGCGTCGCTGCTCGGCGTCGCGGAAGGCACCGTGAAGAGCAGATGCGCCCGTGGTCGCGCGAAACTGGCCAAGGTTCTCCATCATCTGCGGAACCCCGATGCGAATGCGAACGTCCCACCTCACGAAAGCAAACGCACTGCCACCGCGCAGCGCCCCGCACGTGGTCACCAGCCAGGGTCACCACGGCAGAGGGAGGGACAATGACTGACTCGGACCCGCCTGCCGGCGCCGACTCCCGGTCATGGACGGTCGACGAGCTCGCCGAGATGCACGCCGGTGCGCTCGACGGTGCTGCGGCGGCCGAGGTGTGGTCGCGGGTGCGTGACGACGCAGACGCGATGGCCGTGCTCGACGCCCTGGACACGACGAAGGCCGAGCTCGCAGGGCTGCGGGAGGCGCCGGTCGCGCCGATGCCTGACGACGTGGCAGCGCGCATCGACGCCGCGCTGGCCGCCGAACGCGAGCGGGCGTTTCCCTCGACGTCGCAGCAGCACGCGGTAGCGCCGCCCGTCCCGCCGCAGCAGGGGCAGGTCGTCGACCTGGCGCGGCGCAGGCGTGCCAAGCAGCTCGGCTGGGGTGCGGGCCTGCTGACTGCTGCCGCCGCCATCGTGGCCACCGTCGCCGTCTCGTTGCCGTCGCAGACCACGCAGGGCACGCCGCTCGCGGGTGACTCGGCGAACGAGTCCTCCGACCAGCCGCTGTCGCTGCGCGGCGACGACGTCGGGTCCGGTGCGCCCAAGACGATCGGCGTCAAGGACTTCGGCGCGTTCGGCAACCGTGCCGGGCTGGACGCCTGTCTCGAAGCGAACGAGCTCACCATCGACAACGAACTGCTCGGCGTCCGGCCGGCGACGGTTGAGGGCGAAGAGGCCGTGCTTGCCGTGTTCACCACCGGTGAGCTGGCCAAGTACCGGATGCTCGCGTTCCCGGCGAGCTGCGACAGGGACAACCCGGGGATCATCTACGACGAGGTCGTCGGCGGGTAGCACGGCGCGTGTCCCGTGCCACGAACGCGGCGGGAACAACAGCGCATACGATCGTGTTGACGCCTACAGCAAGACGATCAGCCCCCGGAACGGGGCACGAGCGGAGGTCCCTGGTGGCAGCCGAAGACATTCGAAACGTGATCATCGTGGGTTCCGGGCCCGCGGGCTACACGGCAGCGGTCTACGCGGGCCGCGCCCAGCTCGAACCACTGGTGTTCGAGGGCTCCCAGTTCGGTGGCGCGCTGATGACCACGACGGAGGTCGAGAACTATCCCGGCTTCCGGGACGGCATCCAGGGTCCTGAGCTGATGGACGAGATGCGCACCCAGGCCGAGCGGTTCGGCGCCGAGCTGCGGTCGGAGGACGTCGAGCAGCTCGAGCTGACCGGGCCGGTCAAGTACGTCACGGCCAACGGGCAGCGCTACGCCGCGCGCACCGTCATCCTCGCGATGGGCGCCGAGCCGAGGTACCTGTACGTGCCAGGCGAGCAGGAGCTGCTCGGCAGGGGCGTCTCGTCGTGCGCGACATGCGACGGCTTCTTCTTCCGCGACCACGACATCGCAGTCGTCGGCGGTGGCGACTCCGCGATGGAGGAGGCCACCTTCCTGACCAAGTTCGCTCGCAGCGTCACGGTTATCCACCGGCGCGACGAGTTCCGCGCTTCCAAGATCATGCTGGCGCGCGCCCGCGCCAACGAGAAGATCAAGTGGCGGACGAACGCGCAGGTCACCGAGGTGGTCGGCGATGGCACCGTGAAGGGCGTACGGCTCAAGGACACCGTCACCGGCGAGGAGTCGACGCTGGACGTCAGTGGCTTCTTCGTCGCCATCGGCCACGACCCGCGCAGTGACCTCGCCAAGGGACAGGTCGAGACCGACGAGGCGGGCTACGTCCGCACCGAAGGCAGGAGCACCTACACCAACGTCGACGGCGTCTTCGCCTGCGGCGACCTGGTCGACAGCACCTACCGGCAGGCGATCACGGCGGCGGGCACCGGCTGCTCGGCCGCGATCGACGCGGAGCGCTGGCTCGCAGAGCACGGCGAGTCGTCCGCGCACGAGGCGGCGGAAATGGTGGGCGGCGGCTACGCGGCCACCGCTCCGGCGACCAACTGAGACAGCACAGGACAACCACACCAGGCCTCCTAGCGGGGCCCACGATTGACAAGGGAGAAATTGATGGCCGGTTCCACCGTCACCGTCACCGACGCCAGCTTCAACGACGACGTCCTCGGCAGCGACAAGCCGGTGCTTGTCGACTTCTGGGCCACCTGGTGCGGCCCGTGCAAGATGGTCGCCCCTGTACTTGAGGAGATCGCGACCGAGCACGCGGACAAGCTGACCGTCGCCAAGCTCGACATCGACCAAAACCCCGGCACCGCGCGGGACTTTCAGGTCATGTCGGTGCCGACGCTGATCCTGTTCCAGGGCGGCAAGCCGGTCAAGCAGATCGTCGGCGCGAAGGCGAAGGCCGCGCTGCTGAACGACCTCTCCGACGTGTTGAACTGAGATCGACATCCCGCCTGACCTCTGCACCGACACGCCGAGACATCGGATGACTACATGGGGTCACCACCGGCAACGCCACCGTACGGCGTTCGGTGGTGGCCCCATTTGTCTGCGTCGAACCGCTGACCTGCTCACACGCACCGAGCGTTGATCCAGCGCGCGGTGATTGCGCCATGGGGTCAGAATCCCCGGCGCACCCACCCTCCCTACGCGCTCACGCAGAGTTCACAAGGCACAATGGAACCCCCGAGAATGACTCGGGGGTTCACCCTATATCGGTGAGCGCTGGCGCACACGGAAAGAACGAGGAGTGCATGCGGGTACTCCGCCACGGCGATGTCGGGCCCGACGTCGCCGAGATACGGTCCCTGCTTGTCGGCTTGGGCCTGCGCACCCTGCCGAACGGTTCCGAGAACGCTCAGCAGGTCACTTTCGATGCCGACATCGAGCACGCCGTGCGCACTTTCCAGCAACGAAGAGGGCTGCTCACCGACGGCATCGTGGGACCAGCGACGTACCGGTCGCTCCGTGGCGCCAGCTACCACCTCGGCAGCAGGCCGCTGGCCTACCTGATGTCGGCCCAGGTGCACGGGGACGACGTCTTCGCGCTGCAGGAACGGCTCACCGAACTCGGCTATGATGGCGGCAGGCCGGACGGCGCCTTCGGTCCGCGCACCGAGCAAGCGCTGCGCAGCTTCCAGCGCGACTACGGACTGCTTGTCGACGGCATGTGCGGCGCGGCGACGGTGCGGGCACTCAAGCAGCTCTCGCCACGGGCGCGCGGCGGCAGACCGGTTTTCCTGCGCGAGCAGGAACAGGTCCGGCAGGCTGGACCGAGGCTTCGTGGCAAGCGCATCGTCATCGACCCTGGTCACGGCGGTGACGACACCGGCGTGTCTGTCGAAGGCGTGCGCGAGGCCGACGTCGCGTGGGACCTCGCCCGCAGGCTCGAAGGCAGGATGAAGGCCACCGGCATGGAGGCGTTCATCTCGCGCGGCCCGCAGCGCGGGCCGTCTGAGGCCGAGCGCGCGGCGTTCGCGAACGAGGCGGGCGCCGACCTGTTCCTCTCGCTGCACTGCGACCGGAACGCCTCACCATCAGCGAACGGCGTCGCGATGTTCCACTTCGGCACCGGCAACGGCACGACGTCCACCGTTGGTGAGCTGCTCGCCAGCTACATCCAGCGGGAGCTTGTCGCGCGCACCGGGCTGCTCGACTGCCGGGTGCACCCCAAGACGTGGGAGATCCTGCGGCTGACGCGGTGTCCCGCGGTGCGCGCCGAGATCGGCTACCTCACCAACGACGACGACAGGGCGAAGCTGTCCGACCCCGCGTTCCGGGACGTCGTCGCGGAGGGCATCCTCATCGCGATCAAGCGGCTGTACCTACTCGGCGAGAACGACCAGCCCACAGGCACCTTCACGTTCGCCGACGTCCTCCGCCACGAGCTCGCCAAGCACTAGCCGCGAGTCCCGCGCTCTGGTGCCGCGAGTCCCGACTTAGCGGGTACGGGTGAGCTGCGGCGTCGCCGTCGACACCGTCACGTGGCCGAGCAGGTCCTCGAGCGCCGACTCGACGTCCTCCTTCCACGACATGCCGGAGCGCAGCTCGAGCCGCAGCAACGGCCAGCGGTGATGCGGGCGCACGGTCTTGAACCCGACGCTGGCCAGGAACGACGAGGGCACAACGCAGTCATGGCTGCCGCGCTCCGCTGCGTCGGGGTCGGCGTCGCCGAATGACTCGACGGCCTTCACGCCTCGCCGGGTCAGGTCGCGCACGGCGGCCTGCACCAGCAGCCTGCCGAGCCCGCCGCCCCGGAACTCCGGCAGCACGTGAAACGCCGTGAGCAGCACGGCATCCGGGCTTGGCGGCGACGTCGGGAAGGCGGCCGACCTTGGCACGGCGCTGGGCGGGGCATAGAGCACGAACCCGACAGGGAGGTTGCCGCTGTAGGCGACCCGGCCGCAGGAGCCCCACTCAAGCAGCAGGCTGGACACCCAGGCTTCCTTCTCGAACTCCGTCTCGCCGAACTCCTCAGCTGTGACCCTGAGGTGCGGTGCCATCTCCCAGTAGACGCAGCGGCGGCAGTGGCGCGGCACGTCCTCCAGGTTGTCGAGCGTGATGCCGACGACACGACGCGACACAGGACCTCCATGAGTCCGGCAAGCTCTAGCGTGCGGGCAGGCGACAGCGGCGCCATCGGAGTCTGCCCAGCGGGGGCGCCAGAACGACGTGCGGCGCCGCGAAACCACGGGCAAGGAACCCCGCCCCTGCCAGGATAAGCCGACGAAACGCGCCACGGCTAGCGCCCGTCAGGGTGTGATGCGATGCGGCAGCATCACCGCTGGTGGGGAGGGGCTGGTTACACTCGATGGACTGACCTACCGCGACCTAGGTGACGACCAGATGACTCCAGCTGATCCAAGTTCCCATTCCGGGGCTGTGTCGCCCCACGGCGACACAGCCGGGCAGGCCCCGCGCAAGCTCGACCCGCACCTCGACCGCTACGCCGCGCGCACAGAGGGCATGACGGCATCCGAGATCAGGGCGTTGTTCGCGGTGGCGAGCCGGCCGGAGGTGGTGTCGCTGGCAGGCGGGATGCCGAACCTGGCCGCGCTGCCGCTCGAGTCGCTCGCCACGCAGTTGGCCGACACCATCGCCGAAGACGGCCAGGTCGCGCTGCAGTACGGCTCCGCACACGGCGTGCCGAAGCTGCGGGAGCAGATCTGCGAGATCATGGCGCTGGAGAACATCCAGGCGCACCCGGACGACGTCGTCATCACGGTCGGCTCGCAGATGGGCCTTGACATGGTCACGCGGCTCTTCTGCGACCCAGGCGACGTCGTGATCGCCGAGGGCCCGTCGTACGTGGGCGCGCTCGGCTCCTTCACCGCCTACCAGGCCGAGGTCGTGCACGTCGAGATGGACGACGACGGCCTGGTGCCGTCCCGGCTGGAAGAGGCGCTGACGCAGATCGCCAAGCAGGACAAACGGGTCAAGTTCCTCTACACGATCCCCAACTTCCACAACCCGGCTGGCGTCACGATGGCGGTGTCCCGCCGCGAGCAGGTGCTTGAGATCTGCCGTAGGCACGGCGTTCTGGTCATCGAGGACAATCCGTACGGCCTGCTCGGATTCGACGGCCAGGTTTATCCCGCGCTGCGGGCGACCGACCCCGACAACGTCGTCTACCTCGGCTCGTTCTCCAAAACGTTCGCCTCCGGCATCAGGGTCGGCTGGGTGCTCGCGCCGCACGCGGTGCGCGAGAAACTGGTGCTTGCGGCGGAGTCCGCGACGCTGTGCCCGCCGACGCTGAACCAACTGCTTGTGTCGCGCTACCTGACGACGCACGACTGGATGGGCCAGATCAAGAAGTTCCGCGAGATCTACCGGGAACGCCGCGACGCGATCCTCTCCGCGCTGGAGCAGCACATGCCGCCAGGCTGCACCTGGACTCACCCGGACGGCGGGTTCTACGTCTGGGTGACCGTGCCCGAAGGGGTGGACACCAAGGTGATGCTGCCACGCGCCGTGACCGCCAGGGTCGCCTATGCCTCCGGCACCGGTTTCTACGCGGACGGCTTCGGCAGCAGGCAGATGCGGCTGTCGTACTGCTACCCGACGCCCGAGCGGCTGAAGGAAGGCGTGCGTAGGCTGGCAGGCGTGCTTGAGTCCGAATTGGAGCTTGTCCGCACCTTCGGTACCGTCCACACTCGACTGACCTCGGGGCCGGAGTCACCGTCGCCGGACACCGCCTAGCGCTCCGGCACGCACGAAATCGTTGATACACAAGGAGTTGTCCAGAGTGGCAGATCGAACCGTTGCCGTGCTTGCTGGCGGGCTTTCGCACGAACGCGACGTCTCGCTGCGTTCCGGGCGGAGGCTGTCGGCGGTCCTGCGCGATGAGGGGTTCCATGTCGAGGAGTGGGACACCGACGCCGAGCTGATCACCCGGTTGCGCACCGAGCGCCCCGCGGCCGCGGTGGTCGCGCTGCACGGCGGCGAAGGCGAGAACGGGTCGGTGCAGTCGATCCTGGAGATGCTCGACGTCCCGTTCGTCGGCACCTCCGCGCACGCGTGCCGACGCGCGTGGGACAAGCCGATCGCGAAGGCCGAGCTGCTCGAAGCGGGGCACGCGACACCGGAGTGGGTGGTGCTGCCGCACAGCACCTTCCGCGAACTGGGCGCGCAGGCCGTGCTGGACGCGATGGTGACCCGCATCGGGCTGCCGCTGATCCTCAAGCCGGACCAGGGCGGGTCCGCGCTGGGCGCGCAGGTCGTCAGCGACGCCGCCGAACTACCGACGGCGATGGTCGGCTGCTTCGCGTATGGCGAGACGGTTCTGGCCGAGCGCTACATCTCGGGCACCGAGGTCGCGGTGACCGTGATCGAGCTGAACGGCGAGCCGACCGCGCTGCCCGCGGTGGAGATCGTGCCGGAAGGCGGCATCTACGACTACACCGCGCGCTACACGGCGGGCCTGACGGACTTCTTCGCGCCCGCGCGGTTGTCCGATGACGCCACCCGCGCGGTGAGCGAGTTGGCGGTGGCCGCGCACCGGCTTCTCGGGCTCAGGGACATCTCCCGCACCGACGCGATGGTGGCCGAGGACGGCACGGTCCAGTTCCTTGAGGTGAACATCTCGCCGGGGCTGACCGAAACGTCGACGGTGCCGATGGCGATCGAGGCGTCCGGGAAGTCTATCGGCACGATCTACTCCGATCTGATCGATCAGGCCAGCCGCCGGGGCTGACCGTCGGCGCCGTCCGGCAATCATCACCGTGACGAAATGACGTCGGGTGAAGACTCGCGGGCTTTTCGATGTCCGTTATCGCAGTTTTGTTCGATACGTCAACCCAGCAAGCTATGAGGACTTATTCGGATCCATCAGGCCGACAATGCGCTCCAAATCGTCGACTGAGCCAAACTCGACGATGATGCGACCCTTCCGCTTGCCGAGGTCGACCTTCACCTTGGTGTCGAAGGCATCGGAAAGCCGGTCCGCAAGATCCTGTAGCCCAGGCGCCTGCATCGGCTTCCGATGCTGTTGCTTCGGCTTGGCGGGTTCCTCTCGCTTGGCGAGGGTGACCGCTTCCTCGGTCGCGCGGACGGACAGGCCCTCCGACACGATGCGCCCGGCGAGGTCTTCCTGACTGTCCGGATCTTCGAGCGACAGCAACGCGCGGGCGTGGCCTGCGGAGAGTACACCGGCGGCGACCCGACGCTGCACGGGGAAGGGGAGCCGGAGCAGGCGGATGGTGTTGGTGATGACCGGGCGGCTGCGGCCGATGCGCCCGGCGAGTTCCTCGTGGGTCACCTCGAACTCTTCCAGCAACTGCTGATACGCCGATGCCTCTTCGAGCGGGTTCAGCTGCACCCGGTGGATGTTCTCCAGCAGGGCGTCGCGCAGCATCGCGTCGTCGGCGGTCTGCCGCACGATCGCGGGGATCTTGTCCAGGCCGGCGCGTTCTGCGGCCCGCAGCCGCCGCTCGCCCATGACGAGTTCGTACTTCTCGCCTTCGAGCTGCCGCACCACGATCGGCTGCATGAGCCCGAACTCGCGGATCGAATGCTGCAGCTCGGACAGCGCCTCCTCGTCGAAGACCTGTCGGGGCTGCTTCGGGTTCGGTGTGACCGAAGCGACGGGCACCTCTTGGTAGACGGCGCCTGCGACCTCACCACTCGGCGCGCCGACGGCGCCATTCGCGGCGAACCAGTCGGCGTTGTTGACGATCTTGACGTTGGCCTTCGGGGTGGCCTCGTCCGTCTCGTCAGTCGCTGGACCGGTGGGGATCAGAGCCGCGAGCCCCTTACCGAGCCCGCCCCTTCGCTCAGCCATGCCTACTCCTGCTCCGTTGCGCCAGCCCTCGTGCTGGCGTGAACGAGTATGCCCCGATAAGTATCGATCACGACGCCTCCCGGTGCTCGACGCCACGCTCAGCGACTTCCTTAGCCGCGTCGACGTAACTCATGGATCCCCGCGAGCCAGGGTCGTAGGCGAGCACCGTCTGGCCGTAGCCCGGCGCCTCGGAGACCTTCACGCTGCGGGGGATAATCGTGCGGAGCACGACGTCACCGAAGTGGTTCCGGACCTCGTCCGCGACCTGATCGGCGAGCTTCGTCCTGCCGTCGTACATCGTGAGCAGGATCGTGGAGACGGAGAGATCGCGATTGAGGTGCGCCTGTACCAGTTCGATGTTGCTCAGCAGCTGGCCGAGACCTTCCAGCGCGTAGTACTCGCACTGTATCGGGATCAGCACCTCGTGCGCGGCCACGAGCGCGTTCACCGTGAGCAAGCCAAGTGACGGCGGGCAGTCGATGAAGACGTAGTCGACCCCCAACGCGTCCAGTGATTGGCTCGTGAGCGCCTCCTTGAGGCGCGACTCCCGGGAAGTCATCTCCACCAGCTCGATCTCGGAGCCGGCGAGGTCGATCGTGGCCGGGATGCAGAAGAGGTTGTCCGACTGGTCGCTCACCGACGTCGCGTCGGCCACCGAGACGTCGCCGATGAGGACTTCGTAGATCGATGGCGTGCCCGAGCGGTGCTCGACACCGAGCGCCGTGCTGGCATTGCCTTGGGGGTCGAGGTCAATGACGAGCACCCGGAGACCGTGAAGGGCAAGCGCTGCGGCGAGGTTCACCGTGCTGGTGGTCTTGCCTACGCCCCCCTTCTGGTTCGCGACCGTAATGACACGTCGTTTGGTAGGGCGGGGGAGCGCATTACCTTCGGGGTGGAGCACCCGGGCGGCGCGGACGGCTTCTTCCGCGATCGGGGTCCAACCCGGTGCGTTGCCATGCTCGCCGGGAACAGCTGGCGGGTTCACTGGCGCGGCCACCTCCCAGCGGCATTCGTTGGTGTACTCGCGTGCCTGAGCGTGCACCGTTTCACGTGGAACATCCCTGTCTTGTCGTGGTGTAGCAACATTCAAGCTCCTCGACCGTACGGCTCGTCCGACCTGACACCGGTCGCGCGGCATAATCTCGTGCCGCTGGCGCTAGCGACAGCTCGTCACCTGTGCGATCGATCCGCGACCATCCGACGGTGCACATCCCGTCCGAGCGCGGCGGCATCATCCTCCCACGGCCGGGGTGGCAAGCAGAACACTCCTGGGGCGCGTTGGATGCGAAACACACCAGTGGCGCACTGTTAAGGACGCCTTCGCCCAAATTGTCCCTGCGACCGGTCCACTCGCGCGCCCTTCCGGACGCACACCACGGTCGTCGGGCGCTCCACAACGCCCTCGCCGCATCGCACCCCGGCGGGGTCGATCCCGCCCGCTGAGCGGATCAGCGCGGCGTCCCGCTCGATTTCCTCCGCCGCGCTATCACCCTTGAGCGCGAGCAGCACGCCGTCAGGCTGGACCAGTGGCAGGCACCAGCGGGCGAGCTTCCCGAGAGGCGCCACGGCCCGTGCGGTCACGACGTCGGCAGCGCCGACCTCCTTGCGGGTCGCCTTCTCTTCGGCCCGCCCCCGGACCACGGTCACCTTGGATAGCTCCAACCGGTCGACGACTTCGTGGAGCCAGTCGATCCGTCGCGCCATGGGTTCCAGCAACACAACATCGACGTCCGGTCGCGCGATCGCCAGCGGGATACCCGGGAAGCCACCTCCCGACCCCACGTCGATCACGCGGGCGCCGTTCGGAATCAACTCGGACAGGACGGCGGAGTTAAAGAGGTGGCGATCCCAGAGGCGGTCGATCTCCCTCGGACCGATCACGCCACGGGCGACACCGCGCTCGACGAGCAGGCTCACGAACTCCGCTGCGCGGTCGACCTGGTCGCCGAACACTTGCCGGGCTACATCGGGGGTAGGAACCGGATGCTCAACCGCGCTCACTCGTCACGTCCTGTCGGGTCGATCGGGATGGATCGCACCCGATTCTCCCGCACCCTCTCGGTGCCACTCGATCGGACCGCGTTTCACGTGAAACGGGTCAAGACGCGGAGCGGTCGCGGGGCGGGGAACGCCAGACGCCGGTGCGCAATGACAACCCGCTGATCGCACTTCCGCATCGTCCTACGCCGCCAGTCTTGTTTCATGTGAAACCGAGCTGCGTCGAGCGGCACTGTGAGGCCAACCGACTCCGCTCCGACTGGTGCATATGAACCGACCCCAGTACTGCCGACACGGCTCCACGGCACTCGCGGCCGCCGTCGACTACATCCGGCCCGCCGATCGCGGTTTCACGTGAAACTCGCCAAGCGCTCCGATCTCCCGTGACCGATCCGGATCGGTCGACCAAGCCACATCGTCGGGCCGACGTGTCCGAGACCGCTGGAGCCCAGACACAACAAACGGGGCGGCCCTTTCGGACCGCCCCGTTGTCTGTCGCTTCGTCGGTCAGGTCTCCGGAACCACCACGACCCGGCGGCGAGGCTCCTCGCCCTCGCTCTCACTTGACACGCCCGTCACGGCAGCCACCGCGTCGTGCACCACCTTGCGCTCGAACGGTGTCATCGGCTTCAGGCGCACCGGCTCGCCGCTCTCCGCGACCTGCTCCGCCGTGGTCCTGCCGAGCTCGGTCAGCTCCGCACGGCGGTCCGCCCGCCAGCCCGCGATGTCGAGCATGAGCCGACTCCGCACCCCGGTCTCCTGCTGCACCGCGAGCCGGGTCAGCTCCTGTAGCGCCTCCAGCACGTTGCCGCGCGGACCCACGAGCTTGTCCAGATCCTCGCCGCCGTCGATGCTCACGATCGCCCGGCTGCCTTCGACGTCCAGATCGATGTCGCCGTCGTAGTCGAGCAGATCGAGCAAGCGCTCAAGATAGTCACCGGCGATGTCGCCTTCTTGCACCAGCGCATCGTCGGCGTCGGAAGAGTGCGTGACCCTACCGTCGCCGTCCGGCGGCGCCGATTCGGCGGGTTCCGACTCGACAGCCCGCTGTGCCGTCTCAGCCATGATCGTCTCCTTCTTTTGCCCTAGCGCCGCTTCCGGTCGGCCTTCTTGTTCGCTGTGTCACTCGCCGAGTTCGATCCGCCCGAACCGTTCGGAGGCGCCGCACTCGATGACTTGCTCGATGAGTTACCGGATGACTTACCTTGGCCCGCTTTGCCATCAGACGCGCCCGACGAAGACGAGGGGGACGACGCCGACTTGCTCTGGCCCTTGGCCTGACTCGTGCCCTGCTTCTTGGTCCCGGAACTCTTGGCCGCACTGCCCTTGGCCGCACTGCCCTTGGCCGAGGCGCTCTTGGCCGAGGCGCTCTTGGCCGAGGCGCTCTTGGCCGAGGTGCTCTTGGCCGAGGTGCTCTTCGACGAGGCGCTCTTGGAAGACGACGACTTCGCGGACGTGCTCTTGGCAGAAGAGCCCGAGGTGCCCTTCGTTGGGGTTGTGGTCGGGCGCTTCTTCTGCTGGGTCGGCTTCTGGCCCGGCTTCGGCGCGAGGGTGCTCCGCTTCTCGGTCTGCTCGACCTTCTTCGCCTCTTCCTCGCGGTCGATCCTCGTGTAGACGATCCGCTGCTGCATCAGCGTCCAGGCGTTGTTGGACAGGAAGTAGATCAGCAAGCCAAGCGGCAGGAAGGCGCCGAACACGAGCAGGCCGATCGGGAAGACGTACAGCGTCAGCTTGTTCATCATGGCGGTCTGCTGCGTCGCCGACGCGGGGTTCTGCCGATCAACGGAGTGCCGCGCGGTCAGGTGCGTCAGCACACTGGCGAGGATCATCAGCGGAACAGCGACCGGAATCGCGGTGGCGTGGAAGGCGCCGTCACCCGTGCCGCCGGTGAGCCCCGTGTTGTAGATCGCCTGCCCGAGGTTCGAGCCGAACAGGTTGGCGTCGATGTACTGTTCGACGCCGGTGCGGTTGAAGAAGTAGTTGCCCCACTCTGGATGATTATCGTGGTGGTACTGGAACGCCCGCAGCGTGTGGTTCAGACCGATGAAGACCGGAACCTGCAGCAGGATCGGCAGGCAGCCACCGAGCGGGTTGACGCCGTGCTCGCGCTGCAGCTTCTGCATCGCCTGCGCCTGCGCCTGCCGGTCGTTGGCGTAGCGCTTCTGGATCTTCTTGATCTCGGGAGCGAAGTCCTGCATCTTCTTCATCGAGCGGACCTGGCTCACGAATGGCTTGAACAGGATCGCCCTGACGGTGAAGGTCAGGAAGACGATGCCAAGTACCCAGGAGATCGCGTTGGCCTCGCCGAGCACGAAGCCGAACACCTTGTGCCAGACCCACAAAATGAACGTGACTGGGTAGTAGAGAAGATATTCGAACACTACGGCAACTCCTGTGTCGGAATGTCAGAGTCCAGGTCGTCCGGACAACGGCTCATGTCGGGCTGAACACGGAAGCTGAAGCGCTCGGGCACGAAGTCGAAACCTCCCGGATGCCACGGACCGCAGCGCAGCAACCGGCGCACGCTGAGGTAGAGCCCGCCGAACGCGCCATGTCGGGTCAACGACTCGACGGCGTAGGCGCTGCAGCTCGGATAGAAACGGCACGCGGGTGGAAGCAGGGGCGCAAGCACCACGCGGTACAGCCAGATGGGAAGCAACAGCACCCAAGCGAGCGGGCTCGGTGTCGACGCTGCGGGCGGCGCGGGGTGGTGATCGCTCATGCGGCAGTCACCTTCTTCGTGGCACCGGTCCCTGATCTCAGCGTCCGATGCCATGCTCGTGCTCACGCCGGATCCCCGGCAGCGGTCCCGCGCTCCTCACTGAACAGCCCGAGCTTGCGCAGTGCTCGGTCAAGATCCTCACTGAGCTCCGCGCTCGTCGCCGATGCGGCAGGGGGGAGCGCACGTACAACCAACGTGGTGCCGCGCGGCAACGTTCCCAACCTCGCAGCGACCAGGTGTCGCAGACGGCGAACGACCCGATGCCGCACGACGGCATTCCCGACCGCCTTGCTCACGACGAACCCTGCGCGAGCCGGAGTGTCAGAGCAGGCGGCCGGGTCACTGGTGAGAACGTGTGCGACAAGCCTGCGTCGACCTGATCGTGCGCCCCTGCGCATGACCAATCGGAAATCCTCACTCCGTCGCAACCGCGCGGATGCGGGTAACAAGCCTGCCTCGCTGCCCCGGAACTCAGGCGGACAGCTTGGCGCGGCCCTTACGGCGGCGGGCGGCGAGAATGCTCCTGCCCGCGCGTGTCCGCATCCGGAGCCGGAACCCGTGCTTACGGGAACGTCGACGGTTGTTCGGCTGGAAGGTGCGCTTACTCACGGCAGTGTCTCCCGGTTTCTCATGATTCACTGACCGTCGGGCAGCCACGGTTTGTGGCGCCGACAGTCAACCTGCGTCTGGCGTGTCTCCGACCGACCTGGCTCCGCTGTACATGCGGGAGAACCCGGGCACGCGAAACCCGCCCGGTGTCGACGGGAGACCTTTCGAGGGTACGCACCGGTACGAACACGGTTTCACTCGGCCCCCTGTAGCGACACGCCGTCACGATAGTTGGACCGAGTGGCAACACGCCGTGTATGGTGCGATGCTTGCCGCCATGGAAGTCTTGTGGCAGCTCGCGGTGCTTGTTAGCGTTCCCCTTCTGAGGTTCTTACCGAGTCGCGCGGCTCTGTGCCACAACCTCTGCCGATAGCCTAGTCGCACTCGGCCGCAGGACGTTCTACGGCCGCAGTACATTAGTGCACAGTTGTGGATAACCGTGTGGATACCTGCTGGGCAGGTGCCCATTCAGGTGATCGTGGCGAGCGGTCGTTGCCAGCGTTGACGCCGACATCGTCGTGGACCGGAGGGGAGGGGAGCCGAGCAGGTGTCCGAACACCAAGTCAATTTGGGAGTTGTGTGGGAGCAGGTCGTCCGGGAGCTCTCCAGCGGGACGCTTTCCCCGCAACAGCGGGCATGGATGCGCGTGACGAGACCGATCGGGCTCCTCGACGGCACCGCACTCCTCGCCGCACCGAGTGATTTCGCCAAGGAAGCGATCGAGCGCGCACTTCGTGATCCCATCACCGACGCGCTCTCGCGCAGGCTCGGCCGGTCGGTCTCCCTCGCGGTCAAGGTCGACACCGTCGAGGCCGGCGACCAGATCCCCGCGGCGACCGCGCAGCCGGTTGCGGCGGGCCAGACCGGGACCGAGCACGGCGACACCGGCGACGGCTACCGCTCGAACGGCGCCAACGGCTCCGGCGACCAGACCGGCGAGTCCGATGACGAAGAGGTGGACGAAGAGGGCGAGGCCATGGCCGCCGTCCACGAGATCTGGCCAACCTTCTCCGGCCGCCCGGTCGCGGGCCAGCCCTACACCGCACCCGCCAAGCCGCAGACGTCCAAGACCCGGCTCAACGAGAAGTACACCTTCGACACCTTCGTGATCGGCGCGTCCAACCGCTTCGCGCACGCCGCGGCCGTCGCCGTCGCCGAGGCGCCGTCGCGGGCCTACAACCCGCTGTTCGTCTGGGGGGAGTCCGGGCTTGGCAAGACACACCTGCTGCACGCGGTCGGGCACTACGCGCAGCGGCTGTTCCCCGGCATGCGCGTGCGCTACGTGTCGACGGAAGAGTTCACCAACGACTTCATCAACTCGCTGCGCGACGACCGCAAGGTGGCGTTCCAGCGCCGCTACCGCGACATCGACATCCTGCTCGTCGACGACATCCAGTTCCTGGAAGGCAAGGAAGGAACCCAGGAGGAGTTCTTCCACACCTTCAACACGCTGCACAACGCGAACAAGCAGATCGTCGTCTCATCCGACCGCCCCCCGAAACGCCTGGAGACCCTCGAGGATCGGCTGCGTACCCGGTTCGAGTGGGGCCTGATCACCGACATCCAGCCGCCCGAGCTGGAGACCCGCATCGCGATCCTGCGCAAAAAGGCCGCTCAGGACCGGCTCGATGTCCCCGGCGACGTCCTCGAGTTCATCGCGAACCGCATCGAGGCCAACATCCGCGAGCTCGAAGGCGCACTCATCCGGGTGACGGCCTTCGCCTCGCTGAACCAGCAGCCGGTCGAGGTCAGCCTCGCCGAGATCGTCCTCCGGGACCTGATCCCCGACTCGCAGACGCCCGAGATCACCGCGTCCACGATCATGGGCGTCACCGCCGAGTTCTTCGACGTCGCGATCGAGGACCTGTGCGGGCCGGGCAAGACCAAGGCGCTTGCCACCGCGCGCCAGATCTCGATGTACCTGTGCCGCGAGCTCACCGACATGTCGCTGCCGAGGATCGGGCAGACCTTCGGCGGCCGGGATCACACCACGGTGATGCACGCGGACAAGAAGATCCGCAAGGAGATGGCGGAGCGCAGGCGGATCTACGACCAGGTGCAGGAGCTGACCAGCCGGATCAAACAGCAGGCGAAGCAATCCTGAGCGAGCGCGCCACCACGATCACCGCCCCGAGCACGGCGAAGGCGATGGCGTAGGCGAGCGCGATGCCGACGACGTCGCCGTGGATGCCGGATCCGAGCGGCGGCACGATCACGGCGAGCACCACGCTGAGCCAGGACAGCACCCAGAGCCAGCGGGTCCGCAGCACAACGGCCGACAACGGAAGCACGCACCAGAGCAGATACCACGGCTGCACAACGGGACCGCAGACGATCGCCACCGCGAACAGCATCCCGAGCCCGGTCACCGGCTCGACGCTGCCCGCGAGCATCCGCCGCAGGACGACGACGCCGAGCACCGCAGCGACCAGCACGCCGACAACCTTGCCGACGTCGATCGCGATCTCTGTGATGGGGACGCCGAACAGCATCCCGATGCCGCCCGCGAGGAACCCGGCCTGGTTGGTCGGAGCGAGCCAGCTGTTCACCTCACCGGGTGTCGACAGCCCGGCGACCCAGCCGAGCCCGAACCCGCTCGCGAGCGAGAACGCCCCGAGCACCGCGCCGAACAGCACGATCGTCACCGTGACGCTTTGACCGAAAGGGATCGGCCCGCCGCCCCAACGGTGGGTAAGCGCTACGAGGACCACCGCAAGCGCCGCGGCGGCGGGCAGTTTCACCGCCGCGGCGGTACCGATCAGCCCGACGCCCACCACCAACGGGAGGTATCCGAGCCGCTCGCGGTCGAGCCCGCGCAGCGCGAGTTCGATGCCCACCAGCATGAGCCCGAGCATGAGCGCGTCGTTGTGGATCCCCGCGACGAGGTGGAACAGCACCAGCGGGTTCAGCACCCCGAGCCACAGCGCCCGCGACACCCTGACCCCGGCGCGTCGGGCGAGTGCCGGCAGTGCCCACAGCACCATGGCCAGCCCCGCAAGCGAAACCACTCGGTGCAGCGCCACGCCCGCGAGGACGTCCGTGCCGATGACCCGCACGATGAACTGCGCGATCAGCAGGAACGCCGGCCCGTACGGGGCGGCCGAGTGTTCCCAGTAGCCGCTGACGTTGCGGACCAGTGGGTCGTCGGTGTCCAGGAAGTCGGCGGGGCCGCCGGCGTACGGGTCGAAGCCGTGGTCGGCGATGGCGCCCTGTGCGAGGTAGCTGTAGACGTCGTCGCTGAACATCGGGGGCACGACCAGCAGAGGCGCGGCCCACAGCGCCAGCGTCGCCACGATCCGCCGGGGCGACACCGCGCCGGGATGCGGGATGAGCACGGTGGCCAGCAGCAGCCATGCGGTAGCCACCAGGCCCATCCCGATCAGAGCGGCGGCGAGGCCGAGCACGGGCAGCTCCGTGAAACCGCCGAGCACGGGGATCGCGCTGGGGTCCGCGTCGACCGGCACCACACCCACCGACACCGAGCTGGCCGCGAGCAGCAGCACGCCGACGACTCCGGTTGCCTGCGCGAGCGGAACCCGACGAGCGGTGCGGGATTGGTTGTCCGATACGCCGGTTTGTTCGAGCGAATCAACACGCGAAGGTTCTGGGAACACGAACTCATCATGGCAGGCATCGCGACGCCCCGATGCCGCGTCCGCGAGCCGGCGATTCGCTCCTTATATATAAGGGGGTTGTCGGGCGCCCCATATATAAGGAGAAGCCGTCCGCGATAGCGATCCCTATATATAAGGACACGAACCGCGCGCGGGACGTCAATCTCGCCGGTGCCGATATGCCTTCACTTTGCTGCGATTCCCGCAGCGCCGCATCGAGCACCAGCGGCGATTGCCCGGCCGCGACGTGTCGCAGAACAACAGCGCGCAGCCGTCGGCGACGCACTCCCTGACACGACTGGCGCGCTCGCCGATCAGCTCGATCGCATCGCGGGCCGCGGCGCCGAGAATCTGCTCGCCGGTGATCGGCGACGCCCAGCGCCGGGTGCCGGTCTCCGGGTCGAGCTCGGGACTGAGGTCGACGCTCGCGCAGTCGTTGATGCGCTCGATGCTCTCCCGGTCGAGCGTCTCGCCGTGCGCGACGGCTCGCGCCACCGACCACATCGCGTCCCGGAAGTCCTTCAGCTCCCGAAGCTCCGAGGGACGCACCCGGACGTCGTCGAGCGCGGCGACGCGAGCGAGCCGTGACTCGACGACCCACTCGGTGAAGTCGCCAGGCCCGCGCAGCAGCTCGGCGCGGTGCACCTGTACCGGCCCGCCGGTCAGCAGCAGTTCGAGAACGAAGCTGCCAGGGTCGAATCCGAACCGCCGCCCGTCGTCGCTGTCGAGCAGCCGCACACCTGTCTGCATGTAACCACTATAACCGATGTGCAACACTGGTTTAACTAGTTACCATGGCGGTGTCGGGCCGCAGCCCGCAGAAGGGGGACGGTCGAGCGTTCACCCGACCCGGACGTCGGCTTGACAACGGATGCAACTCATGGGCGCGACACGCCCAGTGGTGCTTGACGACGACACGCTGTGCGTACTCACCACCTCGGGCGAACTCTGCGAGTCAGTTGTCCCGGCGAGTTATCCACCCACAGCTGAGGACAACCCTGTGGAAAACTGTGGATCGTCGGTGGATGGGCGGTGGATGGGCGGTGGACCGTCACGAACGGCTCGCGTCGATCCACCGCCGGCCGAAGTTGTCCACGGCGCCCGTCCGCCTGATGTCCACAGCTCGCGCGCCCTCGCGAACAGCGACAACACTGGCTGTCCACACAATTCACAGCCCCTATTACTACTGCGGAAATCTCTTCTTCACAGGAAGAACTTCTTTGAAAACAAGCAAGCGCGGTTTGTGGGGACAGAGCCAGCGACCGAGCGGATGACACAACCGAGGCCCGGATGACGAGCTCCGGGCGGACGTTCTAACGTGGTTTCGCACACCGGTCGTCCGTACGGCAGGCCGACACCCTCGCCGCCACGGTCGCCGCTCGGTGCGTCCCGCTGTGTCAACCTGGCCTGGCGGAGCGCATCACAAGGTCCAGCCATGCCGAGTACCCACTCGGCCGTCGAAGGGGTGGCGCATGAAGATCCGGGTCGAGCGTGACGGGCTCGCCGATGCCGTTGCCTGGGTGGCGCGCAGCTTGCCCGCAAGACCGTCGGTTCCCGTGCTGGGCGGCGTGCTGCTGGAAGCAGGCGCCGGGCCGGACGACGCCGATGCGCTGACCGTGTCCGGGTTCGACTACGAGGTCTCGGCGACGGTCGGGGTACCCGCGACGATCGCGGACGGCGGAAAAGCCCTTGTCTCCGGCCGCTTGCTGGCCGACATCACCAAGGCGCTGCCAGCCCAGCCGGTCGACATCACCGTCGACGGCTCCCGCGCCACCATCACCTGCGGCAGCGCGCGATTCAGCCTGCCGACCATGCCGGTCGAGGACTACCCGCAGCTCCCTGCCCAGCCGGCGCTCGCGGGCGAGCTTGCTGGTGACACCTTCGGCCAGGCCGTGGCGCAGGTCGCCGTCGCGTCCGGCAAGGACGACACGCTGCCGATGCTCACCGGCATGCGGATCGAGATCACTGGCGACACGCTGACCATGGTCGCGACCGACCGGTTCCGGCTCGCCATGAAGGAGTTCACCTGGCAGCCTGCCGAGGGCATGGCCGACGCTGCGGTTCTCGTCCCGGCTCGAACCCTCGCCGAGGCAGCGAAATCGCTCGGCACAAGCGGCACGACCGTCCGATTGGGACTCTCAAGCAGTGAAGGGCTGCTCGGCCTCTCCGGGGCGGGCCGCTACGCGACGACCCGGCTGCTCGACGCCGAGTTCCCGCCGTACCGCCAGTTGCTGCCATCGCAGCACACCTCCCGTGCTGTGCTCGACGTCGCCGTGCTCGCCGAGGCGATCAAGCGCGTCTCGCTTGTCGCTGAGCGCGGCACCCAGGTGCGGCTCGAATTCGGCGACCAATCGCTGCGGCTCACCGCAGGCGGCGACGACGAGGGCAGCGCCGAGGAGGAGCTGCCCGTCGAGTACGAGGGCGAGCCGGTCACCATCGCGTTCAACCCCGGCTACCTCAGCGACGGCCTCACCGCACTGAACAGCGACCGCGCCGAGTTGACCTTCACCACACCGAACCGCCCCGCGTTGCTCAAGCCGACCGACGCCGATGGCAATGTCGTGTCCGGGTACTTGTACCTGCTGATGCCGGTGCGGCTGCCCGGCTGAGCCAACGCGCGAAGGGGTGAACCGATGGTGCAGTTGGGCCTGATCGGGCTCGGCAAGATGGGCGCTGGCATGCGGGCCCGCGTGACCGCCGCCGGGCACGACGTCGTCGGCTACGACACCGACCAGAGCGTCAGCGACACCGCGTCGCTCGCCGACCTGGTGTCGCGGTTGGACGCGCCGAGGATCGTCTGGGTGATGGTGCCGTCCGGCGAGCCGACCCGTGCCACGATCGCGGAACTCGCGGATCTACTCGGTGAAGGCGACCTGGTGATCGAGGGCGGCAACTCCCGGTTCAGCGACGACGCGGCGCACGCCGAATTGCTCGCCGCTCGCGGCGTCGGCTACATCGACGCGGGGGTGTCCGGTGGTGTCTGGGGTGAGAAGAACGGTTTCGGCCTGATGGTCGGCGGCTCCGATGCCGACGTGGCCAAGGCGATGCCGATCTTCGACGCGCTCCGTCCCGAGGGACCCCGGGACGAGGGTTTCGCTCATGCGGGTGAAGTCGGCGCGGGGCACTTCGCGAAGATGGTCCACAATGGCATCGAGTACGGCCTGATGCAGGCGTACGCCGAGGGCTTCGAACTGCTCGCGGTCGCGCGGGAGGTCACCGACGTGCCCGCCGTGCTCAAGGCGTGGTCGCGGGGGACCGTCGTCCGGTCCTGGCTGCTTGACCTGCTGGTCAGTGCGCTGGAAGAGGACCGGGACCTCGCCGAGGTGAGGGGCTACGTCAACGACTCTGGCGAGGGCCGCTGGACCGTCGAGGAGGCGATCAACCACGCCGTGCCTGCGCCGGTGATCTCGGCCGCGCTGTTCGCGCGGTTCGCGTCCCGGCAGGACGACTCGCCCGCCATGAAGGCGGTCGCCGCGTTGCGTAACCAGTTCGGCGGTCACGCCGTTACCGGTACCGGGGAAGAGGACTGACCCGGTGCGTATGTCGACATATCGACACCGCTGAGACTACCGAGTCCGCCGATGTACCTTCGCCGCTTGCAGGTCACCGACTTCCGGTCGTGGCCGCACGTCGACCTCGAGCTCGGCACCGGCCCGACGGTGTTCGTCGGGCCGAACGGCAGGGGCAAGACGAACCTGCTGGAAGCCGTCGGCTACCTCGCGACGCTCGGCTCGCACCGGGTGTCGAGCGATGCCCCGCTGGTGCGGCACGACTGTGAGCGCGCGTTGCTCAGGGCCGCCGTCGTCAACGGCGACCGGGAGATGAGCGTCGAGCTGGAGATCAGCCCTGGCAAGACCAACCGCGCGCGTATCAACCGCGGCCAGCCCACCCGGCCGAGGGACATCCTCGGCATCGTGCGGATCGTGCTGTTCGCACCGGAGGACCTCGCACTTGTCAAGGGTGACCCGAGCGAGCGACGCCGATTCCTCGACGACCTCCTTGTGCAGCGGGCGCCGAGGTACGCGGGCGTGCGCTCGGACTACGAGAAGGCGTTGCGGCAGCGCAACGCGCTGCTCAAGACATCGGGCAAGCGCAGAGGCGGGCGCGAGGACCCGTACGCGGCGAGCACCCTCGACGTCTGGGACACCCAGCTCGCGGAGGCCGGCGCGCAGCTGCTCGCCGGGCGGCTGGACCTTGTCGCCGAGCTCGCGCCGCACACGACGGCCGCGTACGAGGGCATCGCGGGGCAGAACTCCGACCGGCAGGCGCACGTCGTCTACCGCGCCAGCATCGGCGACGCGATCCCTGACGGCTACGGCGTGCCCGGCGGAAAGCACGCCGAGCCCGACACGCTGACCGAGATCCTGCTGGACGCGCTGCGCGAGTCGCGGGAGGCTGACCTGGAACGAGGGGTAAGCCTGGTCGGTCCGCACCGGGACGAGCTGGCGCTGATCCTCGGCGACGCCCCTGCACGCGGCTACGCCAGCCACGGCGAGTCGTGGTCGTTCGCGCTCGCGCTCCGGTTAGGCTCCTACGAGCTGCTCCGCGCGGAGTGGGGTGATCCGGTGTTGCTGCTGGACGACGTCTTCGCCGAGCTGGATCAGCGCCGAAGGGCCAGGCTCGCCGTGGTCGCGGTGAACGCCGAACAGGTGCTGGTGACCGCGGCCGTTGACGAGGACGTCCCGGATGAGCTGTCCGGGGTCCGGTACCGAGTGGCTGACGGGGTGGTGTCACGTGAGTGAATCACGAACCGGTCGTACACCTCGCGTGACATCGGCACGCGACGGAGATCACCCACCTGGGGATAACCCTGTGGATAGTGTGGATAACACTGTACACGCGCGAACACCGGCCGTAGGCAGTCACCCAGAACGGGGGCTCCATCACTCGCCCGGCGGTGCATCGACGCCGGCTCCGGTTACGCAACCGGACGGCGCTGCTCCAAACGAGCAGAGCGGGTCGGGACGCGATCTCGCCATGGCCGCGCTCCAGGCGGCGCAGCAGAAAGCGGCGGCGCGCGGCACGCAGCCCGGTGTGCGTGCGCGGCACGCGGCTGGCGGCGGTTCTCGCAGGGCGCGGCGCAGGCGGTGGTCCGGCCCTGGCGCCGACGACCGTGATCCACAGCCCCTGGGGAGGGTGGCGTCCCGGCTCGCCGCTGACAGGGGATGGGCGGGCAAGCTCACCAACGGCAAGGTGTTCGGCGAGTGGCCCCGGCTGGTCGGCGCCGACGTCGCGGAGCACGCCGAGCCGGTCTCGCTACAGGACGGCGAGCTGACCGTGCGGGCGCGGTCGACAGCGTGGGCGACCCAGCTGCGCTTGCTGCAACCGCAGCTCATCGCGAAAATCGCGGCAGGGGTCGGGCATGGCGTCGTCAAGCGCATCAAGATCCAGGGTCCGACGTCGCCGAGCTGGCGTCACGGGCCTCGGCACGTGCCGGGAAGGGGGCCGAGGGACACCTACGGATGAGCCGACGTCAACGCCCGCTGAGGCGCGAGTGGAGGCGTTGGTGCGGGATCGGACACGTCCGGGTTCGATTTCGGCGCTCTATGGCGCGTCTAGGGGTGTCCTTGGCGCATGTGAGCGACACCGGCCAAGTAGACTTGGGCCCAGTGCGTGGGATGGCCCAGTGAGCGGGGGCCGCGCACGGACACCCTTCGCTGACTCGAAGACTAGGAGACACCGAGCCGGTGGCAGCCAACAAGAACGACTACAGCGCATCGTCCATCACCGTGCTGGAGGGCCTTGAGGCCGTTCGGAAGCGCCCTGGCATGTACATCGGGTCCACCGGTGAACGCGGCCTGCACCACCTGATTTGGGAGGTCGTCGACAACGCTGTCGACGAGGCGATGGCGGGGTACGCCAGCAGGGTTGAGGTCACCCTCCTCAACGACGGTGGCGTCAAGGTCACCGACGACGGTCGTGGCATTCCGGTCGACATGCACCCTGTCGAGCAGAAGCCCGCGGTCGAGTTGGTGCTGACCGTGCTGCACGCGGGCGGCAAGTTCGACGACAAGTCGTACGCGGTCTCCGGTGGTCTGCACGGCGTCGGCGTCTCGGTGGTCAACGCGCTGTCCAAGCAGCTCGACGTCGAGATCCACCGTGGCGGCACGATCTGGACGCAGCACTACGAGAAGTCGGTTCCTGGCAAACTGGAGAAGCAGGGCGCAACCTCGCTTAACGGGACAACCCTCACGTTCTGGGCCGATGACGACATCTTCGAGACGACCTACTACAGCACCGAGACGGTGGCCCGCAGGCTGCAGGAGATGGCCTTCCTCAACAAGGGCCTCACCATCGTGCTGCGGGACGAGCGGGTCGCCGACGAGACCGCGGAGGACGCCAGCGGGCAGCAGGCCGTCCGCAAGGAGCTGGTCTACCACTATCCCGGCGGGCTCGAGGACTTCGTCAAGCACATCAACTCCGCGCGCGAGGCGATCCACGGCAAGGTCATCGCGTTCGAGGCCAAGGCAGAGGAAGAGGGCGTGCACGTCGAGATCGCGATGCAGTGGAACAACGGCTTCACCCCGTCGGTCTACACCTTCGCGAACACGATCAACACCCACGAGGGCGGCACCCACGAGGAGGGCTTCCGCGCCGCGCTGACCCGCGTCGTCAACGCCTACGCGCGCGACAAGAAGCTCCTCAAGGAGAAGGACACCAACCTCACCGGCGACGACGTCCGCGAGGGCCTCGCGGCGATCGTGTCCATCAAGCTCGCAGAGCCGCAGTTCGAGGGGCAGACCAAGACCAAGCTCGGCAACAGCGAGGCCAAGTCGTTCGTGCAGAGCACGACCAACGAGTGGCTGTCCGACTGGTTCGAGCGCAACCCGTCCGACGCGAAGTCGATCATCACAAAGGCGGTATCGTCGGCGCAGGCGCGGCTGGCGGCGCGCAAGGCGCGGGAGCTGGTGCGGCGCAAGAGCGCGATGGACATCGGCGGGCTGCCGGGCAAACTCAAGGACTGCCGCTCGAACAACCCGGCGGAGTCCGAGCTCTACATCGTCGAGGGCGACTCGGCAGGTGGCTCGGCCAAGGAAGGCCGCGACTCGATGTACCAGGCGATCCTGCCGATCCGAGGCAAGATCATCAACGTCGAGAAGGCCCGCATCGACAAGGTGCTCAAGAACAACGAGGTGCAGAGCCTCATCACCGCGCTCGGCACCGGCATCCACGACGACTTCGACCTGTCGAAGCTGCGATACCACAAGATCGTGCTGATGGCCGACGCCGACGTCGACGGGCAGCACATCCGCACGCTGCTGCTGACCCTGCTGTTCCGATTCATGACGCCGCTTGTCGAGCACGGGCACGTCTACCTGGCGCAGCCGCCGCTGTACAAGCTCAAGTGGCAGCGCGCTGAGCCGGAGTTCGCCTACAGCGACCGCGAGCGGGACGGTCTGCTTGAACGCGGGCTCGCGGCGGGCAAGAAGATCAACAAGGACGACGGCATCCAGCGCTACAAAGGTCTCGGCGAGATGAACGCCGATGAGCTGTGGGAGACAACCATGGACCCGTCGAACCGGCTGCTGCTGCAGGTCAGCCTGGACGATGCCGCGCAGGCCGACGAGCTGTTCTCGGTGTTGATGGGCGAGGACGTCGAGGCACGGCGATCGTTCATCACCCGCAACGCCAAGGACGTCCGCTTCCTTGACGTCTGATCGGGACGCCCCACCGGATCCGATCGCAGCGACAAACCCAGCGAGCAAGAGAGAAGAGCAGAAGTGACCGAAACTCTGCCTCCGAACCACGGCCGCATCGAGCCGGTCGACATCCAGCAGGAGATGCAGCGCTCCTACATCGACTACGCGATGAGCGTCATCGTGTCTCGGGCGCTGCCCGATGTGCGCGACGGTCTCAAGCCGGTGCACCGCAGGGTGTTGTACTCGATGTTCGACACCGGCCTGCGCCCTGACCGCAGCTACACCAAGTGCTCGCGCGTCGTCGGTGACGTCATGGGTAACTACCACCCGCACGGCGACTCCGCGATCTACGACGCGCTTGTGCGGCTCGCGCAGTCGTGGTCGATGCGGTACCGGCTGGTCGACGGCCAGGGCAACTTCGGCTCGCCAGGCAACGATCCGGCCGCCGCGATGCGGTACTGTGTCACCGGCGATGCCAGGGTCAGGCTCGCCGACGGCGCGACGGTGCGGATCGACGAGATCGTCCCCGGTGCCGCGCCGAGCAGCGACAACGACGTCGACCTCAAGGTCGTCGGCCGGAACGGCGACCCCGTGCGGGCGGATGCGCTGTTCCACTCCGGTGAGCACCCAACGCTGACGTTGACCACCCGCGACGGCTACGAGCTGACCGGCACCCACAACCACCCGGTGCTGTGCCTCGTCAGCGTGCTCGGCGTGCCGACGCTGCTGTGGAAGCTGCTGGAGGAAGTCGAGCCCGGCGACCAGGTGGTTATGCAGCGCACCGAGGCGGCGGACGACGCCGTGACCGAGATGCGCAGCTGGATCGAGGCGCTGCTCGCGGGTGCTTTCGTCGCGGAAGGCTTCGTCTCCGAGAACCGCGCTGGCTTCAACAACGTCGACGAGGAGTTCTTCCGCTTCATCGCAGACGTCTACGACGACGTTGTCGGCGGGCCGAGGCAGGTGCCGGACTTCGTGTGGGCGGCGAGTAAGACGATCAAGCGGGCCTTCCTCGTCGGCTTGTTCACCGGTGACGGCTCGTGCTCGGCACTGCCACGGAACACCGTGCAGATCAGCTACTCGACGTACAGCGAACAGCTCGCGAAGGACGTCCAGCAACTGCTGCTTGAGTTCGGCATCGTCGCCAAGCTGGTGCGGTACGACAGCGGCGAGCGCAAGCTGGTCATCACCAACCGGCGCGACGCCCGGCTGTTCGCCACCAGGGTCGGCTTCCACAGCGCGAAGCAGCAGAAGCTCGACGCGATCCTCGACGGCTTGCCGACGGAGTCGAGCTCGAAGTCCTCGGACCACGTGCCGTTCGTCGCCGACTACATCCGCGAGCACGGCGCGGACCGCTGGACCGAGCGCGACTGGCTGCGCAGGCACAACGTCGATCGCATCGAGCGCTGGGAGTCTCGGCGCTCCGAGATCACCGAGCACATCACCAACGCGGACGTGCTCGACGTCGTCGAGCCGCTCGTCGACGGCCGCTACTACTACGCCGAGGTGGCCTCGGTCTCCGACGCCGGGGTCCAGCCGGTCTACAGCCTGCGGGTCGACAGCGACGACCACGCCTTCATCACCAACGGGTTCGTCAGCCACAACACCGAAGCCAGGCTGACGCCGCTGGCCATGGAGATGCTGGCCGACATCGAAGAAGACACGGTCGACTTCTCCGACAACTACGACGGCAAGACGCTCGAACCGGACGTGCTGCCGTCGCGCATCCCGAACCTTCTCGTCAACGGCGGGTCCGGCATCGCGGTCGGCATGGCGACCAACATCCCGCCGCACAACCTGCGCGAGGTCGCCGAGGGCGTCTACTGGGCGCTGGACAACTGGGAGGCCGGCGAGGACGAGACGCTCGCCGCGATGCTGCAGCGCATCAAGGGCCCGGATTTCCCGACCAAGGCGCTGATCCTGGGCACCAACGGGATCGAGGACGCTTATCGCACCGGTCGCGGCTCGGTGCGGATGCGCGCGGTGGTCGAGGTCGAGGAGGACACCAAGGGGCGCACCATCCTGGTCGTCTCTGAGCTGCCGTACCAGGTCAACCCGGACAACTTGATCGAGAACATCGCGACCTTGGTGCGCGATGGCAAGCTCACCGGCATCGCCGACATCGCGGACGAGTCGAACAGCCGCAGCGGCATGCGCATCGTGATCACGCTCAAGCGGGACGCGGTCGCCAAGGTCGTGCTGAACAACCTCTACAAGCACACTCAGCTGCAGCACAGCTTCGGCGTCAACATGCTGGCGATCGTCGACCAGGTGCCACGCACGCTACGGCTCGACCAGATCATCCGACACTACGTCAAGCACCAGGTCGAGGTCATCGTCCGGCGCACCAGGTACCGGCTGCGCAAGAAGGAAGAACGCGCCCACATCCTGCGCGGTCTCGTCAAGGCGCTGGACATGCTCGACGAGGTCATCGCGCTGATCCGCCGGTCGCCGACCGTCGACGATGCGCGCACCGGCCTGATCGAGCTGCTCGACGTCGACGAGGTGCAGGCCACCGCCATCCTCGACATGCAGCTGCGCAAGCTGGCAGCGCTGGAACGGCAGAAGATCGTCGACGAGCTGGCCGAGATCGAGCGCGAGATCGCCGACCTCAAGGACATCCTCGAGCGGCCGGAGCGGCAGCGGCAGATCGTCAAGGACGAGCTGAAGGCGATCGTCGACAAGCGCGGCGACGACCGGCACACGCAGATCATCCCGTATGACGGCGATGTCTCGGTCGAGGACCTGATCGCGGTCGAGGACGTCGTCGTCACCATCACCCGGACCGGCTACGCGAAGCGCACCAAGACCGACCTGTACCGCTCGCAGAAGCGCGGCGGCAAGGGCGTGCAGGGCGCGACGCTGAAGCAGGACGACATCGTCCAGCACTTCTTCGTGTGCTCGACGCACGACTGGATCCTGTTCTTCACCAACAAGGGCCGGGTGTATCGGGCGAAGGCGTACGAACTGCCCGAAGCGAGCAGGAACGCGCGCGGCCAGCACGTCGCGAACCTGCTGGCGTTCCAGCCGGACGAGGAGATCGCCCAGGTCATCCAAATCAAGCACTACGAGGTCGCGCCGTACCTCGTGCTCGCGACCAAGGGCGGGCTTGTGAAGAAGTCGCGGCTGGTCGACTTCGACTCCAACCGCAGCGGCGGGCTGATCGGCATCAACCTGCGTGACGGCGATGAACTGGTCGGCGCGGTGCTCGCGTCGTCGGACGACGACCTCCTGCTGGTGTCGGCCGACGGGCAGTCGATCCGGTTCCACGCTTCGGACGACGTGCTCCGCCCGATGGGCAGGGCGACGTCCGGTGTGCTCGGCATGCGATTCAACGACGGTGACGAGCTGCTCGCGATGGACGTCGTGCAGGAAGGCACGTTCCTGCTGGTCGCGACAACGGGCGCCTACGCGAAGCGCACCGCGATCGAGGACTATCCCGTCCAAGGCAGGGGTGGTAAGGGCGTTCTCACACTGCAATATGACAACCGGCGCGGCAGGCTGGTGGGAGCGCTCATCGTCAACAGCGACGACGAGCTCTATGCCATTACGTCGACTGGCGGTGTGATCAGGACCGGCGCGAACCAGGTTCGGAAGGCTGGCAGACAGACCAAGGGTGTGCGGCTGATGAACCTGGACGAGGGCACCACGTTGCTCGCGGTTGCGCGGAACGCGGACGAGCCCAACGATGTCGGTGAGGTAGCGGAGCCGGAGTCGACGGACGCGGAAGCAACGGAGTGACAGCGGCGCCGACCGCGCCGAAGTAGCGAGGGATCACACTATGGCACCACCCGAAGATGGCAGGCAGGTCGACGGCACCGAGCGGGACGTCGATCAAGAACCGAACGGTGAGGTGCATCAGGCGCCGCCGTGGCAGCGGGTGGCGAAGGAGACGGCGGAGGTTTCCCCTGACGCGGATACCGCCTATTTCCCGGTGCGGCCCGACGACGATGGCGATAGTGACCCCGCAGGGTACCCATCAGGTGGCGGGATGTCCCATACTGGCGATCTGCCCGTTGTGTCTGGCGTCGCGGCGAAGGGATTGTTCGGCAACGACCCAGGCATGGGACGGCAGCATTATGGGAACCCCCAATCGATGACAGGGCAGGGCAACGTGGGGACGACGGCGGGCCCGGACACATCGGCGAGGACCGCGCCATCCGCGCTGCGCAGGCCGGGTCGTGGTCCCCGGCGCGCCAGCCTGCAGATCAAGCGGATCGATCCGTGGTCGGTGCTGAAGCTGTCGCTTGTCCTCGGCGTTGCGCTGTTCCTGGTGTGGCTGGTCGCTGTCGGGCTGCTCTACATCGTGCTGGACGGGATGGGTGTCTGGGACAAGCTCAATGGCACCTACAGCTCGCTGGTGTCCGGCGAGGGCAGTGACGCGGCGTCGGATCCGCTGATCAGCGCAGGTAACGTCTTCGGCGTCGCCGCCATCATCGGCATGATCAACATCGTGCTGTTGTCGGCGTTGACGACCGTGTGCGCGTTCATCTACAACGTCTCGGCCGACCTGGCAGGTGGGCTCGAGGTGACGCTGTCCGAGCGGGAGTAGCACATGTCCCGGCACCGCTACCCGGTGCTGGGGCCGCTGACCGAATGCGGTAGTCTTTTCGACGTTGAGGGGCCTATAGCTCAGGCGGTTAGAGCGCTTCGCTGATAACGAAGAGGTCCCAGGTTCAAGTCCTGGTAGGCCCACCCCACAACGCCGTCCTGACCAGCACGGACAGGGCGGCGTTTTTGCGGTAGGTGCCGATGGCGACCGGGCTGTAGCCAATCCTGTGTCGAGGTCACGCCCGGGGCGCGTAACCGCGCCCGAACAGCGGACGAACAAGCGACGTGTATGCGTTCGAAGACTGCGAGGTCGACCCGCAGCGGTTCGAGCTGCGGCGCTCTGGCCGGCTGGTGCACGTCGAACCCCAGGTGTTCGCGCTGCTGACCTACCTCATCGGACACCGCGACCGCGTCATCACGAAGACCGAGCTGCTTGACTCGGTCTGGGGCAACCGTTACGTCAGCGAGTCGGCGCTCACCAGCAGGGTCAAGGCGCTGCGCCGGGCGGTGGGCGACGACGGGGTCCGGCAGCGGATCATCGCGACCGTGCACGGAATCGGGTACCGGTTCGTGGCGCCGGTCCTCGACGTCGACGGATCGGTCACCGTCCGGGATCGCGATCGGGTACGCAGCAGATTCGCTACTGCGTGTCGCCGGATAGGGTGCGGGTGGCGTATGCCGTGTCGGGATCGGGCCCGCCGCTGGTAAAGGCGGCGAACTGGCTGACCCACCTCGATCTGGAGTGGACCAGCCCGATATGGGCGCACT
>WHUD01000006.1:61582-72941 GCA_009377385.1 Actinophytocola sp.
CTCGGTGTCTCACAGGGTGGCGCGGTCGCGATCGCATTCGCGGTGCGCCACCCCGAACAGGTGTCCCGGCTGGTGCTCTCCGGTGCCTACAGCCGGGGCCGGTTCGCCAGGGCAGACACCTTGGAGGAGAAGGAGGAGGCCGAGCTCGACCTGCAACTGGGGCGGATCGGCTGGCGTCACGACGACCCCACGTTCCGGCAGGTGTTCGCCAGCCAGTTCCTGCCCGGCGGTCCGCGCGAGTTGTGGGACGCGTTCAACGACCTGCAGCGGGCCACCACCTCGACCGACAACGTTGTTCGGTTCCTTGACGTCTTCGCGCACATCGACGTCTCGGCGATCGCGCCACGCGTGCGGTGCCCGACCCTCATCCTGCATTCGCGCGAGGACCTGCGGGTGCCGAGGTCGCAGGCGCAGGAGCTGGCCGCGCTGATTCCCGACAGCAGGCTGCGGTTCCTCGACAGCAGCAACCACATCCTGACCGCGGACGAATCCGCATGGCCGGTCTTCCTCGCCGAGGTCGACGCGTTCCTCAACCCAGCTTCGCTGAGCGACCCGGTGCCGCAACAGGGGTGACCGGGGCGGGAACGCGCCTCGCACGCTGCGTCGCCGTGATGACGCGGGCGACGATGGACGGCCGCATCAGCGCGGGTGGCTTGTCCAGGAATGCGCTGACGCGCAAGAACTGTGTCGCCACAACCGGGTCGTGCTCGGCGGCGGTCAGCACCTTGGCCACGTAGGCGTTGACCAATCTCACCGGCAGCGGGCGTGGGCCCTTGATGAACGGCAGTGCGAGGTCCGCACCGACCGCGAGTTGCCACGCCACGTCGATTACCTCCGCCGCCTTGGCGAAGAACCGCCATGCCAGCCTGTTGGATCCTCGCCGCAGTACCTTGCGCAGCGCAAGTGCTTCCATGGCGGCCACCGACATGCCCTGCCCGTAAATGGGGTTGAAGCTGCACAGCGCGTCCCCGAAGACCAGCAGTCCCTCCGGGAACCGGGTCAGCCGGTCGTAACGGCGACGCCGGTTGGCAGGGAAGCGATGCATGACGACGTCGGCGAGCGGCTCGGCGTCGGCGAGCGCGGCGACGACGTGGCCGGGCGCCTTATCCGCAACCCTGTCGAGCATCCACTCGTAGTCCGGAACGCCTCGATCACCGTCGAACTGCTGCACGGTGAGCAGCCAGGTGTCGTTCTCGTAGGCGAACAGGCCGTAGCCGTAGGGGCTGTCGGCCTCCGGTCCGTGCACGATCAACGTCTCGGGCACCGCGCCGGGGCGTAGCCGCAGCAGTCGGCTCACGTAGCGGATGTTCACCACAACCTCGTCCTCGGCCGGTGCGTCGTAGCCCAGCTCGGTCAGCCATGCGGATGCCCTTGCGCCGCGGCCCATCGCGTCGACGACCAGGTCCGCGCTGAACGCGTGTGCCCCATCGCCATCGTCACGACGCTGGAACTGGACGCTGGTGATCCGGCCGCGGGCGTCATCGGTCGTCAGGCCGATAACGTCGTGTCCGTCGAGAACGCGCACGTTCGGCAGCGCACGGACCCGTTGCCGGATACTCGCTTCGAGCAGCGGCCGGCTCGGCTGGTAGACCGGTGGCGCCTTCATGCGGGTGGACAGTCGGTGCAGGCCGTCGGGGAGGAAACGCAGCTTCGTGAAGTCGGCGATGACCGGGGCGCCTGCTGCGACAAGCTCGTCGAGGATGCCTGGAAACAGTTCGTCCATGATTTCCGCGCCTCGTGGCAGCAGGGCGTGCACGTGCCTGCCTTGCGGGACGCCTCGCCGGTTGTCCGCCGATTCCGAAAGCTGGTCTCGCTCGATCACCGTCACGCGGTGGTAGGCGTCGGCCAGCACCCTGGCGGCCAGCAGTCCGCCCATGCCCGCCCCGAGAACGATGGCGTGCTCGCCGATCCGGTTCGTTGTTCTGGTCATGTCATGTCTCCGAAGGTGAGGTCAGCGCACGCGGGTCCAGGCGCCGACGAGCGTGGGCGGGGTGAAGATGAGGTCGTTATCGATCTGCTGCTGCGCGATGCGCTGCTCAGGGGTGTCGGTCGCCTCGGTGATCCACCTCGGTGGCGGTGGCGACGCCGGTCGCCTCGATCACTGGCAGCAGGGTCCTGACGACTCCGGCGGCCATCCGCGGCCCGCCAAGGTCGCCTCGGTGATCCACCCGGTGACCCGATCGGTCAAGTCCGACCGGGGCAGCGTTCCGGCGGCGGTCATCTCGTACTCCATCGCGACGGTGGTTTCGAACAGCGTCGCGGGGATTCGCGGCCAGCTCTTGGCGAAGTCATGGAGATCCTGTGGAGATCGCGGGCGCAACCCCATTGGCTCCGGACCCGTGCCGCCGATCTGGTCGTGTCGGTGCGGGTCAGAAACTCGCTCGGTGAACGCGACAAAGAACGATGTTGGTGTGGAGTGGGAAGGCGAGGCCGGTCGGGTCGACATAGGGCTGCAGCGCGGAAGCGGCGTCGGCGATGATCGCGGCCATGGTGGCGGGTGCGAGGCTCGAGACGCTCGGGACCGGCGCGGCGCCGAGGAAAGCCTCCACCCACGCCTCAGCCGATGGGAACCTGACCGTGCCCGTGCGCCGCTCTACGCAGACGTCGTCGAAGCCGGCGGCCTCAGCGAGCCGCGCCACTTCGGTGCCGTCGCTGAGGCCGAAGATGGCCGCGATGAACCCGATTGGGTCGTGGTCGTCGGGCCGGTGGCGCTGGAGCGCTTCCGTGATCGGGCCGTAACCAGCGTCCCCGTCATCGGCGGCACACCAGGTGGCGACCACCGCCCGGCCGCCGGGTGCGAGGACACAGTGGAGTTCTCGCAGGGCGGCCGGCCGATCGGGGAAGAACTGCAAGCCTTGCTGGCAGAACGCGGCGTCGAAGGAAGCGTCCGGCAGGTCGGTGCGGCTGGCATCCGTCCGTCGCCACTCGATGTCGCCGCGGATGGTGCGGGCGATGGCAAGCATGTTCTCGTTGACGTCGAGTCCGCACACGTGCCCGTCTGGCATGACCCGCCGAGCGGCAGCGCGGGCGACCACGCCGGTGCCGCAGGCCAGGTCGAGTACTCGGTCACCTGGCCCGAGGTCGGCGAGGTCCACGAGCACGTCGGCCCACGGCTCGAACAGTGCGGGCACGAGGTCCTGCTCGTAGCGCGCAGCGGCCACGGACACGCCCTCCCAGCTGTGTCCTTCGCGACGCTCGACGGCGACGGTCGCGGCCGGTTCCTCGCGCGGGTCCTGGCTCATGGGGCAACCATCCGGCCCGGCGGCTGAGGTGACAAGGACAAGATCTGAACCACGACCACGTCGGGGTTCACGATGTGAACTAGCGGCGATGGGTGCAGCGGCGCACACTGGCCGCATGCGCAGCTACGGCCAGTTCTGCCCGATCGCCAGGGGATCGGAGATCTTCGCCGAGCGGTGGACGCCCATCATCCTGCGCAACCTGTTGCTCGGGTGCCGCACCTTCAACCAGATCGCCGCCGGGGCGCCGGGGTTGTCGCGGGCGCTGCTGACGCGGAGGCTGCGGGAACTGCAACGGGTCGGGCTGGTCGACATTCAGCCCAAGGCCGACGGGCGGGGCTCACGCTACGAACCCACGCCCGCGGCGGAGGCGATGTGGCCGGTGCTCCACGCGCTGAGCGACTGGGCCCAGGAGTGGACCGACCTCACCACCGAGCACGCCGACCCCGACGCCGTGCTGTGGTCATGGGTCCAGTCATCCCTGCGGACCGAGCTGTTGCCGGAGCGACGAGTTGTGGTGCGGTTCGACTTCCACAACCGCGGCCGACGGAACGTGTGGCTGCTCGTGGAGCGGGGCGGCGCTGAGATCTGCCGGTTCGATCCCGGCTTCGGCGACGACGTCACCGTCAGGATCGACGACCCCATAGCCTTTGCCCGCTGGCACCTCGGCTCCATCGCGTGGGCCGACGCCGTGCGCTCCGGTGCGATCACCATCGAGGGCCCCAGAGACCTGCGCCGAGCCCTGCCGACCTGGAACGGCGCGCCCGAGGCTCACGCCGCGGGACACCGCACCTGAACACCCGGTATCCGGTCGGCATGGCGGTGTGTCAGGTGCTCGGCTGCAGGCGCAACCGAAGGCAGTCCTTGGACACCAAGCGGATGGCACCAGCCGGCGTCAGGCGGCGAGCAGCCGCGCCGCTGGCGGCAGCTCGTCCCCGCTCGCCACGCGCCAGTCGGGCGGGCTCGTCGCCAGCCCGCTAAGCGCGACGATTTGCTCGTGGCACCACGGAGAGATCGCCAGCTCGCCGTTGAGGACGGCGGTGACGAAGTCGTCCCATGGCACCCACGTGGTCTCCGCGACCTCGGACGGCTCCGGTTCCGGCGAGTCGTCGGCCAGCACCCGGTACACCGGGCACATCTCGTGCTCGAAGATCCCGTTCGGCATCTCGGCGCGGTAGCGGAACGTCGGCAGCACAAGGTCGATCGCGGTGACCGACAGCCCCAGCTCGTCACGCAGCCGCCTTGCCACCGCCTGCGGCAGCTCCTCGTCAGGCAGCGGATGCCCGCAGCAGCTGTTGGTCCACGCATTGGGCCACGTCTTTTTGCTCGCGGCACGGCGGGTGAGCAGGAACTCGCCCCGCGAGTTGAACACGTACGCCGAGAACGCCAGGTGCAGCGGCGTGTCGCTGTGGTGAACGGTCGCCTTGTCCGCCGTGCCGATCCGGTTGCCGTCGTCGTCGACGAGTACCACCTTTTCCATCGTCACACCTTGTCCGCCGCGATCAGCAGGTAGTGGAAGCTGCCATCGCGGTAGGCGGTCAGGAACGGGTCCTCGATGCCGGTCGCGACCGACGACTTCGCGCGCAGCTCCCAGTACGGGATGGTCGCCGATGTCAGGTCGACGACGTTGATCGGCACCAGATTGTTGGCCGCAAGCGCCTTGAAGTAGTGGCTGCGGGGATGGATGTTGCAGGTGTAGTGCTCGTCGATGCGGCTGACGGCCTTGGACCGCCCGCCGGTGACGTCGTTGGAACACCCGGTGATGCACACGTAGCGACCCCCATGGGGTAGTAGTCGAGCGAACTCGGCGAACAACTCGAAGAGGTCAACGTACATCGTTGTCTCGTTAGTCCAGATGCCGCGCATGGACTCCGCATCGAAGCCGCTGTCGAGCATGTTGCTGAAGTGGAACCGCACCTTGTCGTCGATGCCGCGCCGCACTGCCTGGTCATTGGCGAAGTCGACCTGCGCCTCCGAGATCGTCACGCCGTCGACCTCGCAGCCGAACCGGGCGTGAGCCATCACACTGGTGCCGCCACGCCCCGAGCCGCCGTCAAGCAGCCGGTCGTGCGGCGTGATGTCGCCGAGGTGGTCGAGCAGGAAGTCTGCCTGGGCGGTTTCCAGCCGGTGCATCTCCTCGATGATGGCGTCCGCGCGCGCCTCGCCCGGCGTTTCAAGCACGCGCGGGTCGTAGTCGCCGATGCCATAGTGGTGGTGGTAGAGGCCGTCGACCTCGCCGAGCCGCAGGTTGACAGGGTTGCGCTCGCGGTTCCAATACTCCGCGACGGCCTTCTGGTAGTCGGTGCGCAGGACCGGGGTCGTGGTCGAGGTGGTCATGGGCGACTCCCTTCGGGTTGTGACGCCGCGGTGGACGTCTCCTCATCGGCGCGGTAACGGCCGGTTGTGGCGTGCCATTCGCGGCTGCCGCCCAGCCACGCCCAGGTGTCGGCGAAGAACCGGCGCAGCGTCGGCGTGCCGACGGCGGACAGCGCTGCCGCCTCCGCCACGAACTCACGCATCAACTCGTTGTGGATCTCGACGGTGCGCTTGATCGCCTCGTGGTGGCTGCACTGCTCCTCGAGCGCGATGACGCGGGGCAGGTTGAAGTCGGTGTCCGACTCGAAGTCCGCCGAGTGCAGATCGTTGATCAGCACGTTGGCATCGCCCGCCATGGTGAACGCCCGTCGCACCCTGGGGTGGTAGAACTCGGTCGGCGACAGCTCGTACCCCGCGACGGCGTCGATCAGAATCATCGGCGGCAGGTAGCTGTTCAGGTGCCGCTGCACCAGGTACTCCCACACCGGCGGGGTACGGCCGTTGGCGTGCCAGTCGGCCTCCTGGTTCCACGCCACGTACAGGATCGACATCTGGTGCTGGAACCGCGCCAGTTGCGTCACCGACGTGTACTGCGTGAGGTGTTTCATGGCGCTGCGGAACGCGGTGGCGATCGGCTCGTCCTCGCGGTACTGATCGAGCTGCGGCGCGTACTTCGAACCAAGCGGGGCCGGGTCGACGACGGCGTGTAGCAGCGCCAGCCGGGAGCCGACGATCTTCGGGTCGGCGCCGAGGTCGACCTCGTCGATGTAGTAGTCGTCGGTGGCCCACTCCGCGACGACGCACTTCGCCGCCGCGAGCAGCCGGTCGGGGTCGTCGGTCGCCGGGTGGGCGAGCGTGATCAACCTGCCGAACTCGCATCGGGCGAGCTTGTCCAGCCGCCCCTGGTAGATTCCGACCTGCTCGGCCCACTCCACCAGCCGCTCGTCGACCTCCTTGGCGAGCGCGGGATTGTCCCGTAACGCCCCGGGGCAGAACAGGTCCGGGATTTCGTCGTCGTCCTCTTCGGCCGGTTCGGGTTCTGGCATCGGCGGTCGCGGGAACCGGACGGCGGCGGTGCCGAGCCCGGTTGCGAACCGGCGCACGCTCCCCAGCGGCGTCTCCGTCGAGTCGACGTCGATGAGCCGGGACAGATCCGCAGGCGGTGCACTGTCCATATCGGTCAGTACGGACGTCGCAAGCGCGGTCAGCTCGTCGATACCGGACATCGATTCCTCCTTTCTGCCCTTAGTGATCGCGATGGACGACGAGCGTCGCCAGCGTCGTCAGCTCCGCTTCGGCCGCCGGATGCGGCGACGCCGAGCGCAGTTCGTGCCGCGTGTGTGAGCAGGTCGTCCGCCTGCGTGCGGCTCCACGCGCGCCCGCCGGCGTCGTCGACCAGTCGGGCGGCGTGCGCCAACTCCGCGCGCGACTCGGTGTTGCTCCGCAACACCTCGGCCAGCTCCTGGCCCTCGGGCGTGCCCGACGTCAGTGCGTACACCACCGGCAGGGACTTCTTGCGGTTGCGCAGGTCGGAGTAGACCGGCTTACCGGTGACGGCGGGATCACCCCAGATGCCAAGCACATCGTCGGTGTGCTGGAACGCCAGTCCTAAGTGCTCCCCGAACCGCCGGAAGTGCTCGACGCGCTCGTCGTCACCGCCGGACACCAGGCACCCGAGCGCGCACGCGCACCCCATGAGCGCGCCGGTCTTGGCCAGTGACATCCGCTCGCAGGTGGCCAAGTCCACAGTGGACTCACGCTCGAAGGCGATGTCGATGTGCTGACCGTCGAGCAGCCGCTGCATCGCATCGCCGAGTAGCCGGGACGCCCGTGGTTCGATGTCGGCGAGCATGGTCGAGGCCAGCGTGAGCAGCGCGCCGCCCGCCAGGATTGCGTCGCCGACGCCGAACACGCTCCACGCCGTGAGGCGGTGACGCCGGGTGTGGTCGCCGTCGATGACGTCGTCGTGCAGCAGCGTCGAGTTGTGGGCCAACTCCACCGCCACCGCTGCCGGAACGGCCGCCGCGATGGCGTTGGTGGCCTTGGCGGTCAACAGCACCAGCGCGGGACGCAGTGCCTTGCCACCCGCCGTCGCGCCTGCGGTGTCGCCGTCGCGGCCCCACCACCCTAGGTGATACCCGGCGATGTGCCGCATCGACTCCGGCAGCGTGTCGACCGCGCTCCGCATCGCGGGTTCGACCAGCGAGCGGGTATCGGACAACACCTCGTGCGCGGTTCTGCCCGCCTGCGCGTGGACGGACCCCATCACGCACTCCGTCCGATTTGGACGTTCTCGAGGACGCCGACGGCGTCCGGGACAAGGACCGCGACGGAGTAGTAGAGGCTCACCAGGTAGCAGACGATGCCCTTCTCGGTGATGCCCATGAACCGGACGTTCAGGCTCGGCTCGTACTCGTCCGGCAGGCCAGGCTGATGCAGCCCGACGACGCCGGCGTCGTCCACCCCGGTCCGCATGCACAGGATCGACGTGGTGCCACGGCTGCTGATCGGGAGCTTGTCGCACGGGAAGATCGGCACGTTGCGCCACGCCATCACCGGCGTGCCGTCGACGTCGACGGTCGCCGGGTAGACCCCGCGCTGGTTGCACTCCATGCCGAAGGCCGCGATGGCGCGGGGATGGGCCAGGAAGAGCCGAGACTTCCTACGGCGGCCGAGCAGGGCGTCCATGTCGTCCGGCGTCGGCGGGCCGGTGCGGGTCTGCACCCGTTGCCGCAGGTCGACGTTGTGCAGCAGGCCGAAGTCGCGGTTGTTGACCAGCTCGTACTCCTGCCGCTCGCGCAGTGCCTCGATGGTGAGTCGGAGCTGCTGCTCGGTCTGGTCCATCGGCTGGTTGTAGAGGTCGGCGACGCGGGTGTGCACCCGCAGCACGGTCTGCGCGACGCTGAGCTCGTACTCACGCGGCTCGTCCTCGTAGTCGACGAACGTGCCAGGCAGCTCCGGCTCACCGTCGTGCCCCGCGCTGATGTCGATCAACGCCTCGCCGCGCTTGTTGGTGCGTGGCTTCGGCCTTGCGTGTGCGCGTCGGACGTGTTCCGGCAGCGAGGCGTTGGCGGCGCCCGCCTGCTCGATGGCGTTGCGGGACAGCTCGAGCACGGTGCACGGGGTGTCGGCCCGGTAGCTGAACTCCCACTCGACGTCGGGCTCGGCGAGCGTGCGGCCGCCGAAGAACTCGCCCTCCGACAGCACGTCGAGCACGGTCGGGTCGCCGTACTCGCCGCCGCGGATCTTGGCGACCTTGCCGTGCGCGACCAGCACAACGCGGTCGGCGCAATCGCCCTCGGTGGCGATGACGTCGCCGGGGCCGACCTCGCGTTGTTCGAACCGATCCGCGAGCGCGGTGAGCCCGGCCTCGTCCTGGTAGCCGCGCAGCAGCGGCAGCTCGCACAGCTCACTCGGGACGACGCGGGCGCGCCCGGCCTCGGTCGTGATGGCGACAAGTCCGTCGCCGAGCGGGTAGCTACGCCTGCGGTTGACCCGGTACGTCCCCGCGGTGACCTCCTGCCACGGCAGCCGCCGCAACAGCCAGCGCGGCGTGATCTCCTGCATCTGCGGGGAGGTCTTGGTGGTGCTCGCCAGCTTGCGCGCGGCGGCCCTGCCGAGGCTCTGCTGCTTCTCGGCAGCGTCCGGTGCGAGCACGTCGGTCATGATGTGGTCCCCCTGCCGGTGCTCGTGGTCAGCTCTCGCGTCCGATTTCGGCGTACTCGAGCGTCGCGAGTGCGTCCGGCGTGAGCACCGCAACCGAGTAGTAGGCGCTGACCAGGTAGGACATGATCGCCTTCTCGGTGATGCCCATGAAGCGCACTGACAGCCCCGGCTGGTACTCGTCGGGCAGCCCGGTCTGCTGCAGGCCGACGACGCCCTGCTTCTCCTTGCCAGTTCGCATCAGCAGGACGCTGCTGGTCTGGGTTTCGCTGACCGGAATCTTGTTGCACGGGAAGATGGGCACGCCGCGCCATGCGGGCACCTTGTGGCCGCCGACGTCGACGCTCTCCGGGTAGAGGCCGCGCTTGTTGCACTCCCTGCCGAACGCGCCGATCGTGCGCGGGTGGGCGAGGAAGAAGCCGGGGTTCTTCCACACCAGCGTCAGCAGCTCGTCCATGTCGTCCGGTGTCGGCGGGCCGGTGCGGGTGTTGATGCGCTGCCGCATGTCGGCGTTGTGCAGCAGCCCGATCTCCTTGTTGTTGATCATTTCGTGCTCTTGGCGCTCGCGCAGTGCCTCGATGGTGAGCCGGAGCTGCTGCTCGGTCTGGTCCATCGGCTGGTTGTAGAGGTCTGCGACGCGGGTGTGTACCCGCAGCACGGTCTGCGCGACGCTGAGTTCGTACTCGCGCGGCTGGCTCTGGTAGTCGACGAACGTCCCTGGGATGTCGGGCTCGCCGTCGTGTCCCGCGGAGAGGTCGATGGCCGACTCGCCGTGCTCGTTCTGCGACTGCCCCTTGGCCGCCTGGAACGCGGCGAGCTGTGCCTGCAGCGCCTCGGACTGGTCGAGGATCTCGTCGAACGCCCGCTGCGAGAGCACCAGCACCGTGCACGGGGTGACCGCCTTGACCGTGAACTCCCAGATGTCCTCCGAGTCGGCCAGGGTCTCGTCGCCGAAGTGGTCGCCGTTCGCCAGGACGTCTAGCACGGTCTGCTCACCGTACTGTCCTGGGCCGATCTTGTTCACCTTGCCGTGCGCGATGAGGAACGACTGGTCGGATCGGTTGCCGAACTCCACGATGACGTCGCCGGGCTCGTAGGACCGTTGTTCGTATCGCTCCGCCAGCGCGGTCAGCACGTCGGTGTCGTCGAAGCCCCTGAGCAGTGGGAGCTCGGTCAGCTCCTGCGGGATCACGCTGATGTCGGTGCCGACGTTGGAGAACGTCACCCGGCCGTCGCCGACGCTGTAGGTCAGCCGCCGGTTGACGCGGTAGGTGCCACCGGTCGCCTCCTCCCACGCGAGCATGCGCAGCAACCAGCGCGAGGAGATCTCCTGCATCTGCGGGGCGGACTTGGTCGTGGTCGCGAGGTTTCGCGCGGCCGCCCTGCTCAAGCTCAGTTGTTGTTGCTCCGTGGCCTCGGCGGGTGACTCGGTCGAGTCGGTAACAGACACGTAGAACACCACCATGAAATTAAGACGGATGTATGATGCGCTGAATAGAGAAATAGCGCGACCACTGACGGTCGCGGAGGGGGAAGGGATTGTGTGTCGTCGTTCGGGAGGAGACTTTCGAGTTGTCGTCTGCGATCTCGAGCCTAGTATTCGCGGTCGATTCCAGTGCAGGGCCAATCGGGCGATCAGCCGTAACTTTAAAATGAACGAGAGGTAATTATTTCACTCCGTGTCGCCTGTGATCGCGGTTCGGGTTCGCGTCGAATCTCCTGTACAGGGCCACAACCTACGAGTTAGGTGCGAGTTCTGGTGTGTCCGCATCACGTTAGGTAGTAGCGGCAGGGTGGCGTGCGTCGAGTGCGCTGTCGTCGCTTTTCCTCGAATAGCGGTACCGTTTTCCATTTCCAGCACCGGCGGTTATTCCTACTCGGTGGTATCAGTGAATCAGGTGTATAGGGTTCGACGTCGGAGTGAATTCCGCTGCCGGGCAGGAGTGAATCGCAGGCACGGCGGCCAGCGATTTGTCTGGCGGCGAGTCCGAATGATTCTCGCGATTTAACGCCGCAGTGACGGTCACGGTGCGTGTCGGGTGAAGGGCCGGCGGCTGGGCCGGGCGAGTGGCGGCGGGTCGGCATGGTCTACCGGAGGCGGGGTCGTGTTTCACGTGAAGCATCGCGGCGGGTGGGGTGCG
>WHUD01000070.1 GCA_009377385.1 Actinophytocola sp.
CGAGCCCCGCCATCCGGTCTCGTTACGGCAGCTCATAACCGACGTCGTGCGCGGTGATGTCGGCACGGTGCTCGACACGGAGCGGCTGCGGCGGTACTTGCGGGTGCTGGCGGCCAACCACGTCGAGAACCAGCGGAAGACGGCACTCATCGGCGCCCACGGTATCGACGTCGATGAGGTGGTTCGTTTCGCCCTTGAGGGTTTCAACCACGGGTTCTACTACGTCTTCATCGGCGACCAGCAGTACGAGGACCTCGACCAGTCCGTGCGGATCGAGGCGACGACGCGAGTGCGGTTCGTGCGCTTAGTGCCTCTCGCGGACTGACTACCGTACGGCCGTGGAATACGACGGCGGAGACAATGCCTGCCATGGACACCCAAGAACTGATGTACGCAGGCCTCGCGGCGCAGGCGCGTCTCGTCGCGTCCAGCGAGGTCAGCTCCCGCGAACTGACCGAGGCGTCACTGGCCATGATCAGCAGGCTCAACCCCGAGCTGAACGCTTTCCGCACCGTGCTCGCCGACGCCGCGCTCGCCGAGGCGACACGGCGGGACGACGTCCCCGCCGCCGAGCGCGGGCCGCTGCACGGGGTGCCGATCGCGATCAAGGACGAGATCGACGTCGAGGGCACGGTCACCACGTTCGGCGGCGCGGCCAACCGCACGCCCGCCTCGGCCGACGCCGAGGTGGTGCGCAGGCTCAGGGCAGCGGGCGCGGTGATCGTCGGCAAGACGGCTATGCCGGAGTTCGGGCAATGGCCGTTCACCGAGTCGTCCGCGTTCGGCGCCACCCGCAACCCGTGGGACACCACCCGCACGCCAGGCGGTTCCAGCGGCGGGACGGCGGCCGCCGTCGCGGCGGGAATGGTCGCTGCCGCGCTCGGCGGCGATGGCGGCGGCTCCATCCGCATCCCCTCAGCGTGCTGCGGGCTGTTCGGCCTCAAACCACAACGCGGCAGGGTGTCCACCGCGCCGCACCCTGACCTGTGGCTAGCTCTCGGCACCGCAGGTCCGCTGACCCGCAGCGTCGCCGACAGCGCGCTGGTCTACGACGTCATCAGGGGCAGCACCGACGTCGACCGCTGGCACGCCGATGAACCGCGCATGGGCTTCGCCGACGCCGCGGCGACCCCGCCCGGTACGCTGCGGATCGGCTACTCCGCCACGCCTGCCATCCGCGGCCTGCGCCCCGACCCCGAGCACGTCACCGCGCTGGAGCACACCGCGACAGCGTTGCGCGAGCTCGGCCACGACGTCCGCGAGATCACCCCGCACTACCCGGACGCCACCGCGATGTTCACCCCGCAGTTCTACGGCGGCGTGCGCGACGAGGCGAAGCTGGTCGAGCGCCCCGAGCTGCTGGAACGTCGCACGAAACAGACCCTGGCGCTGGCAAGGCTCATGCCGGAGCGGGCCGTCCGGTGGTCGGTCGCCAACGTCGACCGGTTCGCCGCCAAGGCCAACCGGGTGTTCGACGACGTCGACCTGCTGCTGACGCCGACCATCGCGCACCGGCCCCGCCCCATCGGCGCCCTGGACGGCGCGAACTCCCTCACCGCGCAACTCCGGTCGCTGCCGATGATCGCCTACACCGCGCTGTGGAACGTGGCGGGCAACCCGGCCGCCGCCGTGCCAGCCGGGTTCGGCGCCGACGGCCTGCCGTTGTCGGTGCAGCTCGTCGGCAAGCCACACGACGAGGTGAGCATCCTGCAGGTCGCCGCCCAGCTGGAGACCGCGCACCCGTGGGCGCAGCACCGCCCCGCGCTGAGCTGACGACGCCGCTGGGCTCGCGATCATGAGGCGTTGAGGCGAAGCGGATCGCCACACACCGCATCATGATCGTGCGGGAGCCGACCAGACGGGCGCCGCAATCACGGGTGACTAGGGTGGCCCCATGGGGAACACGGTCCGGCTGCGGCCACCGAACAATCAGCTCAACCGCCGCTGCCTGCTGTGGTGGCGCGCGTGGATCGCGCTCGTCGTCCTGCCGATCGTGGGTGCGCTGGCCATCGTCGGACTACTCGTCGCGCCGGTGCTGACCGTGCTGGCCGGGATCGCCGCCGCTGGCGGCCTCGCCTACGGCGTGATCATGCCGCTGTGGTGGTTCCGGGTGCACCGCTGGGAGGTCACCGACACCGCCGTCTACACCCGGACGGGCTACTTCTGGCAGGAGTCCCGCATCGCGCCGATGTCGCGCATCCAGACCGTCGACACCGTGCGCGGCCCGCTGCAGCAACTGCTACGGCTCGCGACGGTCACCGTCACCACCGCGTCGGCCAAAGGCGCCGTCCGCATCGTGGGGCTCGACGCCGAACTGGCCGCCGACCTCGCCGCCGAGCTGACCCGCATCACCCAGGCCACCCCGGGCGACGCGACATGAGCGAGCTGGAGGGCGCCGAACGCCTCGACCGGCGCATGATCACCATGACGGCCGTACTCACCGGGGCGATCGTCGTCGTCGGCGCGGTGGTCGCCAGCTCGGCGATGATCTCGTCAGGCACGCCAGCCGGGATCACCGTGCTCGCCGTGTTCGGCGGCGCGCTCGCGGTGCTCAGCGTTGCCGTCGGCATCGACTACATCCGCTGGCGAGCCACCACCTTCCGCATCACCGAGGAACGTCTTGAGGTGCGGTTCTCCTTCGTGCTGCACCGGCGCCGCTCGCTCGCCCGCGACCGCATCCGCACGGTCGACGTCACCGCGAACCCGGTCCAGCGGGTGTTCGGACTCGCCGCCGTCGTCATCGGCACCGGCCAGCACGGCGAGTCGAGCGAGTCCGAGGTCAAGCTCGACCCAGTGTCACGGGAGCGGGCGCGGCAGTTGCGGTTCGAGCTGCTGCGACACGCTGCGGAGGCCCAGCCGCGCACCGACGAGGGCGTCATCGCCGAACTGGACTGGAGCTGGGCACGCTACGCGCCGTTGTCGGTACTGACCCCGGCGCTCGGCGCGGCCGCCGTCGGCGCGGTCGCCAACGTCGCGAGCTGGTTCGGCGACACGGACAACCTCATGGGCTCGCTCGTCACCGAACTGCTCATCGCCGCGGCGCTGTTCGGCTACGTCACCGTCGCGGTGGGTGTGCTGCTCGCCGGGGCGATCGGCGCGACGCTGCTGTTCGTCGAGATGTGGTGGAGCTACCGGCTCGACCGCGAACCAGGAGGCACGCTGCACGTCCGGCGCGGGCTGCTGACCAGGCGCTCCATCTCGCTGGAAGAACGGCGGCTGCGGGGCGCGGAGATCGTCGAACCACTCGGCGTCCGGCTGGCGCGCGCTGGCCGCGTCGACGCCATCGCCACCGGCATCCGGGATGCCGGACAGGGGCGGCGCACCGACCACAAGACGCTGCTGCCCGCCGCGCCGAGGGACGTCGTCCAGCGGGTGGTGGCCGAGGTGCTGCGAGAACCGAACGTCTCCGGCGCGCTCACCGGCCTGACGCCGCATCCCCGCGCGGCGCGTGCGCGACGGCTGCGGTGGTCGCTGGCCCCGGTGGTGCTGGGGTTCGCGGCGCTACTCGCGATCGAACTCGCGGTTGGCGATCGGATCGCGGCCGCGGCAGGCCAGGCGTTCGCGGGGGTGGTCGCCGCGGTGCCGTGGGTGTTCGCGGTGATCGCCGTGCCCGTCGCGGTGCTGCTGGCCCTCGACGCCTACCGCAACCTCGGCCATGGGCTGTCCGGCCGGTACCTGGTGGCGCGCCGGGGCACGGTGCGCCGCTCCACCGCGCTGCTGCAGCGCACCGGCGTGATCGGCTGGACCGTGCGGCAGTCCATCTTCCAGCGCAGGGCGGGGCTGCTCACGCTGGTCGCGACCACGGCAGCTGGCAGCGGCGCGTACACCATCCCTGACGTCGACGTCGCCGAGGGCATCGCGTTCGCCGACGAGGCCGTGCCCGGCCTGCTCGCGGAGTTCGTCGAGCGGTCCCGAGAGGTACCGGTCGCCGGGTTGGGGCGGGAGCCCGAGCGCTGACGCAGGGGGAGCCGCTACGGTAGTGACCGCCATGACCAACCCGACAGGGCAGGCACCTGCCGACGCCACGAGAATGCTGCCGCGCGCCGACCAGCGCCCGCCAACGGTGCGGGCGCTGTTGCTCGCGGCGGCGCTGCTGGGGGTCGCTGTCGTATCCGGATTCGTGTGGTGGCTGATCCGGCACGACCCGGATCCGGTGGCGCCGACCGGAAGCGGGCAGCCGGCGACCACCGCGCCTGCGACGTCCGAGAAGGACACCACCTCGCCGTCACCGACCAATGCGAAGACGCCCAACGATGTCACCGTCGGGCGGTTCACGTTCCAGCCGATGGCACCGACCGACGTCACATCGGACTGCGCCGACGTGTCCTACGGCACGGTGCGGGACTGGCTGGCGGGCAACCCGTGCCAGCAGGTGAGCCGGGGGCTCTACGCCACCACGGTCGGCGACGCGAAGGCGCTGGTGTCGGTCATCGCGGTGACCATGCCCGGCAACGCGAAGGCGTCCGAGCTCAAGGGCATCACCGACACCAACGGTACGGGCAACGTCTCCGACATGCTGCGAGACGGCACCGCGCGGCTGCCAAGCGCGCCCCAGGTCGCGGGCGGCGCGTACGCATCGGAACTGAACGGCGACACCGTCACCATCGTCGAGGGCGCCTTCTACGGCGGGTACTCCGACCCGGCGTTGCTTGACGAGATCGCGACCGCGGCCGTGGGTGTCTCGCGACACCAGGGGTGACGCCCTGGCGGGCGCGTGCGGCCGTCAGCCACACGCGCCCGCCAGCCACGGACTAATCCCTACACTTGCCCGCCTTGTTGCGCTCGCAGTCGCGGGGCGGCATCTGCCCGAACACCTGCAGCTCTGCCGCCCTGACCTGGTCCTCGGGCGGATCGAGCACCTGACGGTCAAGGGAGCCTGCCTCGCTGTCGCAGTCAGGGTTGCTGAACACCGGGTCGTTGACCGGGTTCGCCTCGCCGGTGTAGGCGGCACCGCCGGTGCCGTGCGGAGACCAACGAGGGGATGAGACGCGCGTTACGGATATGATTCACGTTCTGCGCGAACGTCAACTGGATGGCCGAACGTTCGATGACGCCTGGTCAGGCTGGCGTGCCGGGCAGCGCGACGGCGGCGGGGGACACCCCGGCCTCCGCCCGCCAGTGCGTCGCGCGCACCGCGGACGCCCGCAGCGCCTCGGCGGCATAAGCACGCAGGGAGGCGTCGTTGGTGCGCGCCAGCACGCCGCGCCACGTCGTCGCCGCGTCGGCCTCGGCGGACACCACGGCAGCCATCGCGGAGACCTCGTCGGTGACCGGCTTCGGCGGCTGGTAGGCGGGCTCGGCAAGCACCGGGGTCACCCCGCTGTCGGTGAGCACCATGATGGCGGCGTCCCTGCGGTGGCGGTGCTCGTCGGTCGCGGACTCGATGGCGTCGTCGAACGCAGCCGACAGGAAGGCGGTGACCAGGTCGTAGATCCAGAGCGCGGCGTGCTCGGCGGCCAGCGCCTGCTGCAGCGTGCCGAGCGCCGCTTCGGCCAGCTTCCCTGACGGCTTGGGCGGGTCGAATGTGGGCTTGCTCACCGCGCCAAGCGCGTCGTCCAGTGCCTGTGCGCTCGCGCAGCCCGCCGCGACCGAGCCGAGCAGCGCGGCCCGGTACGGCGGCGCGGTCGGCACAAGCTCCAGCGCGCGGTCGGCTGCCGTGCGCAAGCGTGCGCCCAGCGAGGACAGGTCGGTCACCGGCTTGGACCGTTGCGGCTTCGTCGCAGGCCGGTTGGCGCGGGCGACCTCCTGCTGGAGTGCGCGGGCGTGCTCGGCGCGCACCTTGGCCACGGTGGCGGCGATCTCGGCGCCCGATCCGGTGATCGTGCGGGCCGCCTTCGTGTCGGCGCGCGCGGACTCCGCGAGCGCGCTCAGCGGATCGGGTGAGTCGTCGTAGCCCTCGCGGCAGCTCGCGAGCGGCGCGGCGAGCGCTGCCAGCGCGCAGGAACGCAGCACGTCCCGCCTGCTCAACCCCGTCATGACCGATCTAGCCCCTGCACGCACGGTCAGCCATCCTGCCAGGTGCCGATTGGCGGGCTCGCCTCGGCGGCGTGAACGTTCGTGCTGGCGCGGCTTGCTCTAAGCTGGGTGGATAGCGACAGCGCTGGCCGCGCGGTCAGGTGTCGCGACTGAACGACAATTGCTCGCCGCAGCCGAATAGGGGAGAGTCAACCTTGCCCAATGATCTCGCCAAACGGCTGGAACCGATCGTGGCCGACGCGGTAAGCAGCGTCGGCTTCGACCTCGACGCACTCGAGGTTCAGCAGGCAGGTCGCAGGAAGCTGGTCAAGGTCACCGTCGACGCGGACGACGGTGTTGAGGTCGACAAGCTCGCGCACGCGAACCGTGCGGTGTCGGCCGCTCTCGACGACCACGATCACCTGATCGTTGGCTCCTACGAGCTCGAAGTCACCTCGCCTGGCCTCAGCAGGCCGCTGACCAAGCAGCGTCACTGGCGTCGCGCCCGGTTCCGCCTCGTCCGGATCACGCCGAAGGACGGCAAGGAGTACGTGGGCCGGGTTGGCCACGCGGGGGAGAACAGCGCGCGGGTGCTCGTTGACTCCCGGATCAGAGATGTCTCGTATCAGTCGGTGGCCAAGGCCGTCGTTGAGATCGAGTTCAAGCAGCCGCGCGCCGAGGAGCTCAAACAGCTCGAAGCTGACGAAACCGACGTCGTTGAGGCGGCGAAAACGGCCGGTCAGCGTCACACTGGGGGCAAGAAGAAGGAGGATCCGAAGTGAACGTCGACATCGCGGCACTGCGCGCGATCGAGCGGGACAAGGACATCCCCTTCGAGACCGTGCTCGCCACCATCGAGTCCGCCTTGCTGACCGCGTACAAGCACACCGACGGCCACCAGCCGCACGCCAAGATCGACATCGATCGCAAGACCGGCTACGTCCGGGTGATCGCCTACCGGCTCGACGAGCACGGCGAGGTCGCTGAGGAGTGGGACGACACCCCAGAGGGCTTCGGCAGGATCGCGGCGACCACCGCGCGGCAGGTCATCCTGCAGCGGCTGCGCGACGCCGAGCACGAGAAGGCCTACGGCGAGTTCTCCGCCAAGGAGGGCGAGATCATCGCGGGGGTCGTGCAGCGCGACTCCCGCGCCAACGCGCGCGGCATGGTCGTTGTCGCCTTCGGGGACACCGAGGGCGTGCTGCCCGCCGCGGAGCAGGTGCCCGGCGAGTCCTACGAGCACGGCGCCAGGATCAAGGCGTACGTGATCGGGGTGTCGCGCGGGCTGCGCGGCCCGCAGATCACGCTCTCGCGCACCCACCCGAACCTGGTGCGCAAGCTGTTCGCGCTTGAGGTGCCTGAGATCGCGGACGGCACCGTCGAGATCACATCCGTCGCCCGCGAGGCGGGACATCGCAGCAAGATCGCGGTGCACTCGACGGTGCCAGGTGTCAACGCGAAGGGCGCCTGCATCGGCCCGGTCGGGTCTCGGGTGCGCAACGTGATGAGCGAGCTGGCAGGCGAGAAGATCGACATCATCGACCACGCCGACGACCCCGCGGTGTTCGTCGGGAATGCGCTCTCGCCCGCGAAGGTTGTATCGGTGCGGGTGGTCGACGAGCGCACCAAGACGGCGCAGGTCGTTGTGCCCGACTTCCAGCTCTCGCTCGCCATCGGCAAGGAGGGCCAGAACGCGAGGCTCGCGGCGCGACTGACCGGCTGGCGCATCGATATCCGCAGCGACGCGGCGGGTGCAGGGGAGCCTGCGCACGCCGCGAGGGTCGAGCCGCCGCACACTGCCGCAGCTGGTCCCGCCGACTAGCACGGCCGCTGCCTTGGGGGGGTGGTGGCCGAAACAGCGGTGGGGGTTAGACTTGAGTGTGATCGATGGCGCGGTTTCGGTCCCTCCGTGCGAGGGCCCGGTGCGAACGTGTATCGGGTGCCGGAAGCGGGCATTGATCAGCGAGCTGCTGCGAGTGGTCGCGGTGGAAGGACGGGTGATCGTCGACGAGGGTCGGCGGATGCCTGGCCGGGGAGCGTGGTTGCACCTTGATCCCGGCTGCCTCACCGCCGCATCTCGACGGAGGGCGCTTCCCAGGGCATTACGGGTTTCTGGGGTGCTCGCCGTCGACGGTGTCGAGGAGTACTTCGATCGCCGACTCGGATCAGGTCGTGGCGACAAGACAGATACGAGGAAGTCTCGTGTCTTGCCGAGGTAAAGGAAGCAGGTCGACCCGTCATGAGTCAGCCGTGAAGCTGAAGCCATGAACGCGCGACGATAGGACGAGGTCTGCGGGTCTAGCCGCCGGCCTCACCAGACGAGGAGAGCAGTGGCAGGCAAGGCCCGCGTGCACGAGCTCGCGAAAGAGCTCGGAGTCACGAGCAAAGAGGTTCTCGCCAAGCTCAAGGAGCAGGGCGAGTTCGTGAAGTCAGCGTCATCCACCGTCGAGGCACCTGTTGCCCGGCGGCTGCGTGACGCGTTCCCGTCAGATGGCAAGGCGGACGGCAAGGCGAAGTCCAAGTCCAGCGCGAAGCCGGCGCCTGCCAAGGGCGCGAAGCCCGAGGCGCCCGCTGAGCCGACGACTGAGGCGCCGAAGCCCGGTCCCAAGCCGAGCCCGCAGCCGGAGCCGAAGGCCGAGGAACCGAGACAGGAGAAGGCCGAGGCGCCGAAGCCGGGCCCCAAGCCAAGTCCCGGTTCTGAAGCGGAGAAGCCCGGTCCTGGTGGGGCGGTCGTTCCGCCGAAGCCGCAGGGTCCCAAGCCGGGTCCGAAGCCTGGCCCGCGTGCGCCGAGGGTGGGTAACAACCCCTTCGGCGTCGGTGGCGGTACCCAGCAGTCGCGGCCGGCTGGTCCGCGTCCCGGTGGCGGCAAGGGCGGCGAGCGTCAGGGCCGTCCCGGCGGTGGCCAGGGTGGATCGGAGCGTCCGGCTGCCGCGCGCGGCGGTTCCAGCACCAGCAGGCCAACCCCCGGCAACATGCCGCCGAGGCCGAACCCCGGCATGATGCCCTCGCGTCCGGCGAAGCCGGGCGGTGGGCCCGGTGGCGGCCGTGGCGGGCCCGGTGGTGGCCGTGGTCGTGGCGGCCCCGGTGGTCCCGGTGGCGGTCGCGGTCGTGGTGGACCTGGCGGTCCCCCCGGTGGCGGCGGCACTGGTGGCCCCGGCGGTCCCGGTGGTTTCCGCGGCGGCGGACCCGGTGGTCCCCCCGGTGGCGGCTTCCGAGGAGGGCCCGGTGGTGGCCGTGGCCGTGGCGGCGCGGCCGGCGCGTTCGGCCGTCCGGGTGGCCCTTCGCGCAAGGGCCGCAAGTCGAAGCGGCAGAAGCGCCAGGAGTACATGGAGAACATGCAGGCGCCGTCCGTTGGTGGCGTGCGCCTGCCGAAGGGCAGCGGCGAGACCATCCGGCTGCCGCGCGGCGCATCGCTGACCGACTTCGCCGAGAAGATCAACGCCAACCCGGCCTCGCTGGTGCAGGTGTTGTTCCACCTCGGTGAGATGGTGACGGCGACGCAGTCGGTGTCCGAGGATGTGCTCGAGCTGCTCGGCTCCGAGATGAACTACAACGTCCAGGTCGTCAGCCCTGAGGAGGAGGACCGCGAGCTGCTCGAGTCCTTCGACATCACCTTCGGCGAGGACGCCGGTGACGAGGGGGACCTCGAGTACCGGCCGCCGGTCGTGACCGTCATGGGTCACGTCGACCACGGTAAGACGCGGCTGCTGGACACCGTCAGGAAGGCGAAGGTCGCCGAGGGCGAGGCGGGTGGCATCACCCAGCACATCGGCGCCTACCAGGTGGAGACCGAGCTCGACGAGCTGAAGCGGCTCATCACGTTCATCGACACCCCTGGTCACGAGGCGTTCACCGCCATGCGTGCCCGTGGTGCCAGCTCGACCGACATCGCGGTGATCGTGGTGGCGGCCGATGACGGTGTGATGCCGCAGACGATCGAGGCGATCAACCACGCGCAGGCTGCCAAGGCACCGATCGTGGTCGCGGTCAACAAGATCGACGTCGAGGGCGCGAACCCGCAGAAGATCCGCCAGCAGCTCACCGAGTACGGGCTGGTCGCGGAGGAGTACGGCGGCGAGACGATGTTCGTCGACATCTCCGCGAAGCAGGGCACCAACATCGACGGGCTGCTGGAAGCGATCCTGCTGACGGCGGACGCCACGCTCGACCTGCGGGCGAACCCGGAGATGCAGGCCCAGGGCGTCGCGATCGAGGCGCACCTGGACCGGGGCCGTGGTCCCGTCGCGACGGTGCTGGTCAAACGCGGCACGCTGCGGGTCGGCGACTCGGTCGTCGCTGGCGACGCCTACGGCCGCGTGCGGCGCATGGTCGACGAGCACAACGAGGACGTCAAGGAGGCGACGCCTTCGCGTCCGGTGCAGGTCATCGGGTTCACCTCGGTGCCAGGCGCTGGTGACACGTTCCTCGTCGTCGAGGAGGACCGCACCGCCCGGCAGATCGCCGAGCGGCGGCAGGCCCGCATCCGCAACGCCCAGCACGCGGCGCGGCGCAAGCGGATCAGTCTGGAGGACCTGGACTCGGCGCTCAAGGAGACCAGCCAGCTCAACCTGATCATCAAGGGTGACAACTCGGGTACCGTCGAGGCGCTCGAGGACGCGTTGACACAGCTCGACGTGGGTGAGGACGTCGAGCTGCGGATCATCCACCGCGGCGTCGGTGCGATCACCGAGGGCGACATCAACCTCGCCATCGCCGACAACGTCATCGTGATGGGCTTCAACGTCCGCGCCGAGGGCAAGGCCACCGAGATGGCCAACCGCGAAGGCGTCGACGTCCGCTACTACACGGTGATCTACCAGGCGATCGAGGAGATCGAGAACGCGCTCAAGGGCATGCTCAAGCCCGAGTTCGAGGAGGTCGAGCTCGGCAGGGCCGAGGTCCGCGAGGTGTTCAAGTCGTCGAAGTTCGGCACCATCGCAGGGTGCATGGTGCGGTCGGGCATCATCCGCCGCAACGCGAAGGCCAGGCTGCTGCGGGACAACGTCGTTGTCGCGGAGAACCTGCCGATCGCGTCGCTGCGCCGGTTCAAGGACGACGCGGTCGAGGTGCGCGACGGCTTCGAGTGCGGTCTCACGCTCGGCAAGTACAGCGACATCAAGGTCGACGACATCATCGAGACCTACGAGGAGCGCGAGAAGCCGCGCGAGTAACGTACGGCTTCGCCGCAGGCATGGGCACCCCGCTGCTGGCGTGCCCATGCCTGCGGGCGCACGGCCATCGCGTGATGGGGTGAGCACGGTGTACGTGGGCGCGTTGGAGCTGGACGTGCTGCTCGGAGATGTCCATTCGCTGAAGCAGAAACGGTCCGTGGTGCGTCCGGTCATCGCGGAGCTGCGGCGGCGGTTCGACGTCAGCGTCGCCGAGGCGGGGCATCTCGACCTGCACCGGCGCGGGCTGATCGGCGTCGCCGTGGTCGCGGCCGACGCCGGGCACGTCGCCGACGTGCTCGACGCCTGCGAACGGCAGGTGGCAGGGCGACCGGAAGTGGAACTATTGTCCGCGCGCAGGCGTTGGTTCGGCCCGGACGACGAGGAGCACGAACAGGAGGTGCGCCGTGGCTGACAAGACCCGCGCACGCAGGCTGGCGAAGCGGATCGGGCAGATCGTCGCGTCCGCCATCGAGCACGAGATCAAGGATCCGCGCTTGGGCAACGTGACCATCACCGACACCAAGATCACCGGCGACCTGCGGGACGCGACGGTGTACTACACCGTGCTCGGCGACAGCGTCGACGCTCAGCCGGACATCGCTGGCGCCGCCGCCGCGCTCGAGTCCGCCCGTGGTGTGCTGCGCAGCAAGGTGGGCGAGGGAACCGGCGTGCGGTTCACCCCGACGCTGACGTTCGTCGCCGACACCGTGCCGGACGACGCCCGCCGCATCGACGAGCTGCTCGCCAAGGCGCGGGAGGCCGACGCCGAGGTCGCCCGCCGCGCCACTGGCGCCCAGCCCGCCGGGGACGCCGACCCCTACCGGACCTCCGACGAGGAGTAGCGCCCGCTCGGGTCGTGTCCCCCGCTCGGGGCGCTGTGTTCCCCGTTCCGGGCGCTGTGTTCCCCGCTCGGGGCGCTGTGTCCCTCGTTCCGGACGTCGTGTCCCCCGCTCGGGGCGCTGTGTTCCCCGCTCGGGACATGCCGTGACGCTCAGACGTCGCATCCACCCGCTCAGCGTCACTGTTTGGCCGAGGTGTCTGGACCAATCGGCGCTGACGGGGTGGAGGCGGGAAAGTGACTCACCGCTCGACGTCGGTGCACCGTGCCGCGCGAAGCCGTGGCCGACGAACTCGACGTCACGAATGACGAACACGGCGCCGTGAGCGGGGGACACGACGCAGGTGGCTACCGGGGGAGGGACGCCACCAGCAGGTCCCGTTCGATGGCCTGATCCACCCGGTGTGCGAAGCCGTCGTACGGCGAGCCGTCGTGGACGTCGAGCCCCGCCTTCCGCAGGATGGTGGCCAGCTCCTCGCGCGGCAGCACCCGGACGTTCCACGAAATCCCCAGCGCGCCGCCGGGACGGAGCACCCGCAACCACACCGGGACGGCGGCGGCGAGCAGGTCGCGCGGACTACGAGCGAGGTCGGCCTCGCGGTGGCTGCCGTGCTGCACACCGTACGGCGCGTCGGTGACGATGAGGTCGAACGAGCGCGGGGGGAACAGCTCGTCCACCTGGAGCGTGTCGGTTCCCCGGTAGCTCAGCGTGTTCGTGTCGCCCGCCTTGAACTGCTCCTTCGTCGGCGCGTAGGTGATGTCGAGCCGTTGGCCGAGCCGTTGCTTGTTCTTGCGCAGCACCCCGGACTCCGCCGTGTGCTTGAACCGCTTCGTGCGCAGCCACGTCTTGATGAAGCGTTCGTATGCCTCGAAGTCCTTGTCGTCCACCTCGACGCCGGTCGCGTCGAAGCCGTACATCATCGCCTGGTTCAGCGTGGTGCCGCGCCCGCAGAGCGGGTCCAGCAGCCGTAGCCGCTTGGACAGCATCGCGCGGGGCTCGTCCAGCGCCATGCACGTCAGGTTTACCAGCAGCCGCGTGAACAGCTCGTTCGTCTTGCCGGTGTACTTCTGGATCGTCAGCAGGTCGGAGTCGAACCGGTCTTGCGGTGTGAGCGTCACCGGCCGAAGCACCCGCCCATGTTCACCCGAATCGATGACCTCGAACAGCGCGTAGGCGGCGGAGGCGTTCGACAGCACCGCGAGATCGGCGTCCGTCAGCGGCGACGGCGTGCTGAAACCGATGTAGCCGACGCCACCGATCCTGGTCTCGGCAAGGTCGCGCAGTTCGGCGTCCGTGCCCGTGGTGCCGAGCACGGCGAGTTCGTGGCGCAACAGCATGCTCGTGGCCTCGGCGTAGACGCGGTTGGCGGCGGGCAGCACCAAGAGGGCGTAGTCGGTCATGCGGAGCCTTATCGGACGTGGTGGTTCGGATGCGAGCGTTCGATGGTAACGCCTGGACAGCCCGCCGACCCGAGCGCGTAGCGTGCCCGGTGTGAGTACTGATCTCGCCGACGTCGCCACCCTGCTGGGGGAGGCGCGTGATGTGACACTGCTGAGCCATATCAACCCCGACGCCGACACGATCGGCGGCGCGCTCGCACTTGGTCTCGCGTTGCGTGCCCGTGGCGCCGAGGTGCGCGTGAGCTTCGCGGAGCCCGCCGAGTTGCCGGAGTCGCTGCGCGTCCTCGATACCCAAGGGCTCGTCGTCCCGCCGGAGCAGCTGCCGGAGTCGGAACAGCTGATCGTCGCCGTCGACACCCCGACGGTTGGGCGGCTCGGCGTCCTCGGCGAGCGTGTCGAGGCGACGAAGCGGGCCGGTGGGTCCGTCGTCGTCATCGACCATCACCCGTCCAACACGTGGTACGGCACGCACAACGTCGTAGACGCCGAGGCCGAGGCCAGCGTCGTTGTCGTGCTGCGGATCCTGGACGAGCTTGGCCACGAGCTCACCAGGGACATCGCGAACTGCCTCTATGCTGGCCTGCTCACCGACACGAGTGGCTTTCGCCGCGCCAGCGGGGAGACGCATCGGATGGCTGCGCGGCTGGTCGAGGCGGGCGTCGACACCAGCGCGATCGGCTACGAACTGATGGACGCCCACCCGTTCGCGTGGCTGCGGATGCTGGCGACGGTGCTCTCGGGCGCCGAATTCGACCCGGATGGCGCGCAGGGCATGGGCCTGGTCCACGCCGTCGTGACGCGCGAGGTCGCCGCGATGGTGCGATTCGAAGACGTCGAGAGCGTCATCGACGTCGTCCGCGCGACCAGCGAAGCCGAGGTCGCGATCGTGCTCAAGGAGACCGAACCGCGCACGACGTCGCAGCGCTGGACGGTGTCGCTGCGAGCGAAGAGCGCGATCGACGTCTCGGCTGCGGCGAATGCGTGCGGCGGCGGTGGCCACCTGCTCGCGGCGGGCTGCACCATCGACGGCACCGCCGACGAGGCGATGGACATCCTGCGCAAGGCCCTGGCGAACGCCCCTCGGCTCTGACCGCCACCTACGGGACGTCGTGTTCCCCGTCCGGGACGTTGTATTCGACGTTGGCGGCGTCGAGTTACCTACCGCCGGTACGAACGCGCGAAGACTGAGTGAGGGACACGGCGCCGAGACCGGGGGGACACGACGGCTCGCAGTTATACACGAGGTGTATACACCTGGTGTATAGTGGCACGATGTCGATCGGTCATGCGTTGCTCGCGCTGCTGGAGGCGGGACCGCGCCACGGGTACGACCTCAAGCGCGCCTACGACATCCATCTCGGCGCCGACCGCCCGCTGCACTACGGCCAGGTGTACTCGACGCTGTCGCGCCTGCTGCGAAACGGGCTCGTCGAGGTCGCAGGGCTGGAGTCGGGCGACGGCCCAGATCGCAAGCGCTACGCCATCACCGACGCGGGCATCACCGACGTCGAGTCGTGGCTCGCCGGGCCGGAAAGGCCCGAGGTGTACCTGCAGAACGTCCTCTACGCGAAGGTGGTGCTGGCGTTGCTGTCCGGGCGAGATGCGCAGCGGGTGCTGGACACGCAGCGCGCGGAACACCTCAAGCACATGCGCGAGCTGACCAAGCGCAAGTCGGACGGCGACCTCGTCGACCAGCTGATTTGTGATCATGCGCTGTTCCACCTCGAAGCCGACCTTCGCTGGCTGGAGCTGACGGCGGCGCGGATTGACCAGCTGCGGGAGCAGGTGCGAACCACAACCGAGGGGGGCAAATGAGTACGGACACTGAACCCCTGCTCCGTGCCACGGAGCTGTTCAAGGCGTTTGGGCCGACCGATGCGCTCGACACGGCGTCGCTCAGCGTCGCAGCGGGGGAGACGGTCGCGGTCATGGGTCCGTCCGGATCTGGCAAGTCGACGTTGCTGCACTGCGCGGCGGGCATCATGAAACCCGACGCGGGATCGGTGCGCTACGACGGCCGCGAACTGACCGCGCTCTCTGACGGCGAACGCAGCGAGTTGCGTCGCACCGAGTTCGGTTTCGTGTTCCAGTTCGGACAGCTCATCCCGGAGCTGACGTGCCTGGAGAACGTCGCGCTGCCGTTGCGACTCGGCGGGATGCGTCGCAAGCTCGCCGAGGCGGAAGCCGAGCGTTGGCTAGGGACATTCGACGTCGCCGAAGCGGCGCTCAAACGCCCAGGTGACGTCTCCGGTGGGCAGTCGCAGCGGGTAGCGGTCGCGCGCGCACTGGTCACCACGCCGAGGGTCATCTTCGCCGACGAACCGACCGGCGCACTCGACTCGCTCAACGGCGAGCTGGTGATGCGGCTGCTCACCCAGTCCGCGCGGGAGAGCGGCGCCGCCATCGTGCTGGTCACGCACGAGGCGCGTGTCGCGGCCTACGCCGATCGCGAGGTCATCGTGCGCGACGGCCGCACGCAGCCAGTGGTGTTGACGTGACGTCGACCGGGGGAGGAAACCCGCTGACCCGATGGTGGCGCGACGTGTCGTTCGGTCTCCGGCTGGCCGTGGGGAGCAGTCGGAGCCCGGCGACCGCGTTGCTGCGGCTGGCGGTCGGTGCGTTCGGCGTGGCCACGGCGGTGGCGTTGTTGTTCGGGTCGGCTTCGCTGTCCAACATGGTCGCGGATCGGGACGCCAGGCAGGCGCAGCAAGTACGTCAGCTGACACCGAAGCCTGGAGTCGATCCGCTGTATGTGCAGGGAAGTTCGCTGACCTATCGGGGTGAGTGGCTGCACGGGACCTGGATGTATCCCGCAGGGGCGAGCGCTCCGGTCCCGCCGGGACTCACCCGCCAGCTCGAACCCGGCGAGCTGGCGGTCTCGCCCGCGCTCGCCAACCTGCTCGACTCGCCGGATGGCGCGTTGCTCCGGCTACGATTCGACGACCTGCGGAGGGTCGCGACCATCGGAAAAGTCGGCGTGGTCGAACCGCACGATCTGAGGTTCTATGTTGGCGCGGACTCCTCGTTGTCGGAGGGTGTTGCGGAGACCCGCGGGTCGGCGCAGCCGATTCTGGCCGCATATGGCTTCGGCGCCGGACACGCTGAGCCACGTCTACCAATCGACCTCGTGGGTGTTATCGCGGTCAGTGTCGTCGCTCTGCTGTTTCCGGTCTTAATCCTCGTCGGAGCGAGTACGCGCATCGCCGGCTCCGAGCGGGACAGGCGGCTGGCCGCCATTCGGTTGCTCGGCGCGTCAGCCCGGCGGGTGCGCCGAATCTCGGCCGCCGAGGCGTTGGTGCCTGCCGTACTCGGTCTGCTGCTAGGCGCTGTGCTGTTCAAGGTTGCCCGGCCGGTCGTCGCGGAGTTCGAGTTCTTCGGCTATTCGACGTACGCATCGGACATCGTGCCGAACCCGGTGCTGGTCGTGCTGATCGTATGTGCGGTGCCGGTGCTGGCGATCGCGTCGGCGCTGCTGGCCCAGCGCCGCATCATCGTGGAGCCGTTGGGTGTCGTTCGGCAGAGCACCGCACGACGGCGTCGGCTCTGGTGGCGGCTGCTCCTCCTTGGAATTGGCGTGGCGATACTGGCCGTTGTGCCGATTGCCTACGGGCTGGTCTCGGCGCTCATCGGCATTTACCAGGTCTCGCTGGGACTGTCGATGATCGTCGTTGGCGTGCTCGTGGTGTTGTTCGGGCTCGTCGCACTGCTGCCGTGGGCGGTGGAGCGCGCGGTCTCGCGCATTGACCGGGGCGGACCGTCGTGCCAGCTGGCGATTCGCCGGTTGCAGCACGACAGCGGTACGTCGGCACGTGTGTTCAGCGGGCTCGCGCTGGCGCTCGTCGGTGGTGTCGCGGTACAGGTTCTCCTGGTGAGCTACCAGGCCTCGTGGGAGGAGCGTTCCGGCATGCCGCGCGGTGACGACCGGATGCGGTCAGAGCTGATGCTGTCGACCCCGACGGACAGCGAGCCCGCTCTCGCCGCCCTGCGGGAACAGCTGGAGGTGAAGTCGGCTGCCATGGCGTACCACGCCGTGATGTTCTTCCAGACGTATCAGGGTGCGGAAACGCACGTGTTGATCGCCGAGTGCGACACGCTCCGTGCCGCCGAGGTGGTGCCGGATTGCCACGAGGGCGGCGTCTTCCTGAGTCCGACGGTAGTTGGTGACGGACCGAGTGCCGTGCGGCCAGGCGATGATCTTGTTATCGGCAAAGGCGCCTCACCTCTGTGGAGGGTCCCGCGTTCGGCCACCGTTACCAAGGTGGGTGGGTTCGCCCGATTCGATGGCGTCGAGATTGTGGTGACGCCCGCAGCGCTCGGTCCGGCTTTCGAACACATCGGAGTGATGCAGCCCATTGCATATGCCGTGTTGCACGAGGAAGCGGACTTCGCACTGCGAGCCGATATTCTCGAACATGTTCGTAACGCCTATGGACTGACGACGACGCCGCCGATGACGGACACCGTTGGGATGTCTGGTGCGGTTCAGCCTGATGTGACGCCGATCCGTGCGCTATTGCTGGTTTGTGTCCTGTTCGTTCTTGGCGTTGCCGTGCTGGGCGTGCTGGTGACCTCAGGCCGAGCAACTTCGGGAACGGGCGCGTGCGCTGGCGTCGATGTCCGCGAGCGGGATTGGCTTCGCTACGTTGGCACTGTCGGTGCTCTGGCAGAACGCGATCCCGCTTGCGCTCGCGGCAGTGCTCGCTGTCGGCGGTGGGTCCCTGCTGTCCTTGGCTTCGTTGTCGTTGTCCGGACTGCAATTCACTATCGACTGGACGGTTGTCGTCTTGCCGTTCGCCGTCGCCGCGGTGTTGACGCTGCTGCTCACGGCGCTGAGCCTGCCAGCGTTGCGCGCTGCGGTGTCTGTCCGGAACCTCCGCGCCGAGTGATGTCGTGCAGCGCCGTGTCCCCCGATCCGGACGCGGGGTTTGTCGTTCGGGGCGCCGTGTTGCTTACTCCCAGGACGAACACCCGTGCCGGAGCGGGGGACACGGCGTCGTGAGTGGGCGACACGGCGTCGTGAGTGGGGGACGCGGCGCTGTGGGGCGTTGGTTTCCGCACTGTGGTCGATCCCACGGCGAGAATTGGTATGGATTCGAGGTCACGGAGCGATATACCTTGTGGTACGGGGGTACCGTTCTGGTGCGGGTGCGTCGGATGCCCGCAGCGCGGCCGGACGAGCCGTGGCGCCCGCAGCGGTCAGCGCCGCACCGACAGCCCCTGCTGCGCCGCCTGTCCGTGTCCGCCCGCCGCCCGTGAAGGAGATCCGTGCCGACGTCGCCCAGCTCGTCGCCGTCCGCCCTGCCACAGTCGAACCCATCGCCATCCAGTCGATCCCAGTCCGCATCCCAGCCGAACCGGCCGACGTCGAGCCCGGAGTCCGCATCGCGGCATGCGTCCAGCTCGCAGCCGAAGGCCCCGAAGTCCAGCCCGAAGCCGGTCATCCCGTCGCAGCCTGGCCCGCCGAGGTCCGCCCCGTTCCGTTCCTGGATCGTCTGGTTCGCCGGCGCCGTCGTCTACGTGCTCGCCGTGTTCCACCGGACGTCGTTCGGCGTCGCCGGGCTGGACGCCGCCGAGCGCTTCGGCGTCGGCGCCGCCGCACTGGGCACATTCACCGTGCTGCAGATCGGCGTCTACGCCTCGATGCAGATCCCCACCGGGATCCTGGTCGATCGCTACGGTCCCCGCACCATCCTCAGCACGGCGCTCGTGCTGCTCGCGGCGGGGCAGCTGCTGCTCGCCCTCGCCGACACCTACTGGCTCGGCCTCGCCGCCCGTGGCGTGCTCGGCCTCGGTGACGCACTCACCTTCGTCTCGGTGCTGCGGCTGGCGGCGAACCACTTCCCGATCAGGCAGTACACCATGGTCACGACGCTGACCAGCGCACTCGGGTTCGTCGGCGCCCTCGCCGCCACCGTCCCGCTGACGCTGCTGCTCGCGGGCCCCGGGTGGTTCCCGACGTTCCTGGGCGCGGGCGTGGTGACAGCGCTGGTCGTGTTCCTGGTGCGGTTCGCGGTGCGCGACGTCCCCGCAGGGACCGTCCGGCAGGAACGTCCCCGCGCGTCCGCTCGCGAGGTCGGCGCACAGGTGCTCGTGGCGTGGCGGGTGCCGGGCACCAGGCTCGGCTTCTGGACACACTTCTCGACGATGTTCGCCCCGGCCACACTGGGTCTGCTGTGGGGCATGCCGTTCCTGGTGCAGGGCCAGGGCTACTCCCCGACGACCGCGAGCAGCGTACTGATGGTGCTGGTCATCGGCGCGATGCTGACCGGCCCGCTGTTCGGCGCACTGACGTCCCGCCGCGCGGAGCGCAGGATGCCGCTGGTGATCGGCTACCTGGTCACCGCGCTGCTGGTGTGGGCGGTGGTGCTCGGCTGGCAAGGCACGCTGCCGCTCGGCATCGTCATCGCCGCGTTCGCGCTGCTCTCCGTCGGCGGCCCGGTCTCGACGGTCGCGTTCGCCCTCGCCCGCGACTACAACCCGCTGTGGCGGGTCGGCACCGCGACCGGCGTGGTCAACGTCGGCGGCTTCGTGGCGACCACCATCGCCTCGCTGCTGGTCGGCGTGCTGCTCGAGCTCGCGGGCGGCAACTTCCGGATCGTGCTGTCCGCACTGGTGGTCATGCTGCTGACCGGGGCGTGGCGGATGGCCGTCTGGTACCGCCGCACCCGCGCGGCCGTGTTCGTCGCCGAGTCACGCGGCGAGGACGTGCCGGTGCGGCTGCGCCGCAGGACGTGGGACACGCCGGAGTGCACGCCGACCGCGTGCCGTTGACCGATTCCCGACTTCCGTAGGTAGGCGCTTCGACGCAGCGCGCGTAGCGTCATCCGCGGTGATGTGCTCGCCGCATCGCAACGGGCGGGACCTGTGGTGCTTCCCACCGGCGCGGCCCCCGTGTGGCAATGGGGGAGTGGGGGACCCTCATTGCCACACCGGCGGCACCGGTCAGGTCACGCCCGGAGTGGGTGCCTGTCGTGGTAGCGCGGCTGGACAGGGGGAGCCGGGTCGTCCTGGTGGCCGGTCGCGAACCAGACGCCGATCTGGGTGCGCGAGCTGAGGCCGAGCTTGGTCAGGATCTTCTCGACGTGCTTCTCCGCCGTTCTCGGCGAGATCACCAGGCTGGCCGCGATGTCGCGGTTGGACATTCCCTGCGCGACGAGCTGGGCGATCTCCCGTTCCCTGCTGGTCAGGTCGTCGTCCGGCCGGTCGGGGCGCTGCGGTGTGGCCGGTTTCGTGCTGCGGCGCAGTGCCAGCGCGAGCGCGCTGTCGATGTCCATCGCCGCGCCCTTGTCAACATGGGTCGGCCAGGTCTCGCCGAGCGCTGCCCGTGTCCGTTCCTCGCAGACGGCGTGACCGCGCTCCAGGTGCTTGAACAGCGACGTCGTGCCGACCGAGCGCATCGCCGACTGCACAGCGCCGAGAAGCGTGGCAGCGCGGGCATGCTGGCCACGCTTCTCGGTGCACCAGGCGATCAGCTCCATCGCCATGGCCATGCCGAGCAGGTCGTCGAAGGCCTCCTTGATCGCCAACGTCTCGCTGGCAAGCGCCTCGGCGCGCTCCGGCTCGTTCCAGTGCCACCGCAGCAACGCCTGCGTCCACATCGCCAGCGCGGCGCACCAGCGGTCGCCGTGCCGCCCGCTGATATCAAGGCATTCTGCGCACAGCTCCAGCGCGTGGCTTGTCTCGCCAAGCAGCGACCGGGCCGCCGCCAACTGGATCAGCGCGAGCATGATGCCGAAGTCGTTGCCCGCCTTCTTGTGCGCGTCATAGGAGTCGGTGAAGTGCCTCAGCGCGGTCGCTGGGTCGCCGTGGAACAGCGACGCGATGCCCTCGTTGTGGGTGATCTCGGCGAGCCACGCCTCCTGGCCGGTCGACGTCACGAGCGCGCGTGCCCGCGCGAGCAGCCGCCGCCCCTCGGCGACGTCGGCCTGCAACACGGCGAGCTTGCTGGCCGCGGTGAGCCCGCCGACGGCTTCCGGCGCGTCCGGCGCCAGCGCGAGCAGCTCGCGCAGCCAGCGCCTGCCCTCGCTGAACGCACCGGACATGATCCAGAAGTGCCGCAGGTCGGTGGCCATCCGCAGTCCCGACCGGGCGTCGTCCTGCGAGGCCGTGCACAGCTCGAACGCGGCGCGCAGGTTGGCCTGCTCGGCGCGCAGCCGGTGGTACGCCTCGATCTGCTCACCGTCCTCGAGCTGGGTGAGCGCCTTCGCGGTGAGCGCGGAGTACCAGTCCCGGTGCCGTCGCCGTAATGTGGTCAGCTCGCCGGATGCGCGCAGCCGGTTCAGGCCGTACTCCTTGATCGTCTCAAGCAGCCGGTAGCGCGCCTGCTCGTCGCGCTCGTCGCGCAGCAGCACCGACTTGTCGACCAGCTCGGCAAGCAGGTCGAGGACGGCTTCTCGTGGCTGCGCGCCGTCAGGGCAGATGCCCTCCGCGGCGTCCAGCTCGAAGCTGCCGGCGAACACCGAGATCCGCGCCCACAACAGCCGGGCGTCCTCGGTGAGCAGGTCGTAGCTCCAGTCCATCAGCGAGCGCAACGTGCGCTGCCGGGGCAACGCGGTCCTGCTGCCCTGGGTGAGCAGCCGATACCGGTCGGACAGCCCGTCAAGGATCTGCCGCATCGACAGCGAGCGGATGCGCACCGCGGCGAGCTCGAGCGCGAGCGGGATGCCGTCCAGCCTGCGGCACAGCTCCGCGACGACGGCGGCGTTGTCCTCGGTCAGCTCGAAGTCGGGCAGGCAGGCCGACGCGCGGGCGGTGAACAACTGGACGGCGTCCGATGCCAGCAGCGCCTCAGGAGAGACAGTGTCCTCCGGGTCCTGCGGGCCCTGCGGCACGGTCAGTGGCGGCAGCGGCAGCGTGCACTCCGCCTCGATCTGCAGCGCGATGCGGCTGGTGGCCAGCACCCTGACATCGGCACAGGTGCTGAGGATGGCGTCGACGAGCATGGCGCAGTCGTCGATCATGTGCTCGCAGTTGTCCAGCACGATCAGGAGCTGCCGCTCGGCCAACTGCTCGATCAATCGCTCGGTCGGTGGCAGCGGGGAGTCGTCGCGCAGGCCGAGCGCGGCTGCAGTGGTCGGCGCGAGCAGACTGGCGTCCGACAGCCCCGCGAGGTCGACGACGTAGACGCCGTCGTGGAACGCCCGGTGCAGATCGTGGGCGGCGCGCAGCGCCAACCTGGTCTTGCCGACGCCACCGACGCCGAGCAGTGTCACCAGCCGGTTGTTGCCGAGCAGGGTCCGGATCTTGGCGAGTTCGTGCCGCCGGCCGACGAAGCTGGCAGCTTCGACGGGAAGAGACGGTGACCTCGGCCGCGGGTCAGGGATCCTTCGCACCATTGTGCGGAAAAGCTATGCCGCGAACCTGACCAGGTCAATACGCCAAACAGCCTATCGGACACACCCACCCAATAACGGCTAACGAGCAGCTACGTAGTGAGTTACGGGTATATCCGGAAGTTTTCCCGGTCGTGCGGAGGCATCCTCGGGGCATGTCCGTGTCCGAGACTCTCGTGCTGGCGCCACTCGCGGTGACCGTCGTCGGTACCGCGTGGTGGTTGCTCGGCTGTTGGCTCGCTGAGCTGCGGCGACGCGAGCATGCCACGCGGGGCGGCACGGACGCGGTTGTTCAGGTGCCGGGCCGGGGGCGTCCTCGCTGACACCCCCGACCCGATCTGGCATGGAGGAACGGACTCCAGCCGTCCCGCGCCCTCCGAGGCCCGCGCCCCTAGCTTTGCTTGGCGCGGCGGGGCCGTCACGGTTGAGTCAAGTGTCGCGGTCGGGTCAGGCGGCCAGGCATGATCGCGCGGCGAATCTGGTGTAGGCGTTTCGCAGGTCGCTGGGCAGGTTGGGGTCGGGCAGGTGTGCCAGGCCGGGCCGTAAGACGCGGTCGTGGGCGAGGGTGTAGGCGGTGATCACCTCGAGTCCGTAGGTGGTGATCTGGTAGCGGATGGTGCCGGGGATGCGGACGATGAGCCCGTGTAGCCGCAGCCGCCGCAGGTTGTAGGTCATCCGCCCCGCGCTGACGGCGGGTAGCCCGAGCGCTTGGGCGAGCAGGGGCCGCAGGTCTTTGTTGGTGAACCCGTCGGTATGCAGCCGAAAGCACAGCAGGCAGGCCAGCAGGGCGTGCACGACGTGGTCACCGAACCGCAGCCCGGGGGCTTTGCGGTCACCATCGATGATCACCGGGCCGGAGATGTCGGCGAGCCGCTGGTTGCCGATCATCGGATCGTGGCTGGTTCGTTGGACGGCGAGCAGCCGTCGGTTGGCGGTGAAGCCGGTCTGCCGCAGCGCG
>WHUD01000071.1 GCA_009377385.1 Actinophytocola sp.
CGAACCACACAGCCGCAGATCGGCACGGGAGACCGCGGCCATGCGGACGAAGTCGTAGGCGCGCGTGAGGAACGCCCCGAACGTCGAGGCGAACGGCATCCAGCCTCGTGCCTGCATCCCGCTCGCGGCGGCGAGCATCTGCTGCTCCGCGATGAACATCTCGAAGTACCGGTCCGGGTGGGCGGCGGCGAATCGCTCGGTGCTCGTCGAGTTCGACACTTCGGCGTCAAGCACGACGATGTCGCCCCGCTCGTGGCCGAGCGCGACGAGCGCTTCGCCGTAGGCCTTGCGGGTGGCGACCTCCTCCCCGACGGACCAGCGGGCGGGCTCGCCGCCCTCGGTCACGAAGCGGTGCGGCTCGCCGTCGCCTTCGGGTGCCGTGACGTGCACCGTCATCTCGTTCCGGCCGCCGAGCTCGGCGATCGCGGCCTCCGGGTCGTCGAGCGGCTTGCCGTGCTTGCCGGTCTGGTCTTCTACGGCGCTGACGCCGTATCCCTTCTTGGTTCGAGCGAACACAACGGCAGGTTGTCCGGTGGCCACGCTCGCCTGGTGCAGACCGGCGTCAATCTCCTCGATGTCGTGCCCGTCAACCAGGACGGTCTGCCACCCGAACGCGTCCGCGCGCCGGGCGTAGCGCTCCAGGTCCCAGCCGAGCATCGTCTCCCTGGTCTGGCCGAGCCGGTTGACGTCAACGACCAGGGTGAGGTTGTCCAAGCCGGCCCAGCTGGCGTGCTCGAACGCTTCCCAGATCGAGCCCTCGGTCATCTCCGAGTCGCCACAGAGCACCCACACCCGGTACGACAGCCGGTCCAGCCGCCGCCCGGCAAGGGCAAGGCCCACTCCGGCGGGCAGTCCCTGCCCAAGCGACCCGGTCGCCACGTCGGTCGGCGGAATCCTCGGTGTCGGGTGTCCCTCCAACCTGCTGCCGAACGTGCGGAAGGTCAGCAGCTCGTCGTCGGTGATGGCGCCCGCCGCCTTGAGCATCGCGTAGTACAGCGGGGAGGCGTGTCCCTTGGAGAACACCAGGTGGTCGTTTCGCGGGTCGTCTGGCCGGCTGAAGTCCAACCGGAGATGTCCGTCCATGAGCACTGCCATCACGTCAGCGGCCGACATCGACGATGTCGGATGCCCTGAGCCTGCAGCGGCACTCGCCCGGATCGCGTCGATCCGCAGCTGCCGCGCGAGCTCACTGCGAGAATGCCTCCGCTCCATCAATCAGCGCTCCTAGCCCGCGATCAGGTCAGCGTATGTGAGGGCTACCCCCTTGCCCGGAACACCCAAACGCGGCGCGCCGTGTCCCACGCCCAGAACGTCGTGTTCGCCGTTGCCGACGGTGTGTGGCCCTGCGGTGATGGTCCTGGCTACCTGGCGCGGTGTCGCGAGATGGCTCACGTGCGTCGTCACCGCAGCTGGCTTGGTCGCGACCACCTCCGGTGGTGACGCCGGTTCGGCCGGGCCGCCTGGCGACGCGCGGTCGGGCTCACTCATCCCACGAGGAGGACGCCCGCCACCTGCCGTGCCGGTTGAGTCGTCGCCACGCCAGCGACGGCCAGGACAGTCTTCGCGTCCGAGTTTCGGTTCACCGTGGCCACGCCGATGGTCGGTGCGGGGTGGGCGTAGCCGACGATGGCGGCGACAAGCAGCCCGCAACGGTCGTCAGCAGAATCCACAACCGATGCCCGTATCGCGGAGCCGACATGAGGGCCACCCGGGCTTCCAGCCCATTCCGGCAGTGAAACTTGTCGCGGCCACCTACTGGCTGGCTGGGTGGGGCGCCTGCGAATGGCATTGGTGCATGACCAGGTCACGCCGCTGTGGCCGCCGACAGGTGTCGCGCTGGTCGCCCTGCTGCTGCTCGGGCCTCACTTCTGGCCGGGCATCGCGCTCGGCGCATTCGCCGTCAACATCACCATCGGCCCAACGGTCGTCGCTGTGCTGGTCATCGCTGCGGGAAACACGGCGGCGATCCGCTCCGGACCTGCCGCAAACCTCGCGCGTCAGCGCAGGCGGCGGGCGCCGTCCGACGGCGTCGCCGTGAACGTCGCGGGCTCGGCGAAGCCGCTCCGGTCGAACGACTGCCGGACCTCCGTGACGCACCCCGCCACCCGCTCCTGCGGGAGCAGCGCGATGACGCACCCGCCGAAGCCGCCGCCGGTCATACGCGCGCCGAGCACGCCTGCCGCCAGCGCGGCATCGACCGCCACGTCCAGCTCAGGGCAAGTCACCTCGTAGTCGTCCCGCAGCGAGGCGTGCGACGCCGTCAGCACCGGCCCCGCCTCGGCCAGCCTGCCCGCCCGCAGCAGCGCGACGAACCGCTCCACCCTTGCGTTCTCCGTGACGACGTGCCGCGTCCGCGCGCGCAGCTCCACGTCCGGCAGCGCGGTAAGGGCGGCATCGAGGCCGTCGCCGTCGACATCCCGCAGGGCGGCGACACCGAGCGCGGCGGCCGCACGCTCGCAGGCACGACGTCGATCGGCGTACGCGCCGTCGGCGAGCCGGTGCGGCGCGCGGGTGTCGATGACCAGCAGCGCTAGGTCCGCAGCGGCGGGGTCGAACGGCACCTGGATCGCGGCCATGGTCCTGGTGTCGAGCAGCAGCGCGTGCCCTGCGGTGCAGAGCACGGACGCCGCCTGGTCCATGACGCCGCATGGCACGCCGACGAACTCGTTCTCGGCGTACCTTGCGAGCTCGGCGAGCCGTTGACCGGCGAGGTCGACGTCGTAGAGGTCGGCGGCGGCCATCGCGGTGGCACATTCGAGGGCGGCGGACGACGACAGCCCCGCGCCCGGCGGGACGTCGCCGTCGATCAACACGTCCAGGCCACCGACCTGGTGTCCCCGCTGCCGCATGGCCCAGACGACGCCTGCCGGGTAGGCGGCCCAGCCCGTGACGCGACCGGGCGCAAGGTCATCGATGGTCACGGTGCCGGCATCGGCCTGGCGGGACGCCAGCCGCAGCGTATCGTCGTCCCGGCGCGCCGCAGTCACGGTGACCTGGTGCGGTAGCGCGATCGGCAGCACGAAGCCGTCGTTGTAGTCGGTGTGCTCGCCGATCAGGTTGATGCGGCCAGGCGCGGCCCACGTCCCGGCGGACGACCGCCCGAACTCGCGCCGGAAGTCAGCCGACACAGAGGTCGATCAGTGCCCCGACCCGGACTCGGACCCGCCGTGCTCAGCGGTACGCGGCTCGTCAGGGGCCTCGATCGGCACCCGCAGGTCGACGCTGCCCGCGTTGGCGAAGGTCAACGTCACGGTGACGACCTGACCTGGGAACAGGTCCTGACTCAGACCCTCGAGGGTGATGGTCGCGGTGCCGACCTCGCCTGCTTCGGTCTCCGTACCAGCCTCGGAAACCTCTTTGGTTGAGTCGCCGACGGTGAGCGCCTTCTGCGCCCCGATTATCGTGTCGCCCTCGACGACGACCTCACTGGCGACGCCCGTGCTCACCGAACGAAGCGTGTCCGGCTTCTCACCGTTGTTGGTGATGGTCATGATGACCGGCACGTCGGAGCCCTCCGCCCAGAAGCGCTGGCCTTCTTCGGGGTAGGCGAGGGTGGCATTGCTGACTTGCAGCTTTCCGACGGCGGCGCCATCCCCGTTCACGGCGGCGAGATGGGTGGCGGTCTGGGTGATCTGCCCCGAGCTGCAGCTGGCGAGGAACGCGACCACGACTCCGAGCGACGCCGCCGCGAGACGCCTGCCAAACGAGCGACCATTCTGCTGCCGCATGAGCTCCGGTGTCCTTCCTGTGCCGGATCAGTGCGTCAGAAGCCTAACGCCTGTCCGGTATGGCGAAGACGGTGACCACCCCGAGCGGCCGGCACGGCGGCGTCAAGGGGGCCAGTGTGATCCACAGTAGACGCCCCGCTGGGTTGAGGATGGTGGGCCGCCACCTGCATGAGCATGCAAGGCGCTGTTTTGTCAACCCCCTTAGGCCGCTGACCTGCAACGACGGATGCCGGGGCGGTGGGGGAGCCGGTTAGCCGCGTGCTAGCATGGAGCCAGCGAAAGGGGCAGAGGACACATGGTTTTCAAGGTCGGAGAGACCGTCGTCTACCCGCACCACGGTGCCGCACTCATCGAAGCAATCGAAACCCGTGTGATCAAGGGCGAGGAAAAGCAGTACCTCGTCCTTAAGGTCGCGCAGGGCGATCTCACCGTTCGTGTCCCCGCGGACAACGCCGAGATCGTCGGGGTTCGCGACGTGGTGGGCCAAGACGGCCTCAACCACGTCTTCGATGTGCTACGCACTCCCCACACCGAGGAGCCAACGAACTGGTCTCGTCGGTACAAGGCCAACCTCGAGAAGCTCGCCTCCGGCGATGTGAACAAGGTGGCCGAAGTGGTGCGCGACCTCTGGCGGCGAGAAAAGGATCGTGGCCTTTCCGCTGGTGAGAAGCGGATGCTGGCGAAGGCCCGGCAAATACTGGTGAGCGAGCTCGCACTCGCGGAGGGCACCGACGAAGGCAAGGCGGAGACCTTGCTTGACGAGGTCCTTGAGAGGACGGCAGGGCCCGAGGTCGCCGCGAGCGATGAGCGGATCGGCGCAGGTGTCGCCGGTGCTCCCCAGGGAATTGACGGCTAGGGCACTTGCCCGGCCTTGATTCCCAGCCTGATCGACTGAAGGTCGTCGCGATACTCCCTGCCGCAGGCAGGGGTGAGCGGCTCGGTTCGCCAGTGCCGAAGGCGCTGGTCGAGGTCCGAGGCGTCTCGCTGCTCGCACGCGCTGTCGGCGGCTTGCTCGACTCCGGGGTGGTCGACGCGGTCGTCGTCGCGGCTCCGCACGACTACTACGACGAGTTCGTGCGGGTGCTCGCGCCCCTCGAGGGGCAGTGCGAGGTCGTCGGCGGCGGCCATGACCGGAGTTCGTCGGTCCGGTTCGCGCTTGACTCCGTCCCGCCCGGTGCGTACGACGTCGTGTTGGTGCACGACGCCGCGCGCGCGTTCGCACCGGGTGAGGTCACCCGCGCCGTCGTCGACGCCGTCCGCGACGGGGCTGCAGCCGCTGTCCCGGTGCTCCCGGTGACGGACACCGTCAAGGTGGTCGACGACGCCGGGGTGATCATCACCACACAGGACCGCAGCGCGCTCCGTGCGGTGCAGACGCCGCAGGGGTTCACCGACGCCGTGCTCCGCGCGGCGTACGCGGCAGGGTTCGACTCGGCCACCGACGACGCCGGGCTTGTCGAGCAGCTCGGCGAGCAGGTGCGCACTGTCGCAGGCCATCCGGACGCCATGAAGATCACGACGGCGTTCGATCTCGCGGTCGCCGAAGCCGTCCTCGCGCCGAAGGAGGAAGCGTGACCCCGCGCGTCGGCCAGGGCGTCGACGTCCACCCGATCGAGGTAGGCAGGCCGTGCTGGATCGCCGGACTCCAGTGGGACGGCGTCGACGGCTGCGCGGGACATTCTGACGGCGATGTCGCGGCGCACGCGCTGTGCGACGCGGTGCTGTCCGCAGCGGGGCTTGGGGACCTCGGCTCGGTGTTCGGCACCGGCGATCCGCGCTGGTCCGGCGCCCACGGCGCGGAGCTGCTCGCCGAGGTGCGCACGCGGATCGACGCGGCGGGCTGGCGGCTCGGCAACGCATCAGTGCAGGTCATCGGCAACCGGCCGAAGATCGGCACCCGGCGCCAGGAGGCGCAGGAGCTGCTGTCCGACGTCCTCGGCGGGCCGGTGAGCGTGTCAGGCACGACCACAGACGGCCTCGGCCTCACCGGACGGGGTGACGGCATCGCCGCCATCGCCACCGCGCTGCTACTGCCTGCGGAGTGATCACACGGCGGCAGTGGCCGTACGCACTTGACGGGCACCGGCGACCGCGAAGGCCAGCGCGGTACCGATCTCGAGCAACGCGGTCAGCCAGGAGTACGCCGTCACGCCTGCGCCGGGCGCTGGGGTCACGAACGAGTCGCTGAACGCGCTCCACGTCGGCAGCAGGTGCGCCGCGGTGAACCCGAGCGCGCTGCCCGCCCCGATCAGGACCGCCGCGATCGGCGCCAATCGGTGTCCGATGAACACCAGCGCCACCGTGATCATGGCCGCGACGACCTGGATGTTGCCCGCGACGGCGACCTCACTGCTCACGACGTCGAAACCCCGGATGGCGTGGTCCACGCCGTGCGCGGCAAGCCCGACCGCGAAGGCGAGCGCGGCATATCGGAGTGCGTCGAATGTTCTCACCACCCCTATAGTGGTACCACTGGTGTGGTGGTTCGGCAAGAAGGGAATGGTGTGGCGGAAAACCGAGAACGCAGGGACATGCTGCGGGACACCGCGATCGACGTCCTCGCGGACGGCGGGGCGCACGCGCTCACCCACCGGGCCGTCGACCGCGCCGCGGCACAGCCACTCGGCACTACCAAGAACTACTTCGCCACGCGCGACGCACTGCTGCTTGCCACCACCGAGCGGGTGTACGAGCGCTACCTCTACGACCAGGAGCAACTCGCCGCGCTTGGCGCGCCCTCGGATCGCGACGGACTGGTGGCCGTGCTTGCCGAGCTGATCCGGCGTGGCACCAGCACCGACCGGCCCCGGCTGATGGCGCTGCTGGAACTGCACGCCGAGGCGCAGCGACGTCCTTCGCTTGGGCGGCTGCTCGCCAAGCAGACCGAGATCGACTACAGGATGTACGACCGGCTGCAACGTGCGGCCGGACTCCCCGGCTCCGCCGCCCGCTCCCGCGTTCTCGCGCGCACGATGCAGTCCACGCTGCTCAGCCTGCTCACCCACCCGGACGACGCCCTCGCCGCACAGGGCCTCGACGACATCGACGCCTTCGTGCGCGGCGTCGTCGACGCCGTGTACCCGGCATGACGGTGCGACTCACGGCGCCGGAACGTGCAACTCACGTGCCTGGAGGTGCGACTCGCCGCGCCGGAAGGTGCGACTCGCGGCTCAGCACGCCCAACAACTCGCCGATCAGCGCAAACCCGTACCATTTCGGCGTGACACTGCACCTGCACGACACCACGACCCGGACCACCCGACCGTTCGAACCTGCCACGCCTGGCCGGGCCTCGATCTACGTCTGTGGTGCGACCGTGCAGGGCACCCCGCACATCGGCCACATCAGGGGCGCGCTGAACTACGACGTGCTACGCCGCTGGCTGACGCACAACGGCCTCGACGTGCTGTTCGTCCGTAACGTCACCGACATCGACGACAAGATCCTCACCAAGGCCGCCGACGCGGGCAGGCCGTGGTGGGAGTGGGCCTTCACCCACGAGCGTGAGTTCGAGGCCGCCTACGACGCGCTCGGCTGCCTGCCGCCGTCCGCGCTGCCGCGTGCAACCGGGCACGTCACGCAGATGGTCGAGCTGATGCGGCGGTTGATCGACTCCGGCCACGCCTACGTCTCCGGCGGCGACGTGTACTTCGACGTCACGTCGTTCCCGGACTACGGGACGCTGTCCGGGCAGCGTCCCGACGAGGTGCAGCAAGGCGAGACGGCAGCCGAGGGCAAGCGTGACCCGCGCGACTTCACGCTGTGGAAGAGCGCGAAACCTGGCGAACCGTCGTGGCCGACGCCGTGGGGCGACGGCAGGCCGGGTTGGCACCTGGAATGCTCCGCGATGGCGACGACGTTTCTCGGCTCGGAGTTCGACATTCACGGCGGCGGGGTCGACCTTGTCTTCCCGCACCACGAGAACGAACGCGCCCAGTCGCGGGCGGCCGGCGACGGCTTCGCGCGGTTCTGGCTGCACAACGCCTGGGTGACGATGTCGGGCGAGAAGATGTCGAAGTCGCTTGGCAACGTCGTGTCGATCCCGGCGATGCTGGCGAAGGCGACCGGACAGGAGCTGCGCTACTACCTGATCCAGCCGCACTACCGCTCCACGATCGAGTACTCCGACGAGGCGCTCGCCGAGGCCAGGCAGGGCTACCGGCGGGTCGAGCAGTTCCTGCGGCGGGCGGCGTCGCAGGTGGGCGACGTCGAACCGGGCGACGTGCCCGCCGAGTTCGCCGCCGCGATGGACGACGACCTCGCCACTCCACAGGCGTTCGCAGTTATTCACAACACCGTGCGCGAGGGCAATACCGCACTGGATGACCGCGACGACAAGCTCGTCGCGGAGCACGCGGCCGCGGTGCGCGGCATGACCGGCGTGCTCGGCATCGACCCGCTCACCGAGCTGGCAGAGCGCGGCGCGGACACTGGCACGCAGCAGGCACTCGCAGCGCTGGTCGAGGGCATGCTTGAACAGCGGCAACAGGCGCGGACGGCCAAGGACTTCGCCACGGCGGACGACGTGCGTGACCGACTGGCGAAAGCGGGTATCTCGGTGGCGGATACCGCAGACGGCCCGACATGGCAGGTGACATCAGACTGATGGCAGGCAACTCGAGGCGCAGAGGCGCGATCCGCAAGCCGGGCACGAAGAAGGGCGCCGTCACCGGCTCCGGTGGCCAGCGGTCGAAGGGGCTCGAAGGCAAGGGGCCGACGCCGAGGGCGGAGATGCGTCCCGGACATCCGAAGCAGCGACGCGCGATAGCCAAGGCAAAGGCGCGCCACCAGGCGACCAAGCAGCGCGAGAAGAAGGCGCACCAGCCCGAACTGATCGCGGGTCGCAATCCGGTGGCCGAGGCGTTGCGGGCCGACGTCCCCGCTGAGGTGCTGTACGTCGCGATCGGCATCGACGCCGACGACCGGGTCAAAGAGGCAGTGCGCATCGCGGCCGACAAGGGCATCTCGATCCTCGAGGTCCCACGCGACGAGCTTGACCGCAAGACGCGCAACGCCGTCCACCAAGGCCTCGGGCTCCAGGTGCCGCCGTTCGACTACGCCGAGCCGGACGAACTGCTGCGGGCGGCGCGGGAGTCCGGCGATCCGCCGCTGCTCGTCGCGCTTGACGGTGTCACCGACCCTCGCAACCTCGGGGCGGTGATCCGTTCCGCCGCCGCGTTCGGCGCACACGGCGTGCTGCTGCCGCAGCGACGCAGCGCGGGCGTCACGGCGGTGACCTGGCGGACCAGCGCTGGCACCGCCGCGCAACTGCCTATTGCCGTCGCGACAAACCTGACCCGCCAGCTCAAGGCGTTCGCATCGGAGGGGCTGATGATCGTCGGCCTCGACGCCGACGGCGACACCCATATCGACGGCCTTGAGCTGGCGACGGAGCCGCTGGTCGTCGTCCTCGGCTCGGAGGGCCGGGGGCTGTCGCGGCTGGTGCGCGAGACGTGCGACTCCGCCGTGTCGATCCCGATGGCCGGTAACGTCGAGTCGCTCAACGCCTCGGTCGCCGCCGGTGTCCTGCTCGCCGAGGTCGCCCGCAAGCGAAGGGCGGCAGGTCGCGTCTGACGTCAGCGCGCTGAACGACGCTTTCGCTACCGATCAGTCGCCTTTCGACCGTGATTCCTCATAGGCGGCAACGGCGTCCGCGTGTCGTCGGATGCGGAACAGGTCTGCACCCGACACCACGCCCCGCGTAACGCCTGACACGATCCGTGTCCCCCAGCCAGGCCGGACGGCGCCCAACAGGCTACCGTTTTCGCTGGTGGACCTGCGAGACCGGTAAGGAGCGTTGGGTGGACATCGACGCCATCGTGGCCGACGTGCGCGCCAGTTGGCCGGTCTACGCCTCCATCCCGTTCATCGCTGCCCTGATCGGCTACGTCACCAAGCGCGTCGCGATCGAGATGATGTTCCGCCCGCTCGAGTTCGTCGGCATCGAGCCGTACCTGGGTTGGCAGGGCGTCCTGCCTGCCAACGCACACCGGATGGCGACCATCGCCACCGAAACGCTCACCCGCAGCCTCGTCGACACGCGGGAGATCTTCGCCCGCCTCGACCCGGAGCAGATCGCCAAGGAGATCGAGGGCCCGCTGCTCGACGCCGTTGACGAGGTGACCCGTGAGGTCATGGAGCAGTACCAGCCGCAGCTCTGGGAGATGCTGCCGACGCGGGCGCAGCGGATGCTGCTCGCGCGCGTGCGGGCGCAGTCGCCGAAGGCCATCGCGAAGCTGATGCGGCAGATCTCGGACAACATCGACGACGTCTTCGACATCAAGCACATGGTCGTGACGAACCTCGTCCGCGACAAGGCGCTGCTGAACCGGCTGATCCGCGACATCTCCCGACCCGAGATGAGCTTCATCGCGCGGTCCGGCATCTACTTCGGATTCGCGCTCGGCATGGTGCAGCTCGCCGTGTGGACGCTGACGCACGAGCCGCTCGTCATGCCGATCTTCGGGTTCCTGATCGGCTGGCTCACCGACTGGCTCGCACTCAAGATGATCTTCCTGCCGCGCGAGCCCAGGAAGTTCTTCGGCGTGTTCACCTGGCAGGGCGTGTTCCAGAAGCGCAGGGACGAGGTCGCCGCCGACTACGGCGACATGATCGCCGCCGAGGTCATCACCGTCCCGCACATCGTGGAGGCGGTGCTGACCGGGCCGAAGTCCGACCGGCTGTTCCAGCTCATCCAGCGTGAGGTGCAGCGCACCGTCGACTCGCAGGCAGGCATCATCAAGCCGTTCGTCGTCGCCGCCGTCGGGACCAACCGGTTCCAGGAGATGAAGGCGACCGTCGCCAGGAAGGCGATGGAGCGCGTCCCGGACACGGTGCACCACGCAGAGGACTACGCTGTTGGCGCGCTCGACGTCCGCAACACCATCGTGGAGCGGATGCGTCGGCTGAACCGCTTCGACTTCGAGCAGTTGCTGCGGCCCGCGTTCCGGCAGGACGAGTGGAAGCTGATCGCGGTCGGCGCGATCATCGGCGGTCTGGTCGGCGAGCTGCAAGTGCTGCTGATGCTTCACTGACCGGTTGGTCCAGCCGCCAGCCAAGAATACTGCGGAGGTGACGATGCTGGGTGACGGCTGGCTGCTCTACGCGGCGATCCCGGTCATCGGCGCCATCATCGGCTACGTCACCAAGCGCGCGGCCATCGAGATGATGTTCCGCCCCGCACGCCGCACCCTCGGCTGGCAGGGCGTCGTGCCGAAACATCGGGGCCGCATCGCGGGCATCGCGGCGGAACTGCTCACCACCCGGCTCATCGACCCGCGCGAGGTCCTCGACCGCATCGACGTCGACCGCATCAACACCGCGATCGAGCAACCGCTGCTGAACACGGTGGACGCCATCGCCCGCGACGTCATCGCCGAGCACCATCCGAACGTCTGGGAGGCGCTACCACCACTGGCGCAGGACATGGTGATCAAGCAGGTGCAGGCGGCCGCGCCCCAGATCGTCACCCAACTGCTCAGCGAGCTGCGGGAGAACCTCGACGCCGTTGTCGACGTCAAGCAGTTCGCGCTCGCTCAGCTCACCAAGGACGACGAGCGCCTCGTCCGCATCGTCAGGGAACTGGCGCGGCCGGAGCTGACGTTCATCGCCCGCTCCGGCATCTGGCTCGGGTTCGTCATCGGCGTCGCGCAGGCGGTGGTGTGGGCACTGACCAAGCAGCCGCTGATTATGCCGATCTTCGGCGCGGCGATCGGCCTCGTCACCGACTGGCTGGCGATCACGCTGGTGTTCCGGCCGCGCGAGCCGATCTGGCGGGTGCAGGCCAGCTTCCACCGCAGGCGCGCCGATGTGGCACACCGCTACGCCAGGCTGATCGCGGACGACGTCCTCACGGTGCCGAACATGCTCTCCGCCGTCCTGAATGGACCCCGCGCCGACCGGATGCTCACGCTCATTCAGGACGTCGTGGCCGACGCGGTGGACCGGCCGCTGCTCACTGGCAGGAATGTCGCGGTCGGCCAGCTACACCGGGCGGCGGCGCTGAAGGCGATACCGGTGATCCCGGAAGCCACCCGCAACGCAACCGGCTACCTCACCACCGCGATGGACGTCGCCGGCATGATCGAGCGCCGGATGCTCGCGCTGCCCGCCGACGAGTACGAGAGCGTGCTGCGGCCCGCGTTCAAGCAGGAGGAACCGAAGCTGATCGTCGTCGGCGGCGTCATCGGCGCGATCATCGGGGAGTTGCAGCTACTCCTTTTGCTTGGCTGAGGCGCCTGCTGGTGCGCGTCGCGGCGAGCCTGCGGTGCTCGATCACCCGGGACACCAGGTAGATCGCGAACGCGATGCTGGTGACGAACGCGCTCACCGGCGCGCCGGGCGCGAGCGAGAGCACGATGCCCCCGAGCACGGCGACCTCGGCGAAGATCACCGACAACACCGTGGCCAAGACCGGCGACGATGTCACCCGGCACGCGGCGGCGGCAGGCGTCACCAGCAGTGCGATGACCAGCAGCACTCCGACGGTCTGCACGCCGAGCGCGGTCGCGATGCCGAGCAGCACGGCGAACACCGGCGTCACCAGCCCGATCGGAACGCCACGCGCGGCCGCAACGACCGGATCGACGCTGGCGAACAGCAGCGGCCGGTAGACGACGGCGAGCACGCCGAGCACGACAGCCCCCGCTACCACGAAGACCACCAGGTTCGCGGAGTCGACCGTGACGACCTGACCGACGAGCAGGCCGAACTTGTTCTGCGCTCTGCCGGGATGCAGCCACAGCAGCAGCACGCCAATTCCGAGCCCGAACGCGAGCACCGCGCCGATCACCGAGTCGCGCTCGCTCTCCCTTCCGCCGAGCAGCGCGAGCAGCAGCGCGGCGACCACCGCACCCGCCAGCGCACCGAACTCGACGCTCACGCCGAGCAGCAGCGCGGCGGCCGCTCCGGTGAACGCCAACTCGGCGGTGCCGTGCACCGCGAACGCCATGCGCCGCATCACGATCAGCGGCCCGAGCGCACCGGCGACGACGCCGAGCACGGCGGCGGCGAGCAGCGCGTTCCGCACGAAGTCGAGGCCGAGCAGCCGAAGCGTCAGCTCGAAGTTGAAGAGATCTTCCATGGTCACGCCTGCAGGTGGGGGTGGTGGGGGTCGTCCTCGCAGACCGCGCTGTGCGGGCCGGTGACGTGGATCTGGCCGCCGATGCGCACCACGTCGACGTTGGTCCGGTACAGAGTGGACAGCGTCGCCGAGGTCATCACCTCGTCCGTACTGCCGATGGAGAACCGGCCATCGACCAGGTACAGCATTTTGTTCACATAGGACAGAATCGGGTTGATCTCGTGGGTGACGAAGAGGACGGCGGTGCCCGCCTCCCTGCGACGCCGCTCAATCAGCTCGCTCACCGCCTGTTGGTTGGCGTGGTCGAGCGAGAGCAGCGGCTCGTCACACAGCAGCACGTCCGGCTCCCCGACGAGCGCCTGCGCCACCCGCAGCCGCTGCTGCTCCCCGCCGGAGAGCAACGACAACGGCCGGCGTGCGAACGGACCAGCGCCGACCGCGTCGATCGCGTCGGCGACCCTGCGCCTCCGCTCTGCCGTGCCGCGCAGGCCCATGCCCCAGCGGTGCCCGTCGAGGCCGAGGCTGACGAGGTCGACGCCGCGCAGCGCGTGCGGGAACTCGACGGCGCCCTGCTGCGGGACGTAGCCGAGTTCGCGGGGGGCAAGCCCCCCGCGAACCCCCCGCGCCTCCCGCACGGCGACGCGCGCCGTGCCTGACGAGAGCCGCTGCTGGCCGAGCAGCACCGAGAACAGCGTCGATTTGCCTGAGCCGTTCGGGCCAAGCACCGCCAGGAACTCGCCCCTCGCGACGTCGAGATTCAGGCCGGACCACAGGGTGCGGGAGCCGAACGTCAGGCTCGCGTCCCTGAGCTGGATGGCCGGTTCGGTCGTCATCGGTTCACCGCTGCGTCCAATGCGTCCACCTGCGATTCGATCCAGCCAAGATAGTCGTCCTCGCCCTCGGGGAGGGTCTCCGTGACGTCAACGACGGGGACGCCGGACTGTTTCGCCGCCTCGACCAGTTCCTCCGTCACCGGGGTCGCCGTTTGCGGGTTGTTGACGACTGCGGCGAGGTCGCCGCTCTTGACCAGCCGCAACACCGTGTCCTGCACGGCGACCGGGACGTCGGTCTCGTTCTCGATGGCGTCGCGGAAGTCCTCCGGAGTGACGTCGGTGAGGCCGGCGCCCTCGATCAGGTAGTGGCTGACCGGCTCAGTGGCGATGACCTTCGCGCCGGGGTTGTCCTCCCCGATGGCGGACAGCTTCGCCTCGACGTCGTCGAGCGCCTTGGTGAACTTCTCGGCGTTGGCCTCGAAGGTGGCCGCCTCATCGGGCCGGATCTTGCCGAGCTCCTTCGCAGCGCCGTCGGCGACCGCTTCGACGGTGGCGAAGTCGTACCAGACGTGCTCGTTGGCGCCGCCGTGTCCGTGGCCGTGCTCAGTGTCTTCGCTGGTGCCCTCGTCAGCGTGCGCCTCGGCCTTGTGCGGGTCGGGCTCTTCGGCGTGCTCATCGCTGCCCTCGTGGCCGGAAAGCTCGACGGCGTTGAGCACCGGCGCGTCCGATGCCTCCCTCGCGAGCTGCGAGGCGAACTCGTCGTAGCCACCGCCGTTGTAGACCACCAGCTCGGCCTCGGAGAACGCGAGCCCGTCGCGTGCGGTGCTCTCGTAGGAGTGCGGGTCGCCGTCGGACGACTCGACGGTCGACGTCACCGACACCTTGTCGCCGCCGACGGCCTTGAGCACGCTGCCCCAGGCGTCGGTGGATGCCACGACGGGGATCCTGCCGTCGTCGGGAGCCTCACCGGCGTCACCGGAACCGCAGCCGGTGACGACCAGCGCGAGCGCGCCTGCCATGGCTGCCGCGCGCCCCGTACGATGCACCCCGTTCGTGATCATCTAACCCGCTCCGTCACTCTGCGCCAACACATAATGGAAACCGTTATCAATAACGTACCCCATTCGGGGCACGTTTCGCATCACCCAATCTCTGTGCCGGTCACCACAATGTTCATGCCGGATTCGCATCACCATGGTGTCGCCTTCTCAGAACATGTTCTGAACCGTTACGGTTCCTAGTTATGGGTCGGCCGATTCGCACCAGACGGCAAGCAACACTTGCCTCGCTTGCTGCGGAGCTGGGCGTTTCACGCACGACGGTGTCGAACGCGTACAACCGCCCCGACCAGCTCTCCCCCGAGCTTCGCAAGCGCGTGCTCGACACCGCCCGCAAACTCGGCTATCCGGGGCCCGATCCGGTCGCGCGGTCGCTGCGCACGCGCAAAGCGGGCGCCATCGGACTGCTGCTCACCGAGAACCTCTCCTACGCCTTCCGCGACCCCGCCGCACTCGGCGTCCTGGAAGGACTCGCGCTGGCCTGCGAGGACGCCGGGGTCGGCTTGCAGCTCGTACCAGCGAGGCCAGGCGAGGAGGACGTCGCGACGGTGCACCGCGCCGGGGTCGACGGCTTCGTCGTCTACTCGGTGCCCGATGACGACCCGCACCTCAACGCCGTCCTGCAACGACCGGTGCCAACGGTGATCATCGACCAGCCGGTGCTCTCCGGCGTCGACCGCGTCGCGCCGGACGACGCGGCGGCCATGACCACCCTCGGGTACCACCTGATCGAGCTGGGACATCGCGAGATCGGCGTGCTCTGCATGCGGCTGTCCCGCGACCGCAACGACGGCTTCGCCTCGCGCGTCCGGCAGGAGAAGGCGCACTACCACGTGCAGCGCACCCGGCTGACCACGCTCGCGGAGTCGTTCGATGCGGTCGGTGTCGACTGGTCGACCGTGCCCGTCGTTGAGCGCTTCGAGCACACCATCGACGAGGGCGCGTCCGCCGCACGCCAGTTACTCGACGCGAACCCGCAGGTCACGGCCATCGTTTGCACGTCAGACATCCTCGCGCTCGGCGCGCTCAACGAGGTGCAACGGCGCGGGCTGCGAGTGCCAGCCGACATCACCATCACCGGGTTCGACGGCATCGCCGACGCCGAGCGCGCCGAGCTCACCACCGTGTACCAACCGGTGCGGGAGAAGGGCCGCTCTGCTGGCAAGCTGCTGCTCGACCCCACCCGGCGCGGCCAGGGCAACCCGATGACCCAGCAGGTCATCACGCTGGAGACGGAACTGCGGATCGGCAAGACGTCCGCGCCGCCGCGCACCGCGGAGCAGCACTGGTTCGGGCCGTAATTTTCGTGGCGTTGCTCTAATTGGTCTTGCCTGCCGCTCGCAGCCCCGCTGCAATGGGCGCGCACGAGGATTCGAGGAGGCGCACGTGACCGCGATCGACGAACTGATCACCCGCAACAAGGAACTCCGCCTTGCCGAGGAGGGGTATCGCAAATCGCCGGAACCGCAGCTCCACGTGAGCATCCTGACCTGCATGGACGCCCGGATCCGCGTGTTCGAGATTTTCGGGCTCGGCCACGGCGAGGCGCACATCCTGCGCAACGCGGGCGGCGTCGTCACCGACGACATGATCCGGTCACTCGCGCTGAGCCAGCGCAAGCTCGGCACCCGCGAGGTGCTGCTCGTGCAGCACACCAACTGCGGGCTGAACCTCGTCACAGAGGACGGCTTCAAGGACGAGCTCGAGGCGGACACCGGGCTGCGGCCGACCTGGGCGGTCGAGGCGTTCGCCGACGTCAAGGACAGCGTGCGGCGCTCGATGAACCGGGTGCGGCGCAGCGACTTCCTGCCACACACCGATCAGGTGCGTGGCTTCGTCTACGACGTCCACACCGGGGCGCTGACCGAGGTCGAGTGAGCCCGCGTGCCTCGCGGCGCGCAGGCCGGGGCACAATCACAGGCGCTATGACCGAAGCTCCGATCGACGCCGCCACCCTGATCGGCTGGTTCGACACCAACGCCCGCGATCTGCCGTGGCGCGACCAGGACTGCGACGGCTGGGGTGTACTGGTCAGCGAGATCATGCTGCAGCAGACACCGGTCGCGCGGGTGCTGCCGATCTGGCGGGACTGGCTCACGCGCTGGCCCCGGCCGTCCGCGCTTGCCGCCGAGAGCCAGGGCGAGGTCGTGCGGGCGTGGGGCAAGCTCGGCTATCCGCGCAGGGCGCTGCGGCTGCACTCCGCCGCCGACGTGATCGCGGCCGAACACGGCGACATCGTGCCATCCGACGTCGACACGCTGCTCGCGCTGCCGGGCATCGGCGCGTACACCGCGCGGGCGGTCGCCGCCTTCGCGTACGGCCAGCGGGTGCCGGTGGTCGACACCAACGTGCGCCGGGTCGTCGCCCGCGTCGTGCATGGTGCCGGCGACGCCGGTCCGCCGTCGAACACCCGCGACATGGCCGATGTGGACGCCCTGCTCCCTGAGCGGAAGGCGGACCGGTTCTCCGCCGCCCTGATGGAACTCGGCGCGACAGTGTGCACCGCGCGGGCGCCGGAGTGCACGCGGTGTCCGGTGGTGTCGTCCTGCGCGTGGCACCAGGCGGGCAAGCCAGCCTACGACGGCCCGGCCAAGCCGGCGCAGCGCTTCGCGGGCACCGACCGGCAGGTCCGTGGGCTGCTGCTCGACGTGCTGCGCGGCACGAACGAGCCGGTGCCCAAGACGCAGCTCGACACGGTGTGGCACGCCGCAGGGCAGCGGGACCGCTGCCTGTTCTCGCTGCTGGACGACGGGCTCGTCGAGCAGACGACGGACGGACGATTCGCGCTACCGGGCGAACACGTCTGAGTTACCGACCCGTGTCAGTAGTTGTCGGCCGCCGATCCGGTGATTAGTGTCCTGCAACGCACCTGATCTGTGCGTTTCACCAGGGGAGAAATCACGATGGCACCGGGATTCCGCCGCCGCACGCTGCTCGGCGCTGGGCTAGCCGCGACGGTCGCCGGAGGACTGACCGCGCGCACAGCGCACGCGACGTCGTCCGGACATATCAGCGAACCGACGATCTACGGCACGGCGGAATGGGGAGCCCGCCCGCCGCGCGAGAAGATCGTCGTCCTCGACAACCCGCCGACGTACATCACCGTGCATCACACCGTCGAACCGGGCAACAGCGACGACATGTCCGTTGAGCACGCCTTCGAGATCTCGCGGGCGATGCAGAACTACCACATGGACTCGCGCGGGTGGATCGACACCGGGCAGCAGTTCACCATCAGCAGGGGCGGCCACATCACCGAGGGCAGGCACCGCAGCCTTGAGATCCTGCGTGAGGGATCGCGGCACGTCGAAGGCACCAACGTCGCTGACTTCAACAGCCGCGTGATCGGCATCGAGAACGAGGGCCTCTACACCGCGGAAGACGTCCCACTCACGCTGTGGGACTCGCTCGCGGATCTGGTCACCTATATGGCGTACCAGTACAACGTCCCGCCGCAGCGGATCATGGGGCACAGGGACTTCGGCTCGACGCAGTGTCCCGGCGACGTCCTCTACAAGCGGCTCGCCGAGCTGAGAGGGACCGTGGCGCAGCGGCTCGGCACGCCGTTGCCGCCGTCGCTACCGGAGTGGCCGCTGCTGCGGCCAGGTGACACGGGCGATCGCGTACTGCTGGCGCAGCGGCTGCTGCGCCAGCGGGGCGCGCGGGTGCCCACCGACGGCGTGTTCGGGCCTGCCACCCGCGAGGCCGTCGCGGACATCGCCGCATCACACGGCCTCGACACGCCGAGCTGCGCCGCCTGCGCGCACGTCGACGAACGCGGCTTCCTCGGCGCGGACATCTGGCCGCTTTTGCTCGGGCCGGAGCGGTCTAGGTCGGAGTGGCAGCGGCGGCTGGCGGTGTTGCGCTGACGCCGGGGTGCCACGAAGGGCATCTTACTGGCGTGTGGCGCCAGTAAGATGCCGTTCGTGGCACTTCACCCCACCCGCCGCAGGAACCCCACCACGGCCTCCCGGTACGCCTCCGGCGCGTCGGCGTGGACGACGTGGCCGGTGCCGGGGATCCGCACGTGCTCGCCGTCCGGCACCCGCGCTGCCAGCTCCGCCTGCTGTCCGGGCGGCATCGCGGTGTGCTCGGCCTCGATCACCAGCAGCGGGCACTTGATGGCGTCGACGTCGCCCCAGTAGTCCCGCTCGCCCCACTCGGCCGCGATCTCGTACAACTCGGTCAGGTCGGCGAGCAGGTGGTAGCCGTCATCGCGCTCGGTCATGCACTCGACGAAGTAGTCACCGTATGGGGCGAAGAACTCGCGCACGTGCGCCAGCGACTGGAACGGCACCGGCCACGACTCGAAGTAGCCCCGCCACGTCTCGACTGTCCTGCCGCGCTGGTTGGGTGCCATGTCCTCGACGACGACGGCCCGCACCAGCTCGGGATGCCGCGCCGCCGTCGTCCAGGCGTGTAGTCCGCCCATGGAGTGACCGATCACCACCGCCGGGCCGCCGTCCAGGGAGCGGATCAGCTCGGCGACGTCGGCGACGAAGTCCTCGGTCCGGCACGCGGCGTGGTGGGGATTGCGGCCGTGCGCCCGCGCGTCGAGGCCGACGACGTGACCGTGCTCGGTCAGCCACCGCGCAACCGGCCACCAGGTGCGTGCCCGCCCCATCAACCCGTGCAGCAGGACGATCGGCTGGCCAACGCCGCCAAAATCGACGACCCACGGTCGCTGTGTCACCTACGCTCCTCGTGTGACAGTCTCCCCGCAGCGGCTGCTGCTCTGCTGCCTCGCGCTCACCCTAACCGCCTGTACCGGCCCGGCTCGCGACGCCGACGAGCCGACCGCGACCGCGACCAAACCCACCCACGGCGCGGTGGGCGCAGGCGATCCGTACTACCCCACGCAGGGGAACGGTGGCTACGACGTGCGCGGCTACGACGTCGACATCAGCTACGTCCCGAGCGGCAAGCACCTCGAAGGCGATACCACGATCACCGCGACGGCCACGAAGTCGCTGGCCCGCTTCAACCTCGACCTGCGCGGGTTTCGCGTCACATCCGTGACGGTGAACGGCGACCAGGCGACGTTCGCTCGGAAGGGCGACCACGAGCTGGTCATCACGCCCGCGCAGGTGGTCGGCGACGGCGAAGAGATAGTCACCCGAGTGCGCTACAACGGCAGGCCGACCAGCACCAACGAAGACGAGTTGGCCACTGTCGGCTGGCTCACGACGCCGTCCGGCGGCAGTTACGCGCTCGGCGAACCGCACTCGGCGTCGTTCTGGTACCCGGTCAACGAGACGCCGCGCGACAAGGCGACGTTCAGCCTGTCCGCGCGGGTGCCGAAGGGCTGGGTCGCGATGTCGATCGGCAAGCAGACCTCGCAGCGCACCAAGGACGGCTGGACTACGTACACCTGGGAGGAGGCCAACCCGGCCACCAGCCACGTCACCACCGTGGCGATCGATAAGTTCACCGTTGACCGGTCCCGGCTGGACGACGGGACGCCGATGCTGTCCGCGTACGCGCCTGGTCAGGAGTCGAAGCGCGAACTCGAGGCGCGCGTCGGCGACGTCATCGAGTTCCTGAGCAGTAAGTTCGGGCCGTATCCGCAGGAAACGGCTGGCGGAATCTACATGGGCGACAGTATCTCGTTCGCGCTGGAAACCCAGGGGCGGCCGACGTATGCGTCCTGGGCGAACCTCAACACCGTCGTGCACGAGTACGCCCATCAGTGGTACGGCAACTCGGTGACGATCGAATCCTGGTCCGACCTGTGCTTGAGCAAGTGTTTCGCCAGCTACAGCGAATGGCTGTGGGCAGAGGCGAAGCAGGACACGGACCTCGATCGCTACTACCGCCGGCAGGTGGACCTGGTCAGCGACGACGACTCGTTCTGGGCGAGCAAGCTGCACGAGATGGGCGTCGGCAACGAGTTCGACGGCATGTACGGCAAGTCGAAGCTCGCCATGCACGCGCTGCGCCGCAAGCTCGGCGACGACGTCTTCAACGATGTGCTGCGGGAGTGGCCGCAGGAGCACCGGCACGGCAACGCATCGTGGCCGGAGTTCGAGCGGTTCGTCAGCGCACGCAGCGATGTCGAGCTGGGCGAGTTCTTCGATGTCTGGTTTCGGGGCGACGAGATCCCACCGGACGAGCACCTCTACCCGGGCACGCTGCGGCGGTGAGGGCTTAGGCTGGGGGCCATGGCTGTTGTGAAGATCAACGCGATCGAGATCCCCGAAGGCGCTGGCGAGGAGTTGGAGAAGCGCTTCGCCGCGCGGGCGGGCAGCGTCGACTCCGCGCCGGGCTTCCTCGGTTTCGAGCTGCTGCGACCGATCAAAGGCGACAATCGGTACTTCGTCTACACCAAGTGGGAGACCGAGGAGGACTTCCAGAACTGGGCGCAGGGTCCGGCCAAGGAAGCCCATGCGGGTGAAGCGCGCAATCCGGTGTCGACCGGGGCGAGCCTGCTGGAGTTCGAGGTCGTGCTGCGTTCCGACCCTTCGGTGTGACGGCGCCGACCGAAGTCGACTACACCCGCGCGGCTGAACTGATCGCCAACGCCGGTGCGCTCCTGGTGTGCGCAGGGGCAGGCATGGGCGTCGACTCCGGGCTGCCCGACTTCCGGGGCGACGAGGGCTTCTGGCGCGCGTATCCGCCGTATGCGCGGCTCGGCGTCCGCTTCACGGAGCTGGCCGATCCGGAGCACTTCGCCACGGATCCCGAGCTTGCGTGGGGCTTCTACGGTCACCGCCTGTCGCTGTACCGGGACACCGTTCCCCACGAGGGTTTCGACCTGCTGCGCCAGTGGGGTGACGGCCGCGCCGCCGTGTTCACGTCGAACGTCGACGGGCACTTCCAACGCGCCGGCTTCGACACGGTCGCCGAGGTGCACGGCTCGATCCACCACCTCCAGTGCAGCATCGGCTGCTCCGGTTCGGTGTGGCCTGCCGACGACGTCGTGGTCGACGTGGACGCGGCGACGATGCGGGCGTGCTCACCGCTGCCCCGGTGCGAACGGTGCGGCGCGACGGCGCGTCCGAACATCCTGATGTTCGGCGACGCCGACTGGGTGCCGGACCGTAGCCAGGCGCAGCTCGCCGTGCTGGAGGAGTGGCAGGCGCGGCAGCGGGGCCTCGTGGTCGTCGAACTCGGCGCCGGCCTCGCGATCCCGACCGTCCGGTGGCACGCGGAGTCCGCGAGCATCAACACCGGCGCGCTGGTGCGGATCAATCCGCGCGAGCCGGAGGTCCCCGGCGGGAAGGGCGTCTCGCTGGGTGTCGGCGCGTTGGAGGCATTGCGCGCCATTGACGCCAGGCTGTGACTACTCCGGCAGCGTGACCGAGGCGAGGACGGCGCTGTGGTCGCTGCCATCGACGTCGATCACCTCGAAGCCGCGCACGGCCGCGCGGCCGTCGACCAACACGTGGTCGAGGATGACCGATGGTGCGGTGTGCTTCCGGCGACACGGCGTCCGGACGAGGGACACGACGTCCGGAACGAGGCTCACGGCGTCGGGAGCGGGGGACACGGCGTCGGGAGCGGGGGACACGGCGCACGGAAGGCGGCGCCCTCGGGGTGTGGGGAGCCGCCCTCCGTGCGTTGTCGTGTTCGGTTATCCGCCGGGCCGGGTCACTCCGACTCGGACTCGCTGCTGGAACCGCCGCTCTCGCCGCCGGTGGCGGCGATGTCGACCGGCGGGGCGTCCGGCACGTCGACCGGCTTGCCCTCGCCCCGGAAGGTGAACCGGGCCTCGTCGTCGCGGCCGGACTCCTCGCCCCAGCCTTCGACGTCGACGATGATGATCTGGCCCGTCTCGACCTCGCCGAACAGGATCTTCTCCGAGAGCTGGTCCTCGATCTCGCGCTGGATGGTGCGGCGCAGCGGCCTGGCACCCAGCACAGGGTCGAAGCCACGCTTGGCGAGCAGCTTCTTCGCCTTCGAGGTCAGTTCGAGGGCCATGTCCTTGTTCTTCAACTGCTCCTCGACGCGGTTGGTCATCAGGTCCACCATCTCGACGATCTGGTCCTCGGTGAGCTGGTGGAACACGATGATGTCGTCGATACGGTTGAGGAACTCCGGCCGGAAATGCTTCTTCATTTCCTCGTTGACCTTCTGCTTCATCTTCTCGTACCGCGAGCCTTCGTCGCTGGTGGAAGCGAAGCCGAGGGTCACCGACTTGGAGATGTCCTGCGTACCGAGGTTCGAGGTGAAGATCAGCAC
>WHUD01000072.1:0-22260 GCA_009377385.1 Actinophytocola sp.
CCGGACGGCTTCGCGTGGGAGGCCGTCACCATGGAGGCACGATCATGTGCTTGATCGGTGCGGACGCGCGAAGCAACCGTACGAACACGCCGGAGGATGTTGTGACCCCGCAGCGCCTGCGCGACTTCACGCGGCTGCGCCGCGTTCGCGACCGAATAGACCGGGAGTACGCGCAACCACTGGACGTCGAGGCGCTCGCCCGCGGTGTGCACATGACTGCGGGGCTCCTCAGCCGCGAGTTCCGGCGCGCGTACGGCGACTCGCCGCACGGCTACCTGATCACACGCCGCATCGAGCGCGCGAGACAGGGGACGAGGCACGAAGCACCTTTCGCCGAGCCGCAGCCGGCGTGACCGCCAGAGAGTGGTGTTAGACCGCAGCGATGGTGACGAGCGTTTCGAGCCCGACGAAGTCCGACGGATTACGGGTGAGCAGTGGCCATCCGTTGGCGCCCGCGATGGAAGCGATCTGTAGGTCGGCGAGTCGGCGGCGCACCGACAGGCGTTGCGCAGCCCGCGACCCAGCCGTACGGGGTGCTCGGGCAGGTCGAGCTGGTGCCATTCGGGCGAGCGCGCGTCGATACGTGAGTGCCGCACGAGCGCGGCTACATGCGCGTCGAACCGCGCACCACCAGCTCCGGGGTGAACACGACCTGCTCGTGTTCGTGGCTGGGGTCGGTGGTTTCGGCGAGCAGCAGCTCGGCCGCCCTACGGCCGAGCTCACGGCGCGGTTGCCGCACCGAGGTGAGTGGGACGGCGGCCGCGGCGGCGAAGTCGATGTCGTCGTAGCCCACGATCGCGAGGTCGTCGGGGACGGCCATGCGCAGCGCGACGCATTGCTGGAGCAGGCCGAGCGCGAGCATGTCGTTGGCACAGAAGGCCGAGGTGGGGCGGTTGCTCGCGGGCCGTCCGGCGATGCGTTCCCCTGCCTTGCGCCCCTCTTCCACAGTGAGTGCGTCGGTGGTGATGTCGATGAGGTTGTCGGGCCCGAGCCCGGCGTCGGCGAGTGCCTTCTGGGCGCCACGCCGCCGGTCACGCACCTGGCCAAGGGTGTTCGGGCCGCCGATGTAGGCGATGTGGTCGTGTCCCAGTTCGATCAGGTGGCTGACCGCGAGCTCGCCGCCGAGGACGTCGTCGACGGCGACCGAGCAATGCGTGTTGGCGCTGCGGGTCCGGTCGACGATGACCACCGGCGTGCCCCGCCAGGGCAGTTCGTCAAGGGCCTCGGCGTCCGGGTTGACCGGGGTGATCAAGATGCCCTGCACCCGCTGTTCTTCGAGCCGGCTCAGGTACACCGTTTCGCGCTCGGCGCGGTTGCTGCTGTTGCAGGTGAACAGCGAGAGGTCGTGCGCCTCGGCAGCCAGTTCAATGCCATGGGCGACATCGGTGAAGAACGGGTTCGACGCGTCGAGCATGATGTAGGCGAGCGCGTTGCTGCGGCCGGCGCGCAGCTGCCGGGCCGACTCGTTGCGCACGAAGCCGAGCTCGGCCATCGCCGCCTCGACCCTGGCCTTGGTCTGGACGTTGACCCGGTCGGGGCGGTTGAGCACGTTGGATACAGTGCCCAGCGAGACGCCCGCGAGGGCGGCGACGTCCTTGACACCGGGGGCACGGGTTTCCCCTTGGCTCTTCCCGCCCCGGCCGTTGGACCCTGTAGTGGCCATGTGCCACCTCTCTCGTTGAAACGTGCCATAGCGCGCTGCCGCACTGGTTCTTCTCGCTTCCTGGGATCACGATAGCGCAGGTAACCCGGATTAGCTCGCACTCCGGCCGTTGACGGGGTGACTGCGGCCATAGTAAGGTCTCGCCAGATTGAATGAAACATTTCAATTTGGAGGCCGCATTGGATTCCGACGTCGCTCCGTTGCTCAAGGTCCGGGACGTCGCGAAGTCGTTCGGCGCTGTCGCCGCGGTGCGCGGGGTGTCGTTCGGGCTGTACGGCGGCGAGGCACACGCGCTGGTCGGGGAGAACGGCGCGGGCAAGTCGACCATCGTGAAGATGCTGGCGGGAGTGCATCAGCCGGACGCGGGCGCGATCACGATCGACGGCGCCGACGTCACTCTCGGCGGTCCCGCCGAAGCGCAGGCGGCCGGCATCGCGGTGATCTACCAGGAGCCCACGCTTTTCCCGGATCTGTCGGTAGCGGAGAACATCTTCATGGGGCGACAGCCGCGCAGCCGGTTCGGCCGGATCGACCATGCCGCGATGAAGGCCGCAACCAAGCGGCTGTTCGACCGGCTGGGGGTGCGGATCGACCCTGACCGGCCTGCTCGCGGGTTGTCGATCGCCGACCAGCAGTTGGTGGAGATCGCCAAGGCGCTGTCGACGGACGCGCGGATTCTGGTCATGGACGAGCCGACGGCCGCGCTGTCCGGCGTCGAGGTGGAGCGGCTGTTCGCGGTCGCCCGCACGTTGTGCGGGCAGGGTGCTGCGGTGCTGTTCATTTCGCACCGCTTCGACGAGGTGTTCTCGCTGTGCCAGCGAGTGACGGTGATGCGCGACGGCGTGTGGGTCGCGACCGAACCGGTCGCCGACCTCACCGTGGACACGCTGGTCCGGTACATGGTCGGCCGCGATGTCTCGGCGCTGTACCCGAAGGAGGACGTCGAGCCGGGCGATGTCGTGCTTGAGGTCGATGGCCTGAGCAGGCACGGCGTGTTCGAGCGGGTCGGGTTCTCGGTGCGCCACGGCGAGATCGTGGCGCTTGCCGGGCTGGTCGGTGCCGGGCGCAGCGAGGTGGTGCGGGCGGTGTTCGGCATCGACCGCTACGACGACGGCGAGGTGCGCGTCAACGGCAAGCGGCTGCCCAACGGCTCGCCTCGGGCGGCGATGGCCGCCGGGATCGCCCTGGTGCCGGAGGACCGGCGTCAGCAGGGGCTGGTCATGGAGCTGTCGATCGAGCGCAACGCGACGCTGACCAGGCTCGGCACGCTGACCCGGTTGGGCATGCTCACCGGGCACGGCGAGCGCAACGCCGCCGGTGACTGGGCGGAGCGGCTGCGAGTCAAGTACGAGCGGCTCTCCGACGCCGTCAGCACGCTCTCCGGCGGGAACCAGCAGAAGGTGGTGCTGGCCAAGTGGTTGGCGACCGCGCCGACGGTGCTGATCGTCGACGAGCCGACCCGGGGCATCGACGTCGGCACCAAGGCCGAGGTGCACCGGCTGCTGTCGGGGCTGGCGGCGCAAGGGGTCGCGGTCGTCATGGTGTCGTCCGAGCTTCCCGAGGTGCTCGGCATGGCCGACCGCGTGCTGGTGATGCACGAGGGCCGGATCACCGCCGAACTCGACCGGGACGACGCGACCGAGGAAGCCGTCATGTTCGCGGCGACGGGAGAGGAGGCCGTGGCATGAAAACTGGCACGACACCCGTCGCGGCAGGCCAGCAGGCCACGCCTGCCGCAGAACCCGGCGCGGGCAATGGCCGCACCCGGTTCGCGCAGCGGCTGTGGGTGGTGCGCGAGATCGGCATCGCCGCAGCGCTCGGCCTGCTGGTGTTGGTGACCGCGATCGACAGCCCGGGCTTCCTGTCGGCGCCGAGCATCAGGGACGTGCTGCTCGGGGCGTCGATCCTGGTGATCCTCGCCGTCGGGCAGACCGTGGTGATCGTGTCCCGCAACATCGACCTGTCGGTCGGGTCGGTGCTCGGGCTGGTCGCGTTCGCGACCGGCAAGCTGTTCCTCGCCGCGCCGGGCACGCCGATCGTGCTCGCGATCCTGGCTGGGATCGGGCTCGGCGCGGTGTGCGGCGCGATCAACGGTGTACTGGTGGCGGCGGCCAGGGTGCCTGCGCTGGTGATCACGCTGGGCATGCTCTACGTCTACCGGGGCGTGGACCACCTATGGGCCAAGGGGCAGCAGATCAACGCCGCCGACATGCCAGCGTCGTTCCTGAGCATGGGCACGTCGACGCTGCTGGGGATCCCGGTGCTGGCGCTCATCGCGCTGGCCGTGGTGCTGGTCGCGGGCACCTACCTGCACTCCTACCGCAGCGGGCGGGAGCTGTACGCGATTGGTTCCGAGCCGAGCGCGGCGCGGCTGTCGGGTATACCGGTGGGGCGGCGGGTGTTCGGCGCGTTCGTGGTGTGCGGCGGCATGGCCGGTTTGGCGGGCGCGTTGTACGCGGCCCGGTACGGCACCATCGACGCCACCGTGGGAACCGGCCTGGAGCTGGAGGTCGTCGCCGCCGCCGTCGTCGGTGGTGTCGCGATCTTCGGCGGCAGCGGCAGCGTCTACGGCGCGGCGCTGGGCGCGCTGCTGCTGACCACGATCGGAACCTCGCTCGCGGTGCTGCGCATCGATCCGTTCTGGCAGCAGGCCGTCGTGGGTGGCCTGATCCTCGCCGCGATCGGGCTGGACCGGCTGCTCGCCCTCCGCGTCGCGAACCGTCTGAAGGGGAGGTCGTCCCATGGCGCATGACAGCCTGTACGCGCAGCCGGAGGCACCGGCGGAGCGGGCGGCGACCCATGCCTGGTGGCGCGCGGCGCTGACCAGGTGGGACACGCTCATCGTGGTGGTGCTGGCCGCCGTAGTGCTCGCCGCCAGCCTGTCCATCGACGGCTTCGGAAGCACCGGCAACGCCAAGTTCCTGCTGCTCGACGTGGTCCCGATCGCGCTGATCGCGCTGCCGTTGACGCTGATCATCATCACCGGGGAGATCGACCTGTCGGTCGCGAGCACCCTCGGGTTGTGCAGCGCGGTGATGGGCCAGCTGTGGCTGACCGGGCTGCCGCTGGAGCTGATCGTGGTGCTCATCGTGTTGTTGGGCGGGTTGCTTGGCGCGGTGAACGGCGTGTTCGTCACCCGGTTCGGGTTGCCCGCGCTGGCGGTGACCATCGGTACGCTCGCCGCCTACCGGGGACTGGCCTACGTCGTGCTTGGCGACCGGGCGGTGGCCGACTTCCCCTACGACTGGACCGCCGCCTCGCTCAGCACCGTCGCCGGCGGGCCGCTGCCATGGGCGATGGTGATGGTGCTGCTGCTGGCGTGTGCGTTCGGCATCGTGCTGCACGCGACGCCGTTCGGGCGGACGCTCTACGCGATGGGCAACAACGCCGAGGCGGCGAGCTTCGCCGGTGTCTCGGTGGCCACCGCGAAGTTCTGGCTGTTCGTCGCCTCCGGCGCGGTCTCCGGCGTCGCCGGGGTGTACTGGACGCTGCGGTTCGCCAGCGCGCGTGCCGACAACGCCTTCGCCCTTGAGCTGGCTGTCGTGGCCGCGGTCCTGCTCGGCGGCGTGTCGATCTTCGGTGGCCGGGGCGCGCTGCTCGGCGTGCTCGCCGGTGTACTGCTGCTCGGGACGGTGCGCAACGCCCTGCAACTCGCCGACGTGTCCTCGGAAGCCCTCGACGTGGTCACCGGCTCACTGCTGGTCGCGTCCGTCGTGGTGCCCAACGTCGTCGGCATGGCTCGCTCGTGGTTGCGACGACGCAGACGACCCGCCCCGGCCTGACCCCACACCCCAAGACGTATTGCCGGCAATGAGGCCGGTCATCAGAGAAAGGACAGTGCTATGTCGTTACGCAGCCGCGGAGCGCGGATGGGAGTGATCGCGGCGGCGGTCACGGCCTTGGTGCTCGCTGCCGGATGTGGCGGGACAACGCGTGGTTCCGAGGGTGGTGGCGGCGAGCCGGACGTCACCACCGGCACGGCGAACCCCGACGCGCCGCTCAAGGAGGGCCTCAGCGTCGCGTTCCTGCCCAAGCAGATCAACAACCCGTACTTCACGGTCGCCGACGGCGGCGGCAAGGACGCGGTCACGGAGTTCAAGGGTGAGTACAAAGAGGTGGGTCCCTCCGAGGCCAGCGCATCGTCGCAGGTGAGCTACATCAACACCCTGACCCAGCAGCAGACCGACGTCATCGCGACATCGGCCAACGACCCCAACGCGATCTGCGGGGCGCTCACCACCGCCCGGCAGACCGGCGCCAAGGTCGTCACGTTCGACTCCGACACCAAGCCGGAGTGCCGGGACGTCTTCATCAGCCAGGCGACCGCCGAGGGGATCGCCGACGTCCAGGTCGAGATGATCGCCGAGCAGATCGGCGGCAAGGGCAAGATCGCGGTGCTGTCCGCGACGCCCAACGCGACCAACCAGAACGAGTGGATCGAGCTGATGAAGAAAGAGCTCGAGAAGCCGGAGTACAGCGACATCGACCTGGTCACGGTCGCCTACGGCAACGACGACGACCAGAAGTCGTTCCAGGAGACGCAAGGGTTGCTGCGGTCCTACCCGGACCTCAAGGGCATCATCTCGCCGACCACCGTCGGCCTCGCCGCCGCCGCTCGCTACCTGTCCGGCTCGCAGTACCAGGGCAAGGTGGCACTGACAGGGCTCGGCACGCCGAACCAGATGCGCCAGTTCGTCAAGGACGGCACGGTCGAGAAGTTCGCGCTGTGGAAGCCCGCCGACCTTGGCTACCTCGCCGCCTACGCCGGTGCGGCACTCGCGTCCGGCCAGATCACCGGCGAGCAGGGCCAGACCTTCACGGCGGGCAAGCTCGGTGAGTACACCGTCGGCGAGAACGGCGTGATCGTGCTCGGCCCTCCGACCGAGTTCGACAAGAGCAACATCGACGAGTTCGACTTCTGATCCCTCCCCGGTGCCGGCGCTCCTGACCGTGCCGCCACCGGGAATTCCAGCTGTTTTCGAGTAAGGACGAGCAGGACGAGGAGGACACTGTGGCCAGGGTCTGCTTCACCCTCCGGGTCGACCCGGACCGGCTCGACGAGTACCGCGCCCGGCACGCCGACGTGTGGCCGGAGATGCTCGCCGCGCTGGCCGACGCCGGGTGGCACGACTACACCCTGCACCTCGCCGACGACGGTCTGCTGGTGGGTGTCCTCAACACCGACGACTTCGCCGCCGCACAGGCGGCGAAGGAACGCACCGCCGTGAACGAGCGGTGGCAGGCCGAGATGGCGGAGTTCTTCCCCGGCCTCGCCGACGGGCGTCCCGACCACGGGATGCGGGTGCTGACCGAAGTGTTCAATGTGGACGAACAACTGGCCCGGCATGGCATGCCCGGGACCGGCGCCACCGCGCCGACGACGAGCGAAGGAGTGTGATCACCGTGCCTGAGAGAAGAGCTGTCAAGGAGGCGCTGCGCGCCCAGCGTATCGAGACGCCGTCGTGGGGGTACGGGAATTCGGGGACCCGGTTCAAGGTGTTCGCCCAGCCGGGTGTGCCGCGCAACCCGGAGGAGAAGCTCGCCGACGCGGCGGCGGTGCACCGGTTCACCGGGGTGGCGCCGAGGGTGTCGTTGCACATCCCGTGGGACAAAGTGGACGACTACGCCGCGCTGTCCCGCTACGCGGCCGACCTCGGCGTCGAGATCGGGGCGATCAACACCAACGTCTTCCAGGACGACGACTACAAGCTCGGCAGCGTGTGCAACCCCGACCCCGGCATCCGGCGCAAGGCCACCGACCACCTGCTCGAAGCGATCGCGATCATGGACGCCACCGGCTCGCGGGATCTGAAGCTGTGGTTCGCCGATGGGCTGAACTACCCGGGCCAGGACGATCTGCGGGGGCGGCAGGACCGGCTGGCCACCGCGCTCGCCGAGACCTACGACAGGCTGGGTGACGAGCAGCGGATCCTGTTGGAGTACAAGCTGTTCGAGCCCGCGTTCTATGCCACCGATGTCCCCGACTGGGGCACCGCGTACGCGCACTGCCTCGAGCTGGGCCCCAAAGCGACGGTCGTGATCGACACCGGTCATCACGCGCCGGGCACCAACATCGAGTTCATCGTGGCGTTCCTGCTGCGGCAACGGCGGCTGGGGGCGTTCGACTTCAACTCCCGGTTCTACGCCGACGACGACCTGATGGTCGGTGCGGCGGATCCGTTCCAGCTGTTCCGGATCATGAACGAGATCGTCGACGCCAACGCGCTCGACCCGGCGTACGGCATCAACTTCATGCTCGACCAGTGCCACAACATCGAGGCCAAGATCCCGGCCGTGATCCGGTCGGTGATGAACGTGCAGGAGGCCACCGCCAAGGCGCTGCTTGTCGACCGGGACGCGCTGCGTGCCGCCCAGTTGGCCGGTGACGTGCTCGGGGCCAACGCGGTGCTGATGGACGCCTACAACACCGACGTCCGGCCGCTGCTCGCCGAGGTGCGCGAGGACATGGGCCTCGACCCGGACCCGGTCGCGGCCTACCACCGCAGCGGCTACCAGCAACGGATCGAGGCCGAGCGCGTGGGCGGCGAGCAAGCTGGCTGGGGCGCCTGAGGCGGCGCCGAAGGTGGCCTTCGGTACGGGATAGGTACCCAAGGCCACCTTCGGCCCGAACGGACCCAGCGCAAGAGCACCATCCGGAAACGAGGAGAGCATGACCACCAACCCCGTCGCCGATCTGATCGCCCGCAGCAACCGGCTGGGCTCGGACCCGCGCAACACCAACTACGCCGGGGGCAACGCGTCGGCCAAGGGCAGCGAGATCGACCCGGTGACCGCGGAGGAGACCGAGCTGCTGTGGGTCAAGGGCTCCGGGGGAGACCTCGGCACGCTGACCGAGGCGGGCCTCGCGGTGCTGCGGCTGGACCGCATGAGGGCGCTGGTCGACGTATATCGGGGGGTCGTCCCCCCGGGCCAGCACAGCCCCGGCGTGGAGCGCGAGGACGAGATGGTCGCCGCGTTCGACTACTGCCTGCACGGCAAAGGCGGCGCGGCGCCATCGATCGACACCGCGATGCACGGCCTCGTCGACGCCGCACACGTCGACCACCTGCACCCGGACTCCGGGATCGCGCTGGCCACCGCCGCCGACGGGGAGGAGCTGACCAAGGAGTGCTTCGGCGACCGGGTGGTGTGGGTGCCGTGGCGCAGGCCCGGTTTCCAGCTGGGGTTAGACATCGCCGAGGTCAAGGCGGCCAACCCGCAGGCCATCGGCGTGATCCTCGGCGGGCACGGCATCACCGCGTGGGGTGACACCGCCGAGGAGTGCGAACGCAACTCGCTGGACATCATCCGCACCGCGGAGCGGTTCCTCGCCGAGCGCGGCAAGACGGAGCCGTTCGGCGCGGTGGTGCCGGGCTTCGAGCCGCTACCGGAGGCCGAACGCCGCGCGAGGGCCGCCGCGCTCGCCCCGGTGATCCGGGGACTCGCCTCGACAGACCACCGGCAGGTCGGCCACTACACCGACAGCGACCTCGTGCTGGACTTCCTCTCCCGCGAGAAGCTGCGCCCCCTCGCCGCGCTGGGGACGTCGTGCCCGGACCACTTCCTGCGCACCAAGGTGCGTCCCCTGGTCGTCGACCTGCCCGCGTCCGCTCCGGTCGAGGACGTCGTGGTCCGGCTGACGGAACTGCACGCCGCTTACCGGGAGGACTATGCGGCGTACTACCAGCGCTACGCGACGCCGGACTCGCCGCCGATGCGCGGTGCGGACCCGGCGATCGTGCTCGTCCCGGGTGTGGGCATGTTCTCCTTCGGCAAGGACAAGCAGACCGCCCGCGTGGCGGGGGAGTTCTACGTCAACGCGATCAACGTGATGCGTGGCGCCGAGGCGGTGTCGACGTACGCGCCGATCGACGAGAGCGAGAAGTTCCGCATCGAGTACTGGGCACTGGAGGAAGCCAAGCTCCAGCGGCTGCCCAAGCCCAAGCCGCTGGCGGGCCGGATCGCGCTGGTGACAGGGGCGGGCTCGGGCATCGGCAAGGCCACCGCCGAGCGGCTGGCCGCCGAGGGCGCCTGCGTTGTCGTCGCCGACCTCGACGCCGACAACGCCACGGCCGTGGCCGAGGGCCTCGGGAACGCCGACCGGGCGATCGCGGTGACCGCCGACGTCAGCGACGCCGACGCCATCCAGGCCGCCGTCGATGCCGCCGCGCTGGCCTTCGGCGGCATCGACTTGGTCGTCAACAACGCTGGCCTGTCGATCTCCAAGCCGCTTCTGGAGACCAGCGAAGCCGACTGGGAGCTGCAGCACGACGTCATGGCCAAGGGCTCGTTCCTGACGTCGCAGGCGGCGGCGCGGGCGATGATCGCGCAGGGCATTGGCGGCGACATCGTCTACATCTCCAGCAAGAACGGGGTGGTCGCCGGTCCGAACAACGTCGCATACGGCGCGGCCAAGGCCGACCAGGCGCACCAGGTGCGGCTGCTCGCCGCCGAGCTCGGCGAGCACGGCATCCGGGTCAACGGCGTCAACCCCGACGGCGTCGTCCGCGGCTCCGGCATCTTCGCCGGTGGCTGGGGCGCGCAGCGGGCCGCCGTGTACGGCGTGCCGGAGGAAGAGCTGGGCGCGTACTACGCACAACGCACCCTGCTCAAGCGGGAGGTACTGCCCGAGCATGTCGCGGCGGCGGTGTTCGTGCTCACTGGTGGCGACCTCGCCAACACCACCGGGCTGCACATCCCGGTCGACTCCGGCGTCGCCGCCGCGTTCCTGCGATGAGCGGTTGGGAGCTACGCCGGCCGGTGGCGGGCTCGCCGCGAGCCTGCGAGGGGTGGCGCCGACAGCGGTCTCACCGGCGCGAGCAGCGCAACCCCGGGGTGGCATCGGCGAAGTTCACAGAGCTGGAGATGACATGAGCCTCCGGGTCGCCGCCGTCGATCTCGGCGGGAGCAGTGGCAGGGTCATGACCGCGACAGTCGGGCCGGACCGGCTCGAACTCGACGAGGCGCACCGGTTCGACAACGGGCCGGTGCGACTCGCCGACGGCTCCGGCACCACGCTTCACTGGGACATCTTGAGCCTGTATCGGGGAACGCTCGCGGGTATCGCGGCCGCGGGTGACGTCGCGAGTATCGGGATCGACTCCTGGGGCGTTGACTACGGCCTGCTCGACGCCACCGGCGCGTTGCTGGCCAATCCGGTGCACCACCGCGACTCCCGCACCGATGGCATCGCGGCGCAGGTGAGGTCCACGGTGTCCGATCAGGACCTCTACGACGTCACCGGCCTGCAGCAGCTGCCGTTCAACACCCTCTACCAGCTGGTGTCCGAACGCGACACCGACCGGTTGCGTGCAGCCGAGAGGATGCTGCTCGTGCCCGACCTGCTCGCGTACTGGCTGACCGGGCAGGCAGGCGTCGAGCGCACCATCGCATCGACCACCCAGCTTTATGACGTGCGCGCCGGGGTCTGGGCCACCGGACTGGCGGAGCGGCTGGGTATCCCGCCCAGGTTGTTGCCGCCGTTGCGCGACACGGGTGACGTCATTGGGAAGGTGTTGCCTGAGATCGCGGCCGAGAGCGGACTGCCGGAGTGCCCCGTCGTCGCGGTCGGATCGCACGACACCGCGTCCGCCTTGGTGGGAACGCCCGCCGAGCCGGGCGGGAACTTCGCCTACATATCGTCGGGCACCTGGTCGCTGGTCGGGGTGGAGCTCGACCAGCCGGTGCTGACCGGAGCCGCGCGGGAGGCGAACTTCACCAACGAGACCGGTGTGGACGGCACGATCCGGTTCCTGCGCAACGTGATGGGCCTGTGGGTGCTGTCGGAGACGCTGCGCACCTGGCGATCGAACGGCACGCCGGTCGAGCTCGCCGACGTCCTGCGGGATACGGCGGCCGAACCGGGCCTGCGCGCGATCGTCGACATCAACGCGCCCGAGTTCCTGCCGCCGGGCGACATGCCAGCGCGGATCGTGGCCGCCTGCCGCGCGACCCGGCAGGCGCCACCGGACACCCCGGCCGCCACGGTCCGCTGCATCCTCGACAGCCTCGCACTGGCGTACCGCAGGACCATCCGGGAGGCGGCCGAGCTGTCCGGACGTCCGGTGGAGGTGGTGCACATCGTCGGTGGCGGCACCCGCAACGAGCCGCTGAGCCAGCTCACCGCCGACGCCTGCGGCGTGCCCGTCCTCGCGGGGCCGGGGGAGGCCGCCGCGCTGGGCAACGCGCTGGTGCAGGCCCGCACGCTGGGCGCGGACCTGCCCGACCTGGCCGCGATGCGGGCGCTTGTCCGCGCCACCCACGACGTCCGCCGGTATGAGCCGACGGGATCACGGGCGGCATGGGATGATGCCGAGGCATGCGTCGACGAACGGACACCCCAGGCCACATGAGGACTGCGTCATGAGGGCTGCCCTGCTGGTCACCTGCATCAACGACGCCGTGTTCCCGGACACAGGCAAGGCGGTGGTGCGGTTGCTGTCCCGGCTCGGCGTCGACGTCGAGTTCCCGAGTGGACAGACGTGCTGCGCCCAGCCGATGGTGAACACCGGCTACCTGGACGAGGCGGTCCCGGTGGTGCGGTCGTTCGTTGACGCGTTCGCCGGGTACGACGCGATTGTCGCGCCGTCGGGGTCGTGCGCAGGGTCGGTGCGGCACCAGCACGGCATCGTCGCCCGCCGCAGTGACGACGCCGCCCTGGCGGCAGCGGTGGCGGAGACGTCGGCGCGGGTGTACGAGCTGTCCGAGTTCCTGGTCGATGTGCTCGGCGTCGATGACGTGGGCGCGTACTTTCCGCACGCCGTCACCTACCACCCGACCTGCCACTCGCTGCGGATGCTCGACGTCGGGGACCGGCCGATGCGGCTACTGCGGGCGGTACGGGGGCTGCGGCTGACCGAGCTGCCCGCCGCCGAGGAGTGCTGCGGGTTCGGCGGCACCTTCGCGGTGAAGAACGCCGACACGTCGGTGGCGATGGGCGCCGACAAGGTCCGCCACGTGCGCGAGACGGGTGCCGAAGTGCTCGTCGCGGGGGACAATTCGTGCCTGATGCACATCGGCGGAATGCTGTCCCGGCAGCGCTCCGGTGTCCGGGTACTGCACCTGGCCGAGGTGCTGGCGAGCACGGAGGGCCGATGAGCACACAATTGGTTTCCTGCTCGTCGGCCCGACCGGGTGCGGGTGTCCCGCAAGACACGGAGGACACATGAGCGCGACGTTCGTAGGCATGCCCGCCTTTCCCGACGCGGCGAGGTCGGCGCTGGCCGACAGCCAGCTTCGCGGCAATCTCGCGCACGCCACCAGCACCATCCGTGGCAAGCGCGCGCAGGTCGTCGGCGAGGTCTCCGAATGGGAGGAGCTGCGGCTGGCTGGCGCGGCCATCAAGGACAACACCCTGCACCACCTGGACGAGCACCTGCTGCGGCTGGAGCGGTCGCTGACCGAGCGGGGCGCGACCGTGCACTGGGCGCGCGACGCCGCCGAGGCGTGCGCCATCGTGGCTGGCATCGCCCAGCAGCACGGCGTCGACGAGGTCGTGAAGGTCAAGTCGATGGCGACCCAGGAGATCGAGCTGAACGAATTCCTTGCCGAGCAGGGGATCGCGGCGTGGGAGACCGACCTGGCCGAGCTGATCGTGCAGCTCGGCGACGACCTGCCCAGCCACATCCTGGTGCCGGCGATCCACCGCAACCGTGCGGAGATCCGCGAGATCTTCCGCGCCAAGATGCCGGGTGCCCCCGACGACCTCACCGACAACCCCGCCGACCTCGCCGCCGCGGCCAGGCTGCACCTGCGGCAGAAGTTCCTTTCGGCGCGGATGGCGGTCTCCGGCGCCAACTTCGCCGTCGCCGACACCGGCACGCTGATGGTCGTCGAGTCCGAGGGCAACGGCCGGATGTGCCTGACGCTGCCCGACATCCTTGTCTCCGTCGTCGGGATCGAGAAGGTGGTGCCCAGCTGGGACGACCTCGACGTCTTCCTGCAGCTGCTGCCCCGGTCGAGCACGGGGGAGCGGATGAACCCGTACACCTCGACGTGGACCGGCGTCACGCCGGGAGACGGGCCGCAGGAGATGCACGTGGTGCTGCTGGACAACGGCCGCACCCGCGCGTTGGCCGACGAGGTGGGGCGGCAGGCGCTGCGCTGCATCCGGTGCTCGGCGTGTCTGAACGTGTGCCCGGTCTACGAGCGCACCGGCGGCCACGCCTACGGATCGGTGTATCCGGGCCCGATCGGCGCCATCCTCAACCCGTTGCTGCGTGGGGTCGGCCACGACAAGCAGCTCGACTCGTTGCCGTACGCGTCCAGCCTGTGCGGTGCGTGTTTCGAGGCGTGCCCGGTACGCATCGACTTCCCCGAGGTGTTGGTGCACCTGCGGTCGAAGGTGGTCGACGCGCATCGCGGCCGAGCCGAACGGGGCGTTCGGTGCACATTACGAGCCGAACGCCCCGTTCGGCTCGGCCGGGCGCCGAAGCCGGAGGCCGTCGCGATGAAGGCCGCGTCATGGGCGCTGCGCGACGCCGGCAGGCTGGGGCGGCTGGAACGGCTCGCCGGGGCGGCCGGACGCCTGCTCGCCAGGGTGCTGCGCCGCAGCGCCCCTGGTGGCAGGCGAGTGCTCGGCTCACTACCCGGCCCGGGAGCGCGGTGGACAACCGCCCGAGACGTGCCAGCCCCACCAACGGAGTCGTTCCGGGAGTGGTGGCAACGCGAAGGGGGCAGGTCGTGAGCGGCGCGCGCGAGGAGATCCTGGCATCGATCCGGACCGCGCTGCGGGACGCGCCACCCGAGGTCGAGGTGCCGCGCGGCTACCGGAGCTCGCCGCCGCCCGCCGACCTCGTCGCGCTGTTCGACGAGCGAGTGACGGACTACCGCGCCACCGTCACCCGGTGCGCGCTGGTGGACGTCGTCGAGGCCATCCGGTCCGCGCTCGGCGACGCGGCACGCGTCGTCGTGTCTGGTGACCTGCCGTACCCGGTCGACGGCGCGCTGGACGACGACCTGTCGGCGTCCGAACTGGACGCCGTGGACGCCGTCGTCACCACGGCAGCGGTCGGCATCGCCGTCACCGGCACCATCGTGCTCGACCATGGCCCCGGCCAGGGCCGCCGGGCGCTGAGCCTGGTGCCCGACCGGCACGTCTGCGTCATCCGGGACGACCAGATCGTCGCCGGAGTGCCGGACGCCATCGCCCGGCTCGACCCGGCCCGCCCGCAGACCTGGATCAGCGGTCCGTCCGCGACCAGCGACATCGAACTGGACCGGGTGGAAGGCGTCCACGGACCACGGCAGCTTCACGTCGTGGTCGTGCGCGAGGACTGAGCGGCGGGCGAGGGCACAACGCCATCGGGTGTGCCCCTGGCGCCGTGACTGATTCCTGGACAGTGGTGCGGTACCTGCACGTGCTCGGTGCGATCGTCTGGGTGGGCGGGCAGCTCACGGTGAACGCGATCCTGCTGCCCGCCGCCAGGACCCGGCTCGTGCCCAGCGAGCGCACCGCGCTGTTCACCGCCGTTAGCCACCGCTTCGCGCTCCTCACCGTCGCCGGGTTCCTGCCGCTGCAGGTCGCCACGGGCTGCCGGAACGCGGCTGGTACGCGCTCGGCCTTGACGCGGACAAGCGCCCGATCGACGCGCTGACGTCGAACATGGGCAACTGCCTCTTGACCGGCATCGTCGACGACGACAAGGCGCCGGAGGTCGCGCGGTGGCTGCCGTCACCGGAGATGTTCAGCGGCTGGGGGCATCCGCACGCTGGCGACGTCGATGGGCGCGTACAACCCGATGAGCTACCACAACGGCTCGGTGTGGCCGCACGACAACGCGCTCTGCGAGTCGGAGCTGAGCATCCGCGTCACCAAGGACGAGACCGTCGTCCACGGCCTCGACACGGCGGACGTGCCCAGACCACGACGGCAGACGAGGATCATTGAAGCCAGAACCTGATGCGGCGCGTTCATCGGTGCGGTCGGCTAAGGACCGGTCGCTCGGTCGCGACCATGGGACAGGTACTCAAGCGCCGCTCGGAAGGCATCCGGTTCGAGGGCCAAGCCGCGGCTGAACGGGTACTGCATCTCGTAGATGATGAACAGGACCAAGGCGATCATCCCGCCGACCGTGGCCATCATCAGACCGTTGGGGAAGGTGCGTTCGAGCCCGAACAGGTACAGGAACGCCACGCTGACGATCCCACCGACCGCCAGCGTCGGCCACAACGGCTCTGGCAGGGGCTCGTCGGCGGTGCCAAGCCGGAGGAAGCGTGCTTCGGACACATCGGATGTGTGGCGCGAGACCCACTCGGCGGCCGCACCGTGCTCGCCGTCGGTGCGATCGAGTTGGTCGACCCGTTCTCGCAGCGTCTCGAACGTGGCCGCCGCGCCAGGGTCTTCCGTCATCGTGTCGCGCAGCGCGGGCCACTCGTCGTCGACGACAGCATGGGTGTACCGGGCGATCAGCTCCTGGATCTCCGTGCGGTCCGACGTCGCCAGTCCGTTGGCGGCACGGTGCGCCTCGATGAGGGCGGAGGATTCCCGCTCGCTGGCGTCGTCTGCCCCGGCCCGCACCTCCCAGACCGCGATGGCCGCGATCGCGATCAGGATCGCGTAGGCCATGCCGATCGCGCCGTACAGTGCGCTAGCCGCCTCGGAGTCGGCGACAAGCCACCGGTCAGGGACGAGCCGGGAGATCACCAGGAACCCGCAGGCGGACAGGACCGCGCCAAGCAGGACGACGTAGGTACCGGTCTCTACGGTCGACATCCGTCACCTCCCGGAACGGACAGCGCCCCGCGCGATCGTGCGCGCGGCGACGATAACGGCGGGGACGAGCACTGCGACGACGACGGTCAGCGAGCTCGGCAGGCTCGACGACTCCTGCGGTTCCTGCGACTCTGGCGGCGCGGCGACGTAGCCGACCGTCTCGCGAGTTCGCGATGGCGGGGTGGCAGAGATCGTCGTCGGGGTGATTGCGGACGTAGGCGCGCGGGTCGTGGTGGGGGACGGCGTCGGGCGTTCGGACGTCGGCGGGCGCTCGGGCACCGGCGGGATCTGTGCCGCTGAGGTCGTTGTCGTCGGATCCGCCTTCGGCCAGCGGTAGCGGATCTGATGGTCCTCGACCTCGCCGCCGAGGGCAGGACCGGTAGGCCGAGCTTCCGCGAAGGCTTGGGCGTAGAGCCGCAGCCGCAGGAAGCTGTGGCGGTCCGCGGTGGTGACGCCGCGCGACCAGTGCAGCGTGATGGTCGTGTTGCCCGGTGCCACGGTGCTGGCAGCCCGCTCGGCCCGCTCGAAGCGGGCGTCGCCGTTGAGGTCCAACCACCCGGCGAGCAGTGCAGGCCTGCCTTGTCCGTTGCGCACCGGCACGTTGACCCGCTGTCTTCCGATCGCGACCTCGATGGGCCTTTCGAGGTCGTCGGCGTCGGTGTCCGCAGCCTCCGACGGCTCACCGTCGAGTTCGTCGTCCACGGTGTCACCGATGGACAGCGTGTCGAAGTTGCTGATCGTGTGCCGGGGACCGTCGTCGGACAGCGTGGTGCCGTAGGACGCTGGCGCGTCGCCGAAGTCCCATGCCTGCGGGCATCCGGCGGCATCGACCGACCGCGCGGCCTCGATGAGTTTGCTGGACGTCGTGTGTCGCGGATCGTCGAGCGGGACGTGATACATGACGCCGGTCACGTTGCGCAGAACATGCAAGGTCCCGAACGGGTCGATCACCGCCGAGCCGAAGTCGCGGCCGCTGGGAACACCGGTCAGCGCCACGACGGTAACCCTGCCGGTGGCCGGGTTCACCGCGGTCAGCCGTCCTGGGTCCCGTCCGGACCCCTCAATGCCGAACAGCAGGCCGGTTTCCGGCTCGACGTCCCAGTCGCCGACGTCCAGCGCGCGGCTCAACGGTCGCCGAGTGACCACGTCGAGGTAGTCCGGTGCGTGCCGGTCGACGGACACCACGACCAGGTCCCCTCGGCCGTGCAGGTACCAGCGACCGTCCGCGATGGCTCCGGCATATGCGTCCTCGGTGCCGTCGGGAGCCGGCCCGAGATCAGTCACGCGGCCTGCCGGGTCGATCGCCACGATGTGCGAGCCGTCGGGCTGGCTGGCGATGGCGAAGAACCGGCCTTGGGATGGCTGATATGCGAGCGCGTTGACCTGCGCGGGGATGGTGGCGACGGCACGCGCCCGCGAGGACTGCTCGTCCAGCTGGAACAGGGAGCCGTCGGCGACAAGGTACGAGCCGTTAACGCAGTCGGATGGGCTCGCCGCAGCCTGCGGGGGAGGCAGGAACACGGTACCGGCCACCAGAGCGGCTACCACGAGAACCAGGGATGCGGTGGCGACTCGATCTGCTCCCCGAGGGCGCATGGGACTTTCACCTCCGCCGAGGGAAACGGTTGATCATCGACACCGATTTCTCATTCTTTCCATCACCCCGGGAATGTGACAACGCGAACGTCGAGTCCGTGCCTCCGGGCTTGGCTACTCTCCGCATTGCCTGATCTTCGAGCCTCCCGCGAGACTGGTATATCTGTGTCACGAATCTGCGATCCGGAATTTCTACCGTCATATCCAGCAAGGTGCCTTGCTGCAATATCGTGAACTTTCATCCAGTGTTTCTCAAGATTCGTATATCTGCGTGAAAAATCGGTCATCAGGCATTTCTATCGCGAGACGGAGGTGCCATGCCGCGACCTCGTTATACAGGTGAAGTCGGGTTCTCGCACCATCGTGTGAGCCCGCTGGGCCAACCGGGTAACGGTGAGGTCGGCATGCTGCGGTTACGTCGAAAAATGGGCTACCATGCTCTCGAGAAAGGCGAACCGAGATGAACGAATTGACACTTGACGCGGCGGGCAAATAGCGTGACAGTTCGCCGACTCCAATCTGTTCGAATTCCACCCGGCAAATCCGCTCATCGGACGTTTTCCCGCGCGACATTGTCGGCGAGATCGCACACAACGGCACCGAGCGCCATCCAGGCCGGGTCAGCGCTGGACCACGCACCGCTGGGACACCCGAGGTGAGGGAGCACTTCGACCAAACCTCGGAGCAGAGGTCGTCACACTGCTCGCGCGGGCAAGGGGAGGGCCGGGCCACCGACCACGGTGGACGATCCGCCGTTGCGCGACGAGGACATCCGGGTGTTCGCGGGCTCTGTGGCGCTGCAAGGGCACCTGATGATCCCCGAACGGCCGGTGGGCTGGTGTTGTTCGCCCACGGCAGCGGCACCAACAGGCATAGCCCGCACAACCGCTATGTGGCGCGGGTGCTCAATGACGCCGGGCTCGGCTCACGGTCGGTCGGCGGCGCTGGGAGCGAGTACGGATCGCGCGGACCTCCAGTGCAAGGCAAGTGAGCAGGCGGCTGGCTACAGTGTCAGGCATGTCCGAGCGCTTTCGCGGCAGGCGTTCGGCAGCGCGATGATCACCTCGGTCGGGATGTGGGGCGTGAGCAAGGGATATTCGCCGCTGGCGCCGTACTACCGGGTGCCCGTGCTGGTGCTGGTCGGCGCGGTGACCGACCGGCCGGTCGCGGTGGACGGTGCCGTTGTCGTGCGTCCGATGCTGACACTGACCGCCACCTTCGACCACCGCTACGCCGACGGCATGCACGCCGCGAGGTTCGCCGACGCAGTGCGCTCGTTCCTGTCCGATCCAGCCACCTTCGCTGAGTCCGCGACCGACTGAGCGAATACGCGGGCACGCGCTGCTGGGCGATCAGCCGTGTTCGGCTGGTCGCAGCCGCGCTGGTATCCGTTGGCCGACCTGGCCGGGGTGGGATGGGCGACGAAGCCGAGGTGGGCCAGTTGGTGCGCGGCGAACTGGTCGCAGCAGGGTAGCCCGTCGATGAACGGGTCCGGTTCCGCGCTGTAGATCATGTCGGCCCGCCCCGCCGCGGCTGTCAGTCTGTCAGGCTCGTCCTCGTCGCGGGCCGGGACACGGGCTTGATGTGGGCGAAGGTGCTGCGGGCGTTCCAGGTGGGGAAGGCCCGCACGAGCCATGAGGGGCCGTGGAGTTGAATGCGGCGGTCGCGGGTGGCTTCGGCCCAGGAGAGCTGTCCGGCGTGCCATTTGACGAAGGCTTCTGCCTCCGCCGTGATGTAGAGGTCCTCGTCGATGCCGGGGTACTCCTTGCAGATCTCGGTGTCCGCGCGCTCGATCAGCAGCCAGTACCGTCCGTGGGGCCTGCGGCCGGTGAAGTCGAAGCGGATGACGACGCGCTGATCCGGGAGCCGGTCTCGGCGGAGCGCGTTGCACATCGACCACAGCGCCACGAAGGGATCGAGGTGCTCGGGGGCGATCTCGAGCCAGTGGGCGCCCCACTCGCCGAGCGACTTGCAGACCGCGAACAGGTCGTGCCCCGCGGCGGTGAGCTCGTAGTGGCGCCCGTGCCCGTCGAGCTTGGACGTCGACTCGACGATGCCGAGCCGTTCGAGCTGCTTCAGCCGTTGCGAGAGCAGGGTGCGGGAGAGCCCTGGGGCGCCCGCCAGGATCTCGGTGAAGCTGCCGCAGCCCAGGTGCAGGTTGCGGATGATCAGTGGCGTCCAGCGCTCGGCGAAGATCTCGGCGCCACGGGCGATGGGGCAGTACTGGCCGTAGGTCCGCACGACGTCAGTATCGCGCGCCCGGTTTCGGGTGGGAAGTCCAGATTTGTGACTTCCCACCCGAGGTTCACGGGGGTGCGATGGACGTCAAGAGAGCCGAGCACGTCGGCCACCTGCCCGAGGAGGCAACCGCGATGGAAATGACAGGATTCCGGGGCGACGTAATCACCGCTGACCGCCCCGGCTACGACACCGCCCGAGCCGTGTGGAACGGCGCCGTCGACCGGCGTCCCCGGCTGCTCGCCCGATGCGGCGGGACCGCCGACGTGGCAACCGCCGTGCGCTTTGCCAGAGACCACGACCTAGAGATCGCCGTGCGGGGCGGCGGCCACAACGTGGCAGGCACTGCGGTGTGCGACGACGGGATCGTCATCGACCTTTCCGCGATGCGGTCCGTGTGGGTCGACCCCGCCGACCGCACGGCCTGGGTACAGGGTGGTGCGCTGCTGGGCGATCTCGACCACGAGACGCAAGCCCACGGCCTGGCCACGACCGGCGGCATCATCGGCCACACCGGCGTCGCCGGGCTCACCCTCGGCGGCGGCATCGGCTTCCTGATGCGCAAACATGGGCTCACCATCGACAACCTGCTGGCCGCCGAGGTGATCACGGCCGAGGGCACCATCGTCCGGGCGTCCGCCCACGAACACCCCGAGCTGTTCTGGGCGCTGCGCGGTGGCGGCGGCAACTTCGGCGTCGTCGCGTCGTTCAAGTTCGCGCTGCACCCCCTCGGCCCGACTGTGCTGGCAGGCCCCATCCTCTGGGCAGCCGACGACGCCACCGACGTGCTGCGCTTCTACCGGGACTTCGTCGCCGAAGCACCCGACGAGCTTGGCACCGTGGTCCGGCTCGGCACCGTTCCGCCGCTGCCGGTTATCCCGGAGGAGCTGCACTGGCGGCCTGCCATCGCCGTCGCATGCTGCTACGCGGGCGCCATCGACGACGGCGAGCGTGTCGTGCGGGAGCTCCGCCGGTTCGGGACGCCGCTGGTGGACCTCCTGTCACCCGGGCCGTACGCCGCCTTCCAGTGCGCCCTGGACGACACTGTCCAGCACGGGTGGCACTACTACTGGAAGTCCACGAACCTCACCGGCCTGTCCGACGACCTCATCGACGTCATCGCCGATCACGCCTTCGCCGCCGGGTCGCCCCGCTCGTACTCGGGGATGTTCCACATGGGAGGCGCCGTCGCCCGAGTGGGCCAAGACGCCACCGCCTACGCCGCTCGCGACGTCGCCCACAACATCATCATCGACGGCGTGTGGCTCCCGGACGAGTCCGACCAGCACGCCGTTAGCGAGACCGCGTGGGCGCGGCAGTTCATGCGGGCCCTCCAACCGCACCGCGCGGGCAGCGTCTACGTCAACTTCCTTGACTCCGACGACGACCCCAGCCGCGTTCGTGAGGCCTACGGCGATCACATCTACCGGCGGCTCGCCGAGGTCAAGGCAAAGTACGACCCCGATAACGCCTTCCACAACAACAAGAACATCCTCCCGGTTGAGCTGGGCTATCGGGCCCAGGGTCCGTATCGCGAACCATGTCGCCGTGCGGGAGGTTGATCGGTTAGGCCCGAGTTGCCCGGTGGGATGCAACTTGACGGGTCCGTCGTGCGACTGTGTCGTGGACGGACCGAGGGAGACGCGATGGACGACGGTGTCACGGAGCCGGTGGCTCCGGTCGCGCTGGCGGTCACCGGTGAGTCGCTGCCCGAGCTGTATCGGCAGCACCGCCTGACGCTGGTGCGGCTCGGGATGCTGCTGCTTGGCGACAAGGCGGCCGCCGAAGACGCGGTGCAGGACGTGTTCATCCGCATGTGGCACAACCGCACGCTGCCGCATACGCCCGGTGCCGCGCTGGCCTACCTGCGCCGCGCCGTCGTCAACCAGGTCAGGTCCCAGCAGCGCAAGAGCGTCCTGGCGCGCAGGAAGGTGCCCCCGGTCGATCCGTCGGTGCCAGGGCCATCGGATGTCGTTGAGCTTTCGGAGGAACACCGCAGCGTGCTTGCCGCGCTGGACAGGTTGCCGCGCCGGCAGCGGGAGGTGCTGGT
>WHUD01000072.1:22270-22643 GCA_009377385.1 Actinophytocola sp.
AGGAAGTGTGATGGCTGACCGTACCGAGCAGCTGCTGCGAGACGCCCTCAACGCCTGCGCCGATCACGTCACCGAGGAGTCGCTGTCGTTGCCGCCGGACCTGCCGCCACCAACGCATCGGCGGTGGACCGCGCTGGCGGCAGCGGCGGCGGTGTTCGTGCTGGCCATCGGGCTGGCGGTGGTTCTACTCAACGTCGACCGCAGCTACGAGCCCATCACGCCGCCACCGGCACCGACCTCGGAGCAGGCGCCGCCCACGACGTCCGTGCCGCCCACCTGCCCCTCCGGTGAGATGTGCGTAATCCAGACCGTCACAATCAGGGGCGAGAAGCTCGAACTGGTCGGGGCGAAGGTGCCTGATGCGGGTGAGGGG
>WHUD01000073.1 GCA_009377385.1 Actinophytocola sp.
GAGGCCCTTGGCGACGTAGTCGTTGCCGTCACCGATCAGCCGCAGCGTGATGCCCTTCGGCAGGAACGCGCCGAACGACTGGCCCGCGGTGCCGGTGAAGGTGACGTCGATGGTGTTGTCCGGCAGGCCCTCGCCGCCCCAGCGCTTGGTCAGCTCGTGGCCAAGCATGGTGCCGACGGTGCGGTTCACGTTGCGCACCGGCAGTTCGAGCGTGACCGGGGTGCCCTCGTTGAGCGCGCCCTCCGCGAGCTGGATCAGCGTGTTGTCCAGCGCCTTGTCCAGGCCGTGGTCCTGGCCGACGACCTGGTGCCGCGCGGCGCCGTCCTCGGTCTCCGGCACGTGGAAGATCGGCGACAGATCCAGGCCCTTGGCCTTCCAGTGGTCGACCGCCTTGCTGGTGTCGAGCACCTCGGCGCGCCCGATCGCCTCGTCCAGCGAGCGGAAGCCCAGCGCCGCAAGGTACTCGCGCACCTCCTGCGCGATGTACTCGAAGAAGTTCACCACGTAGTCGGCCTTGCCGGAGAACTTCTCCCGCAGCTTCGGGTTCTGCGTGGCCACGCCCACCGGGCAGGTGTCCAGGTGGCACACCCGCATCATGATGCAGCCCGACACCACAAGCGGCGCGGTCGCGAAGCCGAACTCCTCCGCGCCGAGCAGCGCGGCGACGATCACGTCGCGGCCGGTCTTGAGCTGTCCGTCGGTCTGCACCACGATCCGGTCCCGCAGCCGGTTCGCCAGCAGCGTCTGCTGCGTCTCGGCGAGACCCAGCTCCCACGGCGCGCCGGCGTGCTTGATCGACGACAGCGGCGACGCACCGGTGCCGCCGTCGTGACCGGAGATCAGCACGACGTCGGCGTGCGCCTTGGACACGCCTGCCGCGACCGTGCCGACACCGACCTCGGACACCAGCTTGACGTGGATCCGCGCGTTCGGGTTGGCGTTCTTCAGGTCGTGGATGAGCTGCGCCAGGTCCTCGATCGAGTAGATGTCGTGGTGCGGCGGCGGCGAGATCAGCCCGACACCCGGCGTCGAGTGCCGCGTCGTGGCGATCCATGGGTACACCTTGGTGCCGGGCAGCTGGCCGCCCTCGCCGGGCTTCGCGCCCTGCGCCATCTTGATCTGGATGTCGTCGGCGTTGACCAGGTACTCGCTGGTCACGCCGAACCGGCCGGACGCGACCTGCTTGATCGCGGAGCGCCGCTCCGGGTCGTAGAGGCGGTCGACGTCCTCGCCGCCCTCACCGGTGTTCGACTTCGCGCCGAGCCGGTTCATCGCGATCGCGAGGGTCTCGTGCATCTCCTTGGAGATCGAGCCGTACGAGATGGCGCCGGTGGAGAACCGCTTCACGATGGACTCGACCGGCTCGACCTGCTCGATCGGCACCGGCGGGCGGACGCCCTCCTTGAGCTCGAACAGCCCGCGCAGCGTCATCAGCTTCTCGGCCTGGTCGTCGACCGACTGGGTGTACTCCTTGAAGATCTCGTACTTGCCCGAGCGGGTGGAGTGCTGCAGCTTGAACACCGTTTGCGGGTTGAACAGGTGGTGCTCACCTTCGCGGCGCCACTGGTAGTCGCCGCCGAACTCCAGCTCGCGGTGGCTGGCGTGCATGCCGTCGGTCGGGAACGCGACCCGGTGCCGCTGCGCGACCTCCTCGGCCAGCGTGGCGAAGCCGACGCCGCCCAGGCGGGACGTGGTGCCGGTGAAGCAGGTGTCGATGACATCCTCGCCGAGCCCGAACGCCTCGAAGATCTGCGCGCCGGTGTAGGAGGCGACGGTTGAGACACCCATCTTCGACATCGTCTTGCGCACGCCCTTGCCCAGCGCCTTGATCAGGTTCTGGGTGGCGTGCTTGGGGTCGGTGTTGCCGAGAATGCCCCGCTCGGCCATCTCCTCGACGGTGGCCATCGCCAGGTAGGGGTTGACCGCGGCCGCGCCGAAGCCGATCAGCAGCGCTATGTGGTGCACCTCGCGGGCGTCGCCGGACTCCACCACAAGGCCGACCTGGGTGCGCAGCTTCTCCCGCACCAGGTGGTGGTGCACCGCGCCGGTCAGCAGCAGCGACGGGATCGGCGCGTTGTCGGCGTCGACGCCCCTGTCGGAGAGCACGATCAGCCGCGCGCCGTCGTGGATGGCCTCGACGACCTCGCTGCGGATCTCGTCCAGCCTGCGCACCAGCGCATCGCCGTCACCATGCACGGGGTAGCGGCCGTCGATGGTGACCGCCTGGAACTCCGGCAGGTCGCCGTCGTCGTTGACGTGCACGAGCTTGGCCAGCTCGTCGTTGTCGACCACCGGGAACGGCAGCACGATCTTGCGCGCGTGCTCCGGACCGGCTTCCAGGAGGTTCGGTTCGGAGCCGAGCTGTGCGCCGAGCGCGGTCACCATCTCCTCGCGGATCGCGTCCAGCGGCGGGTTGGTGACCTGCGCGAACAGCTGGGTGAAGTAGTCGAACAGCTGCCGCGAGCGCGCGGACAGCGGGGCGAGCGGCGAGTCGTTGCCCATCGAGCCGATCGGCTCGGCACCGGCGCTGGCCATCGGTGCGAGCAGCACCGACAGCTCCTCTTCGGTGTATCCGAATGCCTGCTGGCGCCGTACCAGCGAGGAGTGCGTTGGTACCTCGCGCTCGCGCTCGGGCAGCTCGGCCAGCCGCAGCATGCCCTTCTCGACCCACGAGCCGTAGGGGTGCTCGCCTGCGAGCTGCCCCTTGATCTCGGCGTCGTCGATGATGCGGCCCTCTGCCGTGTCGACAAGGAACATCCTGCCCGGCTCGAGGCGGCCCTTCTTCACGATGGACGCCGGGTCGATGTCGAGCACACCGACCTCGGAGGCCGCGACGACGAGGCCGTCCTCGGTCACCCAGTAGCGGGCGGGCCGGAGGCCGTTGCGGTCGAGCACCGCGCCGATCTGGGTGCCGTCGGTGAACGCGACGAGGGCCGGGCCGTCCCACGGCTCCATCATCGTGGAGTGGTACTCGTAGAACGCCCTGCGCGCCGGGTCCATCTCGTCGTGGTTCTCCCACGCCTCGGGGATCATCATCAGCACGGCGTGCGGCAACGACCGGCCGCCGAGGTGCAGCAGTTCCAGCACCTCGTCGAACGAGGCCGAGTCGCTCGCACCGCGGGTGATGATCGGATAGACCCGCTCAAGCGCGCCGGGGAACAGCTCGCTGTCCAGCATCGACTCGCGCGCGTCCATCCAGTTGCGGTTGCCGCGCAGCGTGTTGATCTCACCGTTGTGCGCCACGTAGCGGTACGGGTGCGCCAGCGGCCACGACGGGAAGGTGTTCGTGGAGAACCGCGAGTGGACGAGGCCGATCGAGCTGGTCACCCGCTCGTCGGACAGGTCGAGGAAGAACTTCTCCACCTGCGGCTCGGTGAGCATGCCCTTGTAGATGATGGTGCGCGAGGACAGGCTCGGGAAGTAGACGTTGGACTCCTCGAGGGCGTGCTCGGCGCGCTTGCGCACGATGAATGCCAGCCGCTCGAGCGCCAGCCCGGTGACGGTCTCGTCGGTGTCGCTCCCGCCCGCCACCCCATCGGCGGCGAGGAACAGCTGGGAGAAGTGCGGCATGGTGGTGGCCGCCGTCGGGCCGACGTGCTCGGCATCGACCGGCAGCTCCCGCCAGCCGAGCGGACGCATGTCCTCCTCGGCGGCGATGCGCTCGATGGTCGACTTGGCCTTGTCTCGCGCCTCGGTGTCGGTCGGCAGGAAGGCGGTACCCACCACGTAGCCGCCCGCATCGGGCAGCTCGAAGTCGACGACGTCGCGGTAGAACGCATCGGGCACCTGGATCAGCAGGCCGGCGCCGTCACCGGTTTCCGGTTCGGCGCCGCGCGCACCGCGGTGCTCGAGGTTTCGCAGGGCGACGAGAGCCTTGCGCACGATGTCGTGATCGCGCCTTCCCGCGAGATCGGCGACGAAGGCGACACCACAGGCGTCGTGCTCGAAAGACTCGTCGTAGAGCCCCGCGCCGCTGCGGGAAAGGGGGTTGTGGTGGGTCACGGCTGGCCGTCCTCCCATGGGTGTCGGCGCTGCCGGGCATAGTCGATCGCACGCTGACTAGTCCGATCCAGCGGTACTGAGATCGGCAGCTAACGATGCTGCCCGGAGTCGCGATAGTGAGACTGAGCTGCCCGATACGGCAGGCGATCACACCGCACTGTGTGACCTGCTGACACACCTCGTCGTGTGTTAGTGCGCGCTCGCGTCGCCTCCGGATTGGCGGAGGCCGCAGGCGCGCACTTCGCTGTGCCCCGGGATTTCCGGGGGTCAGATTACTTTAGTGTGAAATCCGGGTTATGTGGATACCTACGGGCCGAGTCGTGGGAAATCCCACGTGAGGTTGACGCATCAACGGGGCTAAAACGCCCTGCCTGGCCTACTCCGGCCTGAGATGCGCGTCTCTTCGTGTTTCCGCCGCATTGCGGAAAGTCTGCCGAGTCACTGGCTTTTCATCGTACGCGAGCTCCGTTGCTCAAGCTTTCAGGATAACCCGTCGCGTGCTTGCTAGATGCTTGCAGTTGCACTTGACACCACGGAGTCGGTCACTCATGCTACCTCAAGGTAACCGTTACCTTTGGTAACACGAAGTCCCGAGGGTGTGGAGGAAGCATGGCGCAGCCCGAGCGTGCCACAGTGATCATCGTCGGTACCGGGTTCTCCGGCCTTGGCATGGGCATCCAGCTCAAGAGCGCGGGCATCGACGACTTCGTCATCCTGGAGAAGGCGCACGAGGTGGGCGGCACCTGGCGGGACAACACCTATCCCGGCTGCGCCTGCGACATCCAGTCGCACATGTACTCGTTCTCCTACGAGCAGAACCCCAACTGGTCGCGGGCGTTCTCCGGGCAGCCGGAGATCTTCGACTACCTCAAGGGTGTTGCCGACAAGCACGGGCTGCGCGACCACATCCGGTTCGGCGTCGAGATGGCAGGCGCCCGTTGGGACGAGGACGCCCAGGCCTGGACCGTCACCGGCACCGATGGCGAGACTTTCACCGGCCGCTTCCTTGTCTCCGGTGTCGGCGCGCTGCACATCCCGAACATCCCCGCGTTGCCGGGCGTCGAGACTTTCGAGGGGCCGTCGTTCCACTCCGCCGAGTGGGACCACGACGTCGACCTGCGCGGCAAGCGCGTTGCCGTCGTCGGGACCGGGGCGAGCGCGATCCAGTTCGTGCCGCAGATCGCGCCCGAGGTGGAGCGGCTGACGTTGTTCCAGCGCACCGCGCCGTGGGTGATGCCGAAGCCGGACCACCAGGTGCCCGCGTTCGCCAAAGCCCTGTTCCGGGCGTTGCCGTTCACGCAGCGGCTGGTGCGCACTGTCCTGTACTGGTTCCTCGAGGCCCGCGCCATCGGGTTCAACGGCCACCCGGCGTTGATGCGGGCCGCCGAGCGGATCGCGAAGTGGCACATGCGGCGTGCGATCTCCGATCCCGAGCTGCGCGCCAAGCTCACCCCGGACTACACCATGGGCTGCAAGCGGGTGCTGCAGGCCAACGACTACTACCCGGCGCTGGCCAGGGAGAACGTCGACGTCGTCACTGAGGGCATCACCGAAGTGCGTGAGCACAGCGTCGTCGACGCCGCCGGGGTAGAGCACGAGGTCGACGTCATCATCTACGGCACCGGCTTCCACGTCACCGACGCGTTCGACTACATCGAGATCACCGGCCTCGGCGGCAAGGACCTGGCCAAGACCTGGCGCGACGATGGCATGACCACGCACAAGGGCATCACCGTCGCCGGCTTCCCGAACCTGTTCTTCCTGCTCGGTCCGAACACCGGCCTCGGGCACATGTCCGTGGTTTTCATGATCGAGTCCCAGGCCCGCTACGTGCTTGACGCGATCCGGCTCGCCGAGCGCAGCGAGGCCGCCGCGCTGGAGGTGCGTCCCGAGGTGCAGGACGAGTTCCAGGGCGACATCCAGCGCAAGCTCGCCGACGGCATCTGGACGACCGGCGGCTGCACGTCCTGGTACCTGGACTCCCAGGGCGTGAACCGCACCATCTGGCCGGGCTTCACCTGGAAGTACTGGCTGGGCACTCGCAAGGTCAAGCCGACAGACTTCCAGCTCGTGGGGCGCTCCTCCCAGCGGGGCTAGGGGCGAGCCGCGGCGAGCAGCATCCGCACGCAGTGATCGACCAGCCGGTCGCGGGGGACGTCGAGGGTGCCGTTCAGGTAGGCGGTGAACAGGTTCGTCAGCGCGCCGGTGACGCCGACCGCGATCAGCCGCCGCTCGGTGTCGTCGATGCTGGCAGGAAGTTGGTCGTGGATCAGTGCGGTGAAGTTCGGTAGTAGCTCGGAGCCGCGTCGGACCAGCGCCGGGTCGGTCAGTGGCGCGAGTAGCAGCACGGTGCCCTTGCGCGGGTCGTCGATGATCAGCTCGACGAACGACGTCACCGCGGCGCGCGCCAGGTCGGCCAGTTCGTCCCGCGCGTCGCGCACCGCCGCGACCAGCGCGTCGTGTGCCTCCTGGGCCACCTGGTCGTAGACGGCGAGCAGCAGCGTGTCCCGGTCGTCGAAGCTCTCGTAGAAGTAGCGTTCGGTCAGCTTGGCGGTGCGGCATACCGCGCGCACCGACACCGCCTGCGTACCCGCGGTGCCGAGCAACTCCAGTCCCGACTCGATGAGCTGACGACGTCGAGCTGCGCGTCGATCGGCGAGCGTCGTTCCTGCCCAGGTGCGGTGCGCGGCTGTCACGGGGTGTCGCTCCTCACTTGACTACGATCGTTGTCAATCCTAACCTGACAACGGGCGTAGTCAGATAGGGATCGGCGGAAAGGGGCGAGAATGAGCCGTCAGGATGGTGCGACTCGCGATGCGGGAAGGGGCGACTCGCGGCCTGGAAAGGTGCGACTCGCGGCCCACGACGGTGCGACTCGCGAGCCGTTGGGGCCCGACACTCTGACCTGGCGGTACTTCGGGGACTGGCGGGGCGTGCTGCTCGCGCTCTGGGCGGGGTCGATGCAGAACATGCACCCCGGCCTCGGCGCCGGCGTCGAGGAGCACTCGCGGTTCTTCGAGGAGCGCTTCCAGCGGCTGTTCCGCTCGCTGTACCCGATCGGCGGCGTGGTCTACGACGGCCCGAAGGCGCACGAGACGGCGCTGCAGGTGCGCGGCTACCACGACACGATCAAGGGTGTCGACAAGCACGGCCGCCGCTACCACGCGCTCGACCCCGACACGTATTACTGGGCGCACGCGACGTTCTTCCTGGTCACGCTCTACACCGCCGAGGTGTTCGCCGGCGGGCTGAGCGAGGCAGACAAGCGCAAGCTCTACGACGAGCACGTGCGGTGGTACCGGCTCTACGACATGAGCATGCGGCCGGTGCCCGGCTCGTGGGAGGAGTTCTGGGAGTACTACGAACACATGTGCACCGAGGTGCTCGAGGACAACAAGGCCACGCGCGACGTCCTTGACCTCTCGGACCTGCCGAAGCCGCCGCTGGTGGCGTGGCTGCCCGACCGGCTGTGGCGAGTGCTGCGGATCCCGATCGCGCGCGGCTACGTGTGGCTGAGCGTCGGCTTCTACCACCCCGCTGTGCGCCGCAGGCTCGGCTACCGCTGGACGTCGTGCGACGCTCGGCTGCATCGGCTGGCGGGCAGAGTGATCAACGTCATGTTCTCGCTGCTGCCGTTCGAGCGGCGGTTCCATCCGAGGGCACGAGCTGGGTGGCAGCGGGTACGCGGCGCCATTCCCCAGGAAGCGCCGCTGGTGGAAACCCCGGCACGGAATCTGCCGCCCCTTGCACGGCGGAACGATCCGAAGCACTATTCGCCGCAGGTGTGACTCAACGGCGAGGGAGCGCGTGTGAAGCTCGGCTACCACATCGGGTACTGGTCGGCTGGTCCGCCTGCGGACGCGCAGGAGACGATCCTGGAGGCCGAGCGTCTCGGGTTCGACTCGGTATGGACCGCGGAAGCGTACGGCTCCGACGCCTTCACCCCGCTGGCCTGGTGGGGCGCGTCGACGTCGCGGATCAAGCTGGGCACCAACATCGTCCAGATCTCCGCACGCACACCGGTAGCCACCGCGATGAGCGCACTCAGCTTGGACCACCTCTCCGGCGGGCGGTTCATCCTCGGGCTCGGCGTGTCCGGCCCGCAGGTCGTCGAGGGATGGTACGGCCAGCCTTACCCAAGGCCGTTGGAACGGACCCGGGAGTACGTCGACATCGTGCGGCAGGTACTTGCCCGCGAGGAGCCGGTCACCTACGACGGCAAGCAGTACCAGCTGCCGTACCAGGGCGGCACGAACCTTGGTAAGCCGCTCAAGTCGATCGTGCACCCGTTGCGCGAGGACATCCCCATCTATCTGGGTGCGGAGGGGCCGAAGAACGTGTCCCTCGCTGCCGAGATCGCCGACGGCTGGTTCCCCATCTTCTTCTCGCCGAAGATGGAGTCGTTCTACCGGGAGCGGCTCGATGAGGGGTTCGCTCGGCCCGGTGCGCGCCGCGGCTGGGACGACTTCGAGGTGGCGGCATCGGTGCCGCTCATCGTGAACGACGACGTGGAGCAGGCCGCCGACCTGATCCGTCCGTTCCTGGCGCTCTACATGGGGGGAATGGGCGCCAAGCAGATGAACTTCCATCACGAAGTTTTCGTGCGCATGGGCTACGAGTCGGTCGCGAACAAGGTGCAGGAGCTGTACCTGGAGGGCAGGAAGGACGAGGCGATCGCCACCATCCCGACCGCACTGGTGGACGACGTCGCGCTGATCGGCCCGCCAGCGAAGATACGCGACGAGCTGGAGCGCTGGCGCGAGAGCTGCGCGACGACCCTGCTGCTGCAGGGTGACGCGGCCACGCTGCGCAAGGCGGCCGAGGTCGTGCTCGGCTAACTCCCCAGCCCGGCGGGGCTCCAGTCGAGCGTGGGTGGCAGCGCGCCTTCCAGGGTGAGCAGCCAGCGCTTCACCTCGCGGCCGTCGCCGGTGCCGCCGCTGTAGCCACCGAGTCCGTCGTGGGCGAGCACCCGGTGGCAGGGCACCACGATCGGGATCGGGTTGCTGCCCATGATCGAGCCGATCGCGCGCGCTGGGATGTCGCCACCGGACAACGCCGCCAGCTCGCCGTAGGTTACCGAGGCTCCGTACGGAACCCGCTCGTACAGCGTCCGCAGCACCCTGCGCTGCGCCTCGGTGGTGCCTGCCCAGTCCAGCGGCACGTCGAACGCGCGCCGCTCGTTCCGGAAGTATTCCGCGAGCTGGCGGACGACGGTGGCGGCGTGTCCGTCGGCGTCGTGGGGCTCGGCGAGCTCGTCTGCCGAGCACCAGCGGATCGCGCGGACGCCAGCGTCGCTCGCCGCGACCGCCACCCTGCCCACCGGCGTGGCCAGGTCGGCGGTCGCGAGGGTCGGCGAGCCGGGGGAGAGGTTCATGTCCGCATTGTGCGCGCGGGCACCGACAGTTCGCGCCCCGGTTAGCGGCCGAGGGTCTGGTAGTACTTCACCAGCCTGCGAGGCACCAGCTTGCGCTGACGTCGACCACGATCAGCGGGTAGGTGTTGCCGTCGGTCCACTCGATCGTCCTGTCCGATGTGGCCGTTGAGCGGGTGAGGAAGGCGTCTCCCGTCGAGGCGTCCTGGAACACCAGGGGCCGTATGCGCGGTGGATGCCGGGTTTCACGTCGGTCAGTGCTCGTCTTGGCGTGCCGCGTCGGTGCGGTTGTCGGGGACGCCGGAGTCCTCGCACGGGTCGGTGTGCCATTCGCCGAACGGATCCGGGTAGCGCAGCCATGCCTGCTCGCCAGCGGCCAGCTCGGCGTCGGTCAGCAGGGCGTCCGTCAGGGCGGTCTCGATCTCTGTCGCGCTCGCCTGGTGCGCGACGATCACCAGCTCCTGGGCGCGGTCGCCGAACCTCGGATGCCAGCGCAGCGACGCCAGCGCGCGGCGTTCGTCACTGACCTCGTCCCACTCCGGGCCATCCGCAGAGGCGAGCCACGGACCGGCGTGCCCGATCCCGAGGCCGCCGTCCGCTGACTCCACCCACAGCGCCGCGCCGCTGACGCCGCCGGAAAGACGGGCGGACGACAGTCCCGACCGGCAGCGGGTGCTTGATCGGACGCGCGGGCTCGGACCGGTCCTCGACGACCTGCTCGCCGAGGACCGGGACCGTAGGTGATCGTCTACGCCGACTCCTCGGCGCTCGCCCGTGCCTACCTGGCGGACGAGCCGGGGCACGACGACGCGCGAGCGTTGCTGGACGACCCCGAGACCGTGCTCGTAACGGGCTCCTGGACCCGCATCGAGGTGGCGGGCGCGCTGGTCCGCGCGGCAAAGGCGCGCCGGGGCCTGCGTGACGACTTGCTCGCGCTGTGGTTCGCCGACATCGACCCGGACAGCGGCCCGGTCACGGTGCTCACCGCGAACCGGGATGACGTCGAACGCAGCGCGTTGCGGATCGTGCTCGACCACGGCATCCGGGCGATGGATGCCTGGCACATCGCCGCTGCCGCGCTCACCGTGCCCGAACTCGCCACGGACGAGGATTACGGTTTCGCCACGCGCGACAGTGCCCAGGCGGAGACCGCGGCAGCCTACGACTTCCGTCCTGCGCTGTAACCCCTGGTGTGTGGCGTGACATGGACCGGCACACCTGCGCGCGCGGACGAACCGGACGCCCGCCATGCTTAAGGCATGCCGGAACAGCACTATCTCGCAGGCCTCGATCTGACCGGGCGCAAGGTCGTCATGGTGGGCGGTGGAACGGTCGCCCAACGGCGGCTGCCGCGCCTCGTCGGCGCTGGGGCGCGGGTAGTGGTGATCTCCCCGGAGACGACGCCGTCGGTCGAGGGAATGATCGACGCCGGTGAGGTCACCTGGCAGCGGCGTGGCTACGTCGACGGCGACCTCGACGGCGCTTGGTACGCGCTCGCCTGCACGGACAGCCCCGAGGTCAATGTGGCCGTCTGCGCAGAGGCGGAGCGGCGGGCGGTGTTCTGCGTGCGCGCGGACGCGGGCGAGCGGGGCAGTGCCGTCACGCCCGCCACCGGCGACCACGAGGGCCTGCTGGTCGGGGTGCTCGCCGGCGGCGAACCGCTGCGCTCGGCCGCCGTCCGCGACGGCCTGCTCGACGCGCTGCACGAAGGCAGGGTCGCCGACCAGCGGCCAGCGTCCGGCACGGGGGAACAGACTGGCTCCGTGGTGCTCGTCGGTGGCGGACCTGGCGACCCCGAGCTGATCACCGTCGCCGGGCGACGCCTGCTGGGCAGGGCCGACGTCGTCGTTGCCGACCGGCTCGCACCCCGCGAGCTGCTGGACGACCTGCCGCCGCACGTGGAGGTCGTGGACGCCGCCAAGATCCCCTACGGCCGCTCCGCAAGCCAGGATGTGATCAACTCCACCCTGATCGAGAAGGCAAGGCAGGGCAAGTTCGTCGTCCGCCTCAAGGGCGGCGACCCGTACCTGTACGGCAGGGGTTTCGAGGAGTTCATCGCCTGCACCAAGGCAGGCATCCCCGTCAGCGTCGTGCCGGGCATCACCAGCGCGTTCTCGGTGCCCGCGCTGGCGAACGTGCCGGTGACGCACCGGGGCGTGACCCACGAGGTCGTCGTGGTGTCCGGGCATGTGTCACCGGACAGCGACGAGTGCCTCGTCGACTGGGACGCGCTCGCCAAGCTCACCGGCACCATCGTGCTGATGATGGGCGTGCAGCGCATCCGGCAGTTCGCCGACGTGCTGCTCGCGGGCGGCAGGAAGGGCGACACCCCGGTCGCGGTGATCCAGGACGGCAGCACCCGGCGGCAGCGGGTGGTGCGCACGACGCTGCACGCCGTCGCCGATGACATCACGGCGGAGGGCATCCGCCCGCCGGCCGTGATCGTGATCGGCCCGGTGGCTGGCTTGTACGCCGAGCTCGGCTGAGTGGGGAACACGGCGTCCGGAACGGGGGACACGGCGTCGAGGCGCGCCCGGCCCTGCGCCGCCGCAGCGCTCAGGCTACGGCGGTGTCGGCGTCCTCGAATCGCTCGCGCAGGAATGTGATGATCATCTCGGTGATCCGATCGGGACGGAACCGTAGCTCCACCGGGCTGCTCGCCTTGACGAACTGCGCGTCGGGCAGGTCGGCGGCCAGCGTGTCGGCATCGCCGAACGGGTGGATCGGGTCCCTGGCATGCCCGATGACCAGCGCCGGGGTCTCGATCCGCTGGCGCAGCCGCCGGGGCGGGGCGATCCTGCCGAAGAACAGCCCGTGCAGCACGGCCGTCATCGCCGCAGGCTCCTGCCGCAGCGTGTCCGTGACGACGTCCACCCACTGGTTGCCCTGCGGCACCAGCGCCGCCAGCCGGGCGACGAGACGCACCGTCACCGGCGCGAACCGCCCTACGAACAGCAGCGGCGGGAACGCCAGGAGGCCCGCGAACACCGCATTGTCCAGCACCGGCATCTCCACCAGCAGCCCAGCGAGCCGTTCGGGTGCGGCCACCGCCACCTCGAGCGCGACGTTGGCGCCCAGCGATGTGCCGCCGACGACGGCCTTGTCGATGCCGAGGTGGTCCAGCAGCGCGATGACCTGCTGCGCGCTGTCGGTCATGGAGTAGCGCCATGACTCCGTCGGCCGGTCGGAGCCGCCGTGGCCGAGCAGGTCGAGGGTGATCACGCGGAAGCCCTCCCTGGCCAGCCTGCGCGCCAGGTCCCGGTGCAGCTTGCGGGTCATCAGCAGGCCGTGGGTGAGCACGACGACCTTGTCGCCCTTGCCGTACTCGGTGTACTCGAGCCGGAAGTCGTCCCACGTGACAGCGCCCGCCAGTTCCAGTGGGGCGAGCGCGAGCGGGGGAGTGGTCGAGTCGTGGGAACGTGCCGATCCAGGTATCGCGTTGCTCACGAGCTGACCTCCTCATCGGTCGCTTCGTCCGGACGCCGGTGCGGACTACTACTGGCGAACCAGCAAAGGTCCCACCATGGTAAGCGCAGTCACCGACACAGCGTGGTCAGTCGGCACGTGACCTGGTCAGCCCCGTCACCGATGTCGCCTATTGTGGTCTGGTGAGCACTCGGGAAAGCGTGGGACACGCCGCAGGTGGCGCGCCCTCGCCGCTGAAGCAGCTGGTGACGCTGCCGAACCTGCTCTCGCTGTTGCGGCTGGCGCTGGTGCCGGTATTCGTGTGGCTGCTGCTCGGGCCGGAGGCGGACGGCCTCGCGATCGCGGTGCTGATCTTCGCGGGGGTCAGCGACTGGCTCGACGGCAAGCTCGCCCGCTGGCTGAACCAGATGAGCAGGCTCGGGCAGCTGCTCGACCCGGCAGCCGACCGGCTCTACATCCTGGCGATCCTGGTCGCATTCCTGCTGCGCGACGTCCTGCCAGCGTGGGTGATCGCCGCGTTGGTCGGACGGGAGCTGCTGCTGGTGCTGTGCGTGCTCGTGCTGCGCCGATACCGATTCAGCTACCCAGAGGTCACCTACATCGGTAAGGGCGCGACGTTCGTGCTGATGTACGCCTTCCCGCTGTTGCTGCTGGTACAGGGCGCCTTCGCGGCGGCGTGGGTGGTCGAGATCGTCCGCCCGCTCGCCTACGCCTTCATGATCTGGGGTGGGACGCTCTACGTGTGGTCCGGAGTGCTGTACGCAGTGCAAACGGTGCTCGCGGTCCGGGGAGCGCGGGCGGCGCGTGCTGACCGCACGGAACCCGCGGACGGCACGGGCGCCTGAGGCCGCCACTTTCCTGGCGGGTTTTGGGGAGTCAGGGGGGACGCGGGCAGGCGGGCACGGTACGTTGGCAACCACACGATCGCGAGTCCCAGATTGAGCAGTGCGTAAGGAGAGTCCAGGTGAGCACGAACGACGGGCCCGGCGTTCCCCCAGAAGAAGCTCCGGAGCGGACCTCCGTCTTCCGGGCCGACTTCCTCGATGAGCAGGCGGCAGAAGCGCCGGCACAAGACGCTTCCGTCGCGGGAGTCGAGGCGCTGCCAGCCGGTTCGGCCCTCCTGGTCGTCAAGCGGGGCCCCAACGCCGGTTCGCGGTTTCTGCTCGATCGCAACACCACAAGCGCGGGGCGGCACCCGGACAGCGACATCTTTCTCGACGACGTCACCGTGTCGCGGCGGCACGCTGAGTTCCGGCGCGAGGGCGGCGAGTTCGTCGTCATCGACGTCGGCAGCCTGAACGGCACCTACGTCAACCGTGAGCCGGTGGACCAGGCCGTGCTCGCCGGGGGCGACGAGGTGCAGATCGGCAAGTTCCGGCTGGTGTTCCTGACCGGCGCTAAGCCAGGACAGGCGGGCTAGCGCGACCGTTCCGCTGGAGGTTCCACGGCGATCATGATGGCCCCGATGACGAGGACAGCACGGTGACGGCGGCGGGTAGGTCGCAGCGCAACGGGCTCAGCATCGGAGCCGTGCTGACGCAGCTTCGCCCCGAGTTCCCCGACGTCACGATTTCCAAGATCAGGTTCTTGGAGTCGGAGGGGCTTGTTCAACCTGCGCGCACCGCGTCCGGCTACCGGCAGTTCACCGCAGCCGACGTCGAACGGCTCCGGTTCGTGCTGCTCGCGCAGCGGGACCACTACCTGCCGCTGAAGGTGATCAAGGATCAGCTGGACGCCGCCGATCGGGGGCTTGAACCGTCCATGCCGACACCGAAGCTGCCTCGCAAGCTGGTCTCCGTCAATGGCGCCGACGGCAACGGCGCTGGGCTGCCGACGGCGGCGGATTTCACCGACGGCGCCGAGATCCGGCTGACCGAGGAGGAACTGCTCGCCGAGGCGGAGATCGACAAGGCCATGCTGACAGAGCTGGAGCAGTACGGCCTGATCAGACCCGGGGCGGCAGGGTTCTACGATCCCGACGCTGTGCTCGTGGCGAAGACGGTGCGGGCCATGACCGACTTCGGGATCGAACCGCGCCACCTGCGGGCGTTCCGCGCGTCCGCGGACCGCGAAGTGGGGCTGCTTGAGCAAATCGTGACCCCGGTGTCGCGGCATCGCGACGCCGAGGCACGCGGGCGGGCGGACGAGATGGTGCGGGAGTTGGCCGCGTTGTCGGTCACGTTGCATACGTTGCTGGTCAAGGCGGGTATCCGTTCTGTCACAGGACGCTGACGTTCTGGTTCGGGACGCACCCGGTTGCCCCTGGGCCTTTAGGTCGCTGGCGATCACGCCTACGCTGTGTAGAGGCCCAGCCCTGGGCACGCGGCCCGGATGACGGGTAGCGTCGACGGTGTCGATGCGGGAAGGTTGATGACAGTGCAGCACCCGCGCACAAGAGAGGGAGGCGAGGCCCGATGAACGAGATGCGCGTCGTTGGTGTGCGGGTCGAACTGCCCGCCAACACACCGATCTTGTTGCTGCGGGAAACCGAGGGCGAGCGGTACCTCCCCATCTGGATCGGCTCCGTCGAAGCGACCGCCATCGCGTTGGAGCAACAGGGCGTGCGGCCAGCGCGGCCGCTGACCCACGACCTCCTCAAGGAGGTCATCGGCGCGCTCGGCCGGGAGCTGGAGCAGGTCGTGATCACCGACCTCAAGGAAGGCACCTTCTTCGCCGAGCTGGTCTTCGACGGTGGCATCAAGGTCTCCGCGAGGCCGAGCGACTCGGTGGCGCTCGCGCTGCGCGCCGGCGTCCCGATCCACGCCGAGGAGTCCGTGCTGGACGAAGCGGGTCTGATCATCCCGGACGAGCAGGAGGACGAGGTCGAGAAGTTCCGGGAGTTCCTTGACTCGGTCTCGCCGGAGGACTTCCGGGGCGCGGACACCTAGCTCACCCGGCCGGGTAGTCACTACACCGGATTACGCGGTGAACGCAAGGGCCTGGTCAGGCCCTGTACTGCGAGCTAAGTCTCAACAACGACTTGAGGCTGACCGCGAGTCGCGTTGACCGGCATGTCGGACAGGCATACCGTCAGTGTTAGTCGCGGCGAATCGCGTTCGTGTGATTCAGCCACGTCGACTGCACGGTAGCTGTGGGAGGTATGCGTGGTCGAGGAAAGTCCCATGCGGGTCACGGGCGAGCAGGGTGAGCTGTTTCCCGACGCGACGGTGCCGGACGACCTCGTCGGCTACCGAGGCGCCGCCGCGTGCCAGATCGCGGGTATCAGCTACCGGCAGCTCGACTACTGGGCGCGTACGCAGCTCGTCGAGCCGAGCATCCGCACCGCGCACGGCTCCGGCTCGCAACGGCTGTACTCCTTCAAGGACCTCCTCGTCCTCAAGATCGTCAAGCGGCTGCTCGACGCGGGCGTGTCGCTGCAGAACATCCGCACCGCCGTCGCGCACCTCCGCAAGCGCGGCGTGCGGGACCTGGCCTCGGTGACGCTGTTCTCCGACGGCACAACGGTGTACGAGTGCACGTCGCCCGAGGAGATCGTCGATTTACTGCAGGGCGGGCAGGGCGTGTTCGGCATCGCTGTCAGCGGTGCGATGCAGGAGATCACCGGTTCCATCCACGAGTTCCCCGCCGAGCGTGCCGACGGTGGCGAGGTCAGGCAGCAGGTGCCTGACGAGCTGACCGAGCGCCGCAAGGCAAGGCGCACCGGATAAGACGTGCGTTTCAGCTCACGGGTCCCGCCAGGGGATGGCTTCACCCGGTAGACTGGGGCACGCAGATGCTGAACCCGAGCGGGAGAGTCCGGTCGTAGCGGCTAGCAGCGCGCTCCGTCCGGCGCCGAAGGAGCAATCCCTCCCCGGAACCTCTCAGGCACCCAGGACCGCTCGGGGAGCTGCCTCTGGAAAGTGGGCCCACGGCCATGGCGCCAACGGCCCCGCCGAAGGTGCAAGCGCGCCGGGTTCGATGTCATCGACACCGGCGAGTGAAGCTCTCAGGCGCCCGAGCATCGGGCACGGACAGAGGGGGAGGGCCGCGGACGCGGTGTCCGTGGCCGGAACCCGATGACCGGAGGCACGTGTATGACACCTCGCCAGCCAACGAACCGCCGCCCGCTCGCCGAGTTGGAGCAGGGCATTCCGTTCACGCGACGGCACATCGGTCCCGACGACGACCAACTGCGGCGGATACTCGACACCATCGGCGTCGACTCCCTGGCCGCGCTGGCTGAAAAGGCCGTTCCCGAGTCGATCCGGGACCGGGGCGAGCCAAGCGACACGCTGGGGCTGCCCGCGCCTGCCACCGAGGCGCAGGCACTCGCGGAGCTGCGGGACCTCGCCGCGCTCAACCGGCCGATGATCCACCTGATCGGGCTCGGCTACCACGGCACCGTCACGCCGCCGGTGATCCGGCGCGCCGTGCTGGAGAACCCAGCCTGGTATACCGCGTACACGCCGTACCAGCCGGAGATCTCGCAGGGCAGGCTGGAAGCGCTGCTGAACTTCCAGACCCTGATTGCCGACCTGACCGGCATGCCGGTCGCGAACGCCTCGATGCTGGACGAGTCCACCGCGGCCGCCGAGGCGATGACGCTGATCCGCCGCGCCGCCCGCAAGAACACGTCCTCGCGGTTCCTGGTTGACGCCGACACGCTGCCGCAGACCATCGCGGTGATCGAGACCCGTGCCGAGCCGCTCGGCATCGAGGTGGTCGTCGCGGATCTGTCGGAGGGTCTGGGTGGTGTCGATGGCGACTTCTTCGGCGTGCTGCTGTCCTACCCCGGTGCGTCCGGTGTGCTGCGTGACCAGCAGGCGGTGATCGCGGAGGCGAAGGAGCGCGGCGCGTCCGTCGCGGTCGCGGCCGACCCGCTGGCCCTGACGCTGGTGCGCCCGCCGGGCGAGATCGGCGCGGACGTCGTGGTCGGCTCGGCGCAACGGTTCGGTGTGCCGATCGGCTTCGGTGGGCCGCACGCCGGGTACCTCGCGGTGCGCGAGGGGCTTGAGCGGCAGTTGCCGGGCAGGCTGGTCGGCGTCAGCGTCGACTCCGAGGGCAAGCAGGCGTACCGGTTGGCGTTGCAGACCCGCGAGCAGCACATCCGCCGGGAGAAGGCGACGTCGAACATCTGCACGGCGCAGGTGCTGCTCGCGGTGATCGCCGCGACCTACGCCGTCTACCACGGGCCAGAGGGCGTGCGCGCGATCGCGCAGCGGGCGCACCGGATGGCGACCGTGCTCGCGGCAGGACTGCGCGAGGGCGGCGTCGCCGTGGAGCACGACCGGTTCTTCGACACCGTGCGCGCGACGGTGCCCGGCAGGGCGGCTGCCGTGGTCGAGCAGGCACGCGGTCTCGGCGTGAACCTGTTGCATGTCGACGACGACCGGATCGGGATCACCTGCGACGAGACCACCACCCGCGAGCACATCTCGCTGGTGTGGAAGGCGGTCGGGCTCTCGGTGTCCGATGTGGACGCCCTCGACGCCGAGAGCGCGGACGCGATCCCTGAGTCGCTGGCCCGCACCACCGACTACCTGACGCACCCGGTCTTCCGCATCCACCACTCCGAGACGTCGCTGCTGCGCTACTTGCGCACGCTGGCGGACAAGGACGTCGCGCTCGACCGCAGCATGATTCCGCTCGGCTCATGCACCATGAAGCTCAACGCCGCAGCCGAGATGGAGCCGATCACCTGGCCCGCGTTCGCCGACCTGCACCCGTTCGCGCCGGTCGAGGACGCGGCGGGGATGCTGCGGATCATCGGCGACCTTGAGCGCTGGCTCGCCGAGATCACCGGCTACGACGCGGTGTCGCTGCAGCCCAACGCGGGCAGCCAGGGCGAGTTCGCCGGGCTGCTGGCCATTCGCGCGTACCACCGCGATCGGGGCGAGGCGAAGCGCGACGTCTGCCTGATCCCGTCCAGCGCGCACGGCACCAACGCGGCCAGCGCCGTGATGGCCGGGATGCGCGTCGTCGTTGTCAAGTGCGACGACAACGGCAACATCGACCTGACGCACCTGCGCAAGGTCGCCGACGAGCATGCGGACGACCTCGCCGCGATCATGATCACCTACCCGTCGACGCACGGCGTCTACGAGGACACCGTGCGGGAGGTCTGCGGGATCATCCACGACCATGGCGGGCAGGTCTACGTCGACGGCGCGAATCTCAACGCACTGATCGGGCTGGCGCGCTACGGCAAGTTCGGCTCCGACGTCTCGCACCTCAACCTGCACAAGACGTTCTGCATCCCGCACGGCGGCGGTGGCCCCGGTGTCGGCCCGATCGGGGTGCGCGAGCACCTGGCGCCGTTCCTGCCGAACCACCCGCTGCAGCCGACGGCCGGCCCGGAGACCGGTGTCGGGCCGATCAGCGCGGCGCCGTGGGGCAGCGCGTTGATCCTGCCGATCTCCTGGGCGTACGTCCGGATGATGGGCGCCGACGGGCTGCGGGAGGCCACGCTGACCGCGGTCGCGGCGGCGAACTATGTCGCACGCAGGCTCGACGAGCACTTCCCGGTGCTGTACGCGGGCGCGGACGGGCTTGTCGCACATGAGTGCATCCTCGACCTGCGGCCGATGACCAAAGCGACCGGCGTGACGGTGGACGACGTCGCCAAGCGGCTCGCCGACTACGGCCTGCACGCGCCGACGATGTCGTTCCCGGTGGCTGGCACGCTGATGGTGGAGCCGACCGAGAGCGAGAGCCTGGCCGAGCTGGACCGGTTCTGCGAGGCCATGATCGCGATCAAGCGGGAGAGCGACCGGGTGGCCTCCGGCGAGTGGCCGCTTGAGGACAGCCCGCTGCGGCACGCCCCCCACACCGCGTCGTCCATCGCGGGCGAGTGGGACCGGCCGTACTGTCGCGAGGTCGGCGTGTTCCCGGCGGGTGACCCGGGCAGCAAGGTGTGGCCGCCGGTGGGCCGGATCGACCAGGCGGGCGGCGACCGGAACCTGGTCTGCTCCTGCCCGTCCCCGGAGGCGTTCGAGTCCTGACGGACATCGGTGACTGAATGAGGCTTTCCCTGCGTTCGACGCAGGGAAAGCGTCATTCAGCGCACGGCAGTGGTCCATGAACTCAACACGAAACTGGACCTTCCTTCTGATCCAGTGCGCTCTACGCTGGTCGTAGTCCCGTTCCGACGCAGCCCAGGAGTCGCCCGTGACCACCACCGACTCAGCCGCCGACCTCTTCCTGGCGTGGTTCGAGCACTCGCCGTTCACCCAGTTGCTCGGGCTGCGAATGGACCGGCTCAACGAACAGGGCGCGGAGCTGGTGTTGCCGTTCGACCCCTCCCGCACGACCTACGCCGACGTCGTCCACGGTGGCGCGATCGCGGCGCTGATCGACGTCGCCGCGACGGCGGCGTCGTGGGCGTCCGCTCCGGTGCCCGAGAAGCCGCGCGGCGCCACGGTGGGGATGTCGGTGCAGTACCTCGCAGCGGGCAGGGGCGACCTGCGTGCGCGCGCCCGCGTGCTCCGGCAGGGTGGGCTGACCAGCAGCGACGTCGATGTCGTTGACGGCTCCGGCACACTCGTGGCGAAGGCGATGGTGACCTACAAGCTCGGCTGACGTGGTATCAGCTGTGATACCATCGCTGCATGGCGATGACACTGCGGCTTTCCGACGACGAGACCGATGCGCTCCGTCGGCGCGCCGAGCTGGAGAACAAGTCGATGCAGGATGTCGCGCGTGCGGCGGTGCGGGACTACATCGAGCGCGCGAGCAAGCGGGATCTCATCGATCGGGTTCTTGACTCAGAGCTGCCACGCTACGCCGAGGCATTGCGGCGTCTCGGTCAATGATTCACCTTGAGTTCGAGGACCTGCTGCACATAGCTAACCGCACGCTCGACGGTGAGGTTGCCATTCGTGACGCGGGCATGCTGCAAGCCGCCCTCGCACGCCCCCAGGCGACGATCTTCGGTAAGGACGCCTACCCTGCGGTTGTTGAGAAGGCGGCGGCGTTGCTGCATTCGCTCGCCCGCAATCACGGGCTCATCGACGGGAACAAGCGGCTCGCCCTCTCAGCGACGTTCACGTTCCTCGGGATCAATGGCCGCATGCTGACGCTGACCAACGATGAGGCCTACGACCTCGTGATGGCGGTCGCTGCCGGTGAGCTGGACGATATCGACGTGATCGCGGCGCGGCTGACCACCACCGCGCTCTGACCCGCGTCAGCGCGACCGCAGGAACGGCACCACGCTGGCGCCCGCCGCACCCAGTAGCACGGCGGCCAGTACGAACGGCCCCGCGACGCCGATGAGGCCGGACAGCCCACCCGCGAGCGCGGGCGCGGTCGTCTGTGCCACGCGGTTGCCGGTGATCCGTAGCGCCAGGGCCGTCGCGCGTAGCTGCTGTGGTGCCTGTTCGACGACCCAGGTCATCGTCAGCGGCTGGCCGAGTCCCAGCGTCAGGCCGAGCAGCACCATCAGCGTGCCGAGCATGAATGGGCCCGAGCTGACGACGATGGCCAGCATGGTCGCCGTCGCCACGGCAGCGCTGACCAGGATCACCATCAGCCGTCCCGCCAGCCGCACCAGGGCGTCGAGAAACAGCCGGGTGACGAACGACAGGCCAGCCCTGATGGCGAGCATCGCGCCGACCAGGCTGGGGGAGAGCCCGGCGTGCTCGCCGAACACCGGCAGGTAGGCGATCAGCAGGTCGACGCCGGAGATGAACGCGAAGCTGACGAACACCGCCACCGCGAGCTGCCGGTTACGCAGCAGCGCCAGCGCGGAGCCGCGCCCGGCGCCGTCGTGACCGCGATCGGGCATGCTCGGCCCGAACGCCGCGCTGCCTCGCAGCACCACCACGACGAGGCCGTACGCGAGTAGCGCGCCCATCGCGACCCCGCTTCCGGTAAGGAACGCCGTCGTGGTGTCGGCCAGCAGCGGGCCGCTTGACGCGCCCATCACCCAGCCGCCGAGCAGCGGCCCGAGCATCTGTCCCAGCGAGGCCGAGGCGGTGAACCATCCGAAGTTGCGGTCATACTCGCCCGGCTCGGACAGCGCGACGACCACGGCCTGCCCGGCGACCATCAGCGCAAGCAGGCCGAACCCGTAGGCCGCGTTGACCAGCCCGACGCCGAGCAGCGACTCGACGTTCGCCAGCCCGATGGGCCCCGCGACCAGCACGATCCCACCGGAGATCAGCAGCACCGGCACCCTGCCCCGATCGGAGAACCTGCCCATCGGGATCGCGAGGAAGATCGGCAGCAGTGCGCTCGCTGCCGCGACAGCGCCGACGTCGAACTCGCTGCCGCCGAGCGCGAGCACCCGGTAGGACACGATCGGCTTGGCCAGGAACATCGTCGTGTGCACGACGGCCGTGCCGATCAGCAGCAGTGCGAGCGCGCGACGCCGGACGTGCCGCTGCGGCGAGGCTGCGGGCGCGCGGGTGGTCACCCCAGCATCATCCCTCGTCACAGGGCCACGGCAGCGGCGTGCCGGTCCGGCGGGTGGGATGGGTTACTTTTCGGGTTACTTCTCCACGACCGCGCGCACATAGTCGCGGAACTCTTGCGCGCCCCGCTCCTGGATTTCGTCGACACCATCGCCGCCGACGACGATGTAGGTGTAGTAGGTCCCGCTGGGGTTCTTGAGCGGTTCTGCGGTGCTCGACACGCGCTCCGGGTTGGTCTTGGCGAGCCGTTCCGCCCATTCCGCTGATGGGGTGATCCACACGGCGGGCACAGCAGTGGCGTCGGTCTTTTGCAGCGTCGGCAGCACCTTTTCCGTGGGCTCCGCGGTGACCTCGACGGTGAGGCAGTGCGAGTACACCGGCGGCTTGTCGGCGTTCCAC
>WHUD01000074.1 GCA_009377385.1 Actinophytocola sp.
ATCACACGAACGGCCCAGTCCGCCGGGCAAGACCCCTCAAAGTGCGAAACTCAAGAGATGGGGCGGATGGGCATATCTCACGTCGATTATTGACGGGTTCTCCCGCAAGGTTGTTGGCTGGGCTGTGGACAGCCATATGCGGACGAGTCTGGTCACCGACGCGTTGCGGATGGCGATCGATCGCGAACAGCCCGGAATTGGCGAGGTCGTCATTCATTCCGACCGTGGCAGCCAGTACACCAGTCACGAGTTCCGCAACCTCGCGCTCGCCAACGGCATTATCCCCTCCGTTGGACATACCGGGATCTGTTTCGATAACGCGATGGCCGAATCGTTCAACGCGACCATCAAGAAGGAGCTCATCCACCTGCACACCTGGCCGACGCTCAGCAAGGTCAAGAAGGAGGTGTTTCACTACATCGAGGTTTATTACAACCGTAAGCGTCCGTACAAGAAGATTGGTTATCTCGCGCCGTGTGATATGGAGCATAACTACCGTCAAGAATTTGACACGGAATTGCTGAAAACGGCATAATTTAAGTGTCTACGAAAGCGGTCGGCCTCCAATGCGCAGCCACTTGCTGGTCAGCCAGCAGAACGGGCACACCGGATCGAAGTAGTAATGAACATCCGCGTCAGCCATGGGACGACAGTAACTCGCCACGACCTCGTCTCGGTGCGACGCGGCAAGATCACTATCCGGGACTTCGACGCGTTGCACCGGTTTTCCGAGCCCGTTGACGCCGACCACCAGTGGTGACCTCAGCCGGCGCGGTCGCGCGGTCGGGTCTCGTCGAGCAGCAGCCGGGCTCTCTGTTCGGTCGGCGATCGGCCGAGCATGCCGATGACGCGTTCCTGGTTTGTCGCCAGCCGTTCGGCGACGCTGGACAGCCAGCGCCGCGCGGTGTTGAACCGGTCCGGACAACGCTACGGTTGGGTGTGCGACAAGTTCACCAACGGACCGGAAGGGTGCGAGATGGCGCGGCCATGGACGACGTGAAATGATCATCTGAGCCTGGAGGCGTATCCGTCCTGGTGGTCGGCACGGTCTTCAAAACCGGTGAACGGCAGCACCTGTCGTTGGCGGGTTCGATTCCCGTCCGCCTCCGCCAACTCTCTTGTGGACGGCAGCGATGGACGATGTTCGGCGGCGGATTCCGCGTACCGACGCGGTGCTGGCGATGCCCGAGTTCGCGGACGCCATCGCACGGCTCGGCAAGGACGGCGTCAAGGCCGCCGTCGTCGCGGCCCAGCAGCGAGCGCGACAGGGCGAGATCGACCCCGCTGGTGTGCCGGAGACCGCGCTTGCCGCGTTGCCGATCGGCGCCACCAGTCTGTGCCGGGTGCTGAACGCCACCGGCGTGCTGGTGCACACCAACCTCGGCCGGGCGCCGCTGTCGGAGGCCGCGTGCGAGGCGATCACCGCGGCGTCGTACTACACCCCGGTCGAGTTCGATCTCGCGGACGGATCGCGCGCCAAGCGCGGGCTACCGGTCACCGAGGCGCTGCTGGCCGCGGTGCCGGAGGCGGAGGCGGCCCACGTGGTCAACAACAACGCCGCAGCCCTGCTGCTGACCGCGCAGGCGCTCGCGCAAGGCGGCGAGATCGTGCTCAGCCGAGGCGAGATGGTGGAGATCGGCGACGGCTTCCGCATCCCCGACCTGCTCACCAGTGCCGGAGCGCGACTACGTGAAGTCGGCACGACCAACCGCACCACGCTGGCGGACTACGCCGACGCCATCGGGCCGGACACCGGGTTCCTGCTGAAGATCCATCCGTCCAACTTTCGCATCAGCGGCTTCACGGCGGAGGTCGACGTCGCCGAGCTAGCCCGCCTCGGCCCGCCGGTCGTGGTGGACATCGGCTCCGGACTGCTGTCCCGCCATCCTCGGCTGCCCGACGAACCCGACGCGGCCAGCGCGTTGCGAGCCGGTGCGGATCTGGTGACGGCGAGTGGCGACAAGCTGCTCGGTGGCCCGCAGGCCGGGCTGTTGCTGGGCACGACGGAGATCATCGACCGCCTCCGCCGGTACCCGGCCGCACGGGCACTGCGGGTGGACAAGCTCACCCTCGCCGCGCTGGAGGCCACGCTGCGCGGTCCCCGGCCACCGGTCACGGCCGCGCTCGCCACGGCCCAGGAGCAGCTCGCGGCGCGGGCGCGGCGGCTGGCAGGGCAGCTCACCGAAGCGGGAGTCGACGCGGACGCGGTGCCCAGCACGGCCGCCGTCGGCGGAGGCGGCGCGCCAGGGGTGGAGCTGGCCAGCGCCGCGGTGAGCCTGCCGGTGTGGTTCGCCGCCGCGCTACGCGCCGGACACCCACCCGTTGTCGGTCACGTCGACGACGGGCGGTGCCTGCTCGACCTGCTGGCGGTCGACCCCGCCGACGACGAGGCGCTCGAGAAGGCCGTGCTGCGGGTACGGGAGGACGCGGGATGTACGTGATCGCCACAGCAGGGCACGTCGACCACGGCAAGTCCACATTGGTGCGCGGCCTCACCGGGATGGAGCCCGACCGGTGGTCCGAGGAACGCGCGCGGGGCCTGAGCATCAACCTCGGCTTCGGCTGGACGACGCTGGACGACGGCAGCAGAGTGGCGTTCGTCGACGTGCCTGGGCATGAGCGGTTCGTGTCGAACATGCTCGCCGGGGTCGGCCCGGCACCGGCCGTGCTGTTCGTCGTCGCCGCCGACGAGGGGTGGATGCCGCAGTCCGAGGAGCACCTTGCGGCGCTGCACGCGCTCGATGTCCGCCACGGGCTGCTGGCGGTGACCCGCGCCGATCTCGCCGACCCGGAGCCGGCGCTGCGGGAGGCCAGCGAGCGCATCGCCCGAACGTCGCTGGGACGGCTGCCGTCGGTCACAGTCAGCGGCGTCACCGGGCAGGGACTTCCCGAGCTGCGCGCGGAGTTGAGCCGTATGGTCGCAGGCCTGCCACTGGCCGATGCGGGCGGCGACGCGCGCCTGTGGGTCGACCGCGCGTTCACCATCGGCGGCGCGGGCACCGTGGTCACCGGAACGCTGCGGGCGGGCACACTGCGCGCGGGCGACGAGTTGGTGCTGGCCGCTACCGGGAAACGCCTGCGGGTGCGCGGGCTGCAGGCGCTCGGCGAGGACCGCGCCGAGGTCGGGGCCGTCGCCAGGGTCGCGGTGAACCTCAGGGGCGCCGACCGGGGCGCGATCGCGCAGGGCGACGCGCTACTCACCCCGGACGCGTGGCGTAACACCGACACCGTCGACGTCGTCCTCGGACCCGCCGAGCTGGCGGCGGGCGAACTGCCGCGACGCCCGATCATGCACGTCGGGTCGGCCGCGCTGGAGGTGCGGGTTCGTCCGCTCGGCGACGACGCGGCGCGTCTGGCGTTGCGCAGGCCGTTGCCGCTGCGGGTGGGAGACCGGATCCTGCTGCGCGACCCAGGGCGGCACCAGATCCTTGCCGGGGCCACGGTGCTGGACGTCGTTGTCCCGTCGCTGGGCCGCCGGGGCGCCGCGCGGTCGCGCGGCATCACGCTGACCGACGCCGCAGGCAACCACAGCGCGGCACAGGCGCATCTCGCGCATCGCGGCGCGGTCGTCGAATCCGAGTTTCGCGCGATGGGGCTGCGCCCGCAAGGCAAGAGCGTGGCCGGGTGGCGTGTGGACCCGGAGCACTGGACCCGCTGGGTCGCGCAGGTCCGCACCGAGGTGCAGCGGTGGTGCGCGGCGCACCCGCTGGAGTCGGGGCCGCCTGCCAAGACCATCGAGGGGCGGCTTGGGCTGCCGTCGGCGAAGCTGGTCGAGCCGCTCGCCCATGCGGCGGATCTAGTGCTCGACAAGGGGGTCGTCCGCCGCGCGGGCACTGCCGCCTCGCTGCCCGCCGCCATCACCCGCGCGCTGGACGAACTCACCGAGGAACTCCGGCACGACCCGTTCGTGGCACCGGACGCCGACCGGCTGCGGGAGCTCGGCCTCGGGCCGAAGGAGCTCGGTGCCGCCGTCAGGGCGGGCAGGCTGCTCAAGGTGTCGGACGGAGTCGTGCTGCTGCCCGGCGCCGACCGGCGTGCGGCCGAGCTGCTGCGCGAGCTTCCCGCGCCGTTCACGCTGAGCGAGGCCCGTAAGGCACTCGGCACGACAAGGCGCGTCGCGGTCCCGCTGCTGGAGCAGCTCGACCGCACCGGCGTCACCGTGCGGTTGCCGGACGACACCCGGCGGCTGCGCTGAACGGACCGAAATGACAATCCGTCAGCGTGGCTGGTGTGGCGGCTGGTGTTCGGCGGCTGGCCGCTGATGACCCTCACGGTGAGAGGAGCGCCTCCACCTGGTTCGGTGCGAGGGCGTGGTCGATCACCATGAACGCCGCGCCGTAGACGCCTGCCTCGTCGCCGGAGTGTGACTGCACGATGCGCAGGTTCTGTGTCGCCAGCGGCAGCGAGCGCTGATAGACCGCCTCCCGAACCCCGGCGATCAGGTGCTCGCCAGCAAGGGACAGCGCGCCGCCGACCGCGAGCACGGACGGGTTGAACAGGCTCACCGCCGTGGCCAGCACCTCACCGATGTCGCGTCCCGCCTGCCGGATGTGCTGCAGCGCTGGCACCGAGCCGTTGCGGGCAAGCGTGACGACGTCGGCGCTGTTCGCGGCGGGCACGCCCGCCTCGCTCAGCTTTGCGGCGATCGCCGCTCCGCTGGCGACGGCCTCGAGACACCCGACGTTGCCGCAGCGGCAGACGACCTCGGTGTCGTGCGGCACCCGGACGTGCCCCATGTCGCCCGCCGCGCCCTGCGAGCCCCGGTGCAACTGGCCGTAGCTGATCAGCCCGCTGCCGATGCCCGTCGCGACCTTGACGAAGATCATGTGCGCGTACTCCGACCAGTGGCTGCGGTACTCGCCGAGCGCCATGATGTTGACGTCGTTGTCGACCAGCGTCATCGCGCCCAGTTCGCCGCGCACGAAGGCGGGCACGTCGTAGCCGTCCCAGCCGGGCATGATCGGCGGGTTCGTCGGCTTGCCGGACAGGTGCTCGACGGGGCCGGGCAGCCCGATGCCGACGCCGAGCAGGTCGCGCTCGTTCCGCCCGGCCTGGGTGAGCAGCGCGCTGCCGCGTGCGCAGACCTCCCGCAGTACCACCTCAGGGCCATCGGCGATGTCGAGCACCTTGTCCTGCTCCACAAGCACCTCGCCAGCGAGGTCGGTCACCGCGAGCTTGGCGTGCGTCGCGCCGATGTCGGCCGCGAGCACCACCCTGGCCGCCGGGTTGAACGCGAACATCGTCGGCGGACGTCCGCCCGTCGAGTTCGCCTTCTCGCTGTACTTGAGCAGGCCGGAGCTGAGCAGGGTGTCGATGCGCTCGGCGACGGTCGAGCGAGCCAGACCGGTCTCGGCGGACAGCTCTGCGCGGGTGCGTGGCCGCCCGTCGCGCAGCAGCTGGAACAGCGTCGCCGTGCCTCCCGGTGACAGCTCGCCCCGCGTCATGTCATCGCCTTCCTTCCCGGATCTGCTGGTTCAACAGTAGAACATCCGCGTCTTTTTGCGCCGATTCTCCGTCCATTTGGGCGGATATCAGTGAACTTCTGCTTGACGTCCATTCAAAAGTACGTCTAAGGTTCCTCCCCATGAGTGCGAGGGAGATTCAAGTCACAGCCGAGCGGGAGCCCCTGCTGCGGATGAGTGGCATCGTCAAGCGCTTCCCCGGCGTGAAGGCACTCGATGGCATCGATCTCGAGGTGCAGGCGGGTGACGTCCACTGCTTGCTGGGTCAGAACGGGGCTGGCAAGTCGACGTTGATCAAGGTGTTGTCCGGGGCGCATCAGCCGGACGGGGGCACGATCAGCTGGCGGGGCGACGAGATCCACATCCTGAATCCGCAGGACGCGCTCGACCATGGCATTGCGACGATCTATCAGGAGCTGGACCTGGTTGACGGGCTGACCGTCGCGGAGAACATCTTTCTCGGGCACGAGCGCGCGCGGTGGGGTGTGGTCGCGCGGGCGGACGCGAACCGTGCGACTGCCGAGCTGTTGCGCCGTCTCGGCCACCCGGAAGTCGCTCCCACCACTGAGGTCGGGCGGATGTCGTCGGCTGGCAAGCAGATCGTGAGCATGGCCCGCGCGCTTTCGCACGAGGCGAAGCTGATCGTGATGGACGAGCCGTCCGCCGTGCTGGACCAGGAAGAGGTCGCGCGGCTGTTCGGAGTGATCCGCGAGCTGGCGGGGCAGGGTGTGGCGATCGTCTACATCTCGCACCGGCTCGAGGAGATCCGCGAGATTGGCGACCGCGTCACCGTGCTCAAGGACGGGCGCACCGCGGCCACCGGTCTCGCCGCGGCCGAGACGCCGACCTCGGAGATCATCCGGCTGATGACCGGCAGGTCCATCGAGTACGTCTTCCCCGACCGGCCGGAACGACAACAAGCGGGCGAGCCGGCGCTTGCGGTGTCCGGGCTGAGCAGGGGCGACGAGTTCCACGACATCACGTTCGACGTGGCCGCAGGCGAGGTCATCGGGCTCGCCGGGCTGGTCGGCTCTGGGCGGTCGGAGATCCTGGAGACCATCTACGGCGCGCGCAAGGCCAAGGCGGGCACGGTGACCGTTGCCGGACGGCGGTTGCGCCCCGGCAGGGTCGGCGCGGCCGTGTCCGCCGGCGTCGGGCTGTGTCCGGAGGAGCGCAAGAGTCAGGCGTTGGTGCTGCACGAGTCGGTGGCGCGCAACATCTCGCTCGCCTCCCTTGGTCGGTTCGCCCGTGGGGGTTTCATCAACCGCCGTGACGAGCGGCGCGCGGCGGGCGAGCAGGTCCGTGCCCTCGACGTCTGGCCCGCCGACGTGCGGCGGCATGTGCGCACGCTGTCCGGCGGTAACCAGCAGAAGGTGGTGCTGGCCCGCTGGCTGTTGCGGGAGTGCCGGGTGCTGCTGCTTGACGAACCGACACGAGGCGTCGACGTCGGCGCGCGGTCGGAGATCTACGCGCTGATCCGCGATCTGGCGGCGAGTGGCATCGCTGTCGTCGTGGTCTCCAGCGAGATCGAGGAGGTGATCGGGCTGTCCGACCGGGTCCTGGTGATCTCCGACGGCGCCCTCGTGCACGACAGTCCCGCCGAGGAGATCGACGAGCACCAGGTGCTCGACATGGTGATGGAGGGAGAAGCGGCATGAGCGCGCAGGCCACTGCGGCTGACGAGAGATCCGGTAGCGCGGGCGCGCCCGACCGCGACGCCCAAGGCCCGCTGCGCGGCGTGACCACCCTGTTCTCCGGCCCGGCGGGGCGCAACCTCGGTCTGGTGATCGCGCTGGCGTTGCTGTGCGTCGTCGGCCTCATCACGGCGGGGGATCGGTTCGTCAGTTTCGACAACCTGATGACGATCCTGCGGCTGGCCTCGGTGATCGGGGTGGTCAGTGTCGGCATGACGTTCGTGATCACCGGTGGCGGCATCGATCTGTCCGTTGGCGCGATCGTGGCGCTGTCCTCGGTGTGGGCGTCGACCATCGCCACCCAGACGCTCGCCGCTGACATGCACTGGGTCGTCATGGTGACGACGGCGCTGCTGGTCGGCGCTGGCTGCGGGCTCGTCAACGGGATGCTCATCGCCTACGGCAGGATGGCGCCGTTCATCGTGACGCTGGCGATGCTCGCCGGGGCGCGCGGCCTCGCTGAGATCATCGCGCAGAAGCGCACTCAGGTTGTCACGATCAGCGAGTTCGTCGACGTCGTCGGCGGCATGGTCTTCGGCATCCCGGTGCTGGTGCTGATCTTCGCGGTGGTCGCGATCGCGGGCTGGATCCTGCTCAACCGCACCACGTTCGGCCGCAGGACCCTGGCGGTCGGCGGTAACCCGGAGGCCGCGAGGCTGGCGGGCATCAACGTCAAACGCCACACCACGCTGCTGTATGTGCTGGTCGGCGTCGCGTGCGGGCTGGCGGCGGTGATGCTGCTCGCGCGCACCACGGCGGGGACTTCGACGCACGGCAACCTCTACGAGCTGGACGCCATCGCGGCTGTCGTGATCGGCGGGACGCTGCTCTCCGGCGGTCGCGGCACCATCGTCGGCACCGTCTTCGGCGTGCTGATCTTCACAACGCTCACCAACGTCTTCACGCTCAACAACCTCGACACATCGACCCAGGCCGTCGCCAAGGGCGTGATCATCGTCGTCGCCGTGCTGCTGCAACAGCGCGTCGCCGCCCGCAACGGCTCCCCGCCGTAAGCACAGCGCCCACGACAAGCAATCCCACATCCGAGGAGAGAACCATGCCGCAACGCAGCAGACTCCTGCGCACGATCGGCACCTTTGGCACTATTGCCGCGGTCGCCGTGCTCGCAGGAGCGTGCACCAGCAACGAACCCGCCGCGCAGGAGACCAACACCGCCCCACGGGCGGCCAGCTCGAACGACGACCCCGGCAAGAAGGTGGTGATCGGGTTCTCCGGGCCGGAGGCCGACCACGGCTGGCTGGCCGCGATCAACTCGTTCGCCGAAGCCGAGGCCGAGAAGTACTCCGACGTCGATCTGCGCGTCGCCGAGGGCACCAACGACCCGAGCATGCAGATCAGCCACATCGAGAGCTTCATCAACGAGGGCGTGGACGCGATCGTGCTGCTGCCGACCGACGGCGCTGCGCTGACCAAGGTCGCCACCCAGGCGATGGACGCGGGCATCCCGGTCGTCAACGTCGACCGCGAGTTCTCCAGCGAGTTCGCCGCCCGCACCACCATCCTCGGTGACAACTACGGCATGGGCATCTCGGCAGGCACCTACGCCTGCAAGCTGGTCGAGGAGAACAACCTCGGCGGCAACGCGGTGATCGCCGAGATCGCAGGCCTCGACTCGCTGCCGCTGACCCAGGACCGCTCGGACGGCTTCAAGGACGCGCTCAAGGAGTGCGACCAGAACGTCGACCACCGGGTCGCCGCCGAGTTCACCGTGGAGTCGGGCAACCAAACGGCGTCCAACCTGCTCCAAGCCGTACCGAAGATTGAGATCATCTGGAACCACGACGACGACCAGGGCGTCGGTGTCAAGGCCGCGTTCGACAACGCCAACCGGGACGAGTTCTTCTTCATCGGCGGCGCCGGGTCGGCGAACGCGATGCGCTGGATCAAGGACGGCGAGATGGAAGCGACCGTGCTCTACCCGCCGACACAGGCCGCCGACGGCATCCGGCTCGCCCGCCTGCTCGCCCAGAACAAGGGCATGTCCGACCTGGTGCAGGTCGAGGTGCCGCGCCGGATCGTGCTGAACGCGCCCGTGGTGACCAAACAGAACGTCGACCAGTACATGCCGCTCGGGTTCGAGTCCTGACCAGCCGGCACGACCGACCGCCCCATCAGGGAGGGCTGATGACGCACGCGGACAGAGCGCCGATCGGGATCGGCATGATCGGCTACGCCTTCATGGGAATGGCGCATTCCCAGGGATGGCGCAACGCCAAGAGCTTCCTCGACCCGAAGCTCGAACCACGCCTAGTGGCGCTCGGCGGGCGCGACCGCGCCAAGGCCGAGGAGATGGCCCGCCGGTTCGACTGGCAGCACGTGGAAACCGACTGGCAGGCGCTGATCGCCCGCGACGACGTCGGCCTCGTCGACATCTGCACCCCAGGTGACACCCATGCCGAGATCGCCATCGCCGCGCTCGCGGCCGGCAAGCACGTGCTGTGCGAGAAGCCGCTGGCCAACTCGGTCGCCGAAGCCGAGCGGATGGCCGAGGCCGCCGACAAGGCGCAGGCCGACGGCGTCAGGGCGATGGTCGGCTTCACCTACCGGCGGGTGCCCGCGCTCGCGCTGGCACGACGGCTGGTGCTCGACGGGCGCATCGGCACGCTGCGCCATGTGCGGGCGCAGTACCTGCAGGACTGGCTCACCAACCCGGACGCCCCCTACTCCTGGCGGCTTGACCGGCAGCGAGCAGGATCCGGCGCACTGGGCGACATCGGCGCGCACGTCATCGACCTGACGCAGTTCCTCACCAGCGAGCAGATCACCGGGGTCAGCGCCACGATGGACACCTTCGTCACCGAACGCCCACTGCCGGGCGGTGGCACAGGCACGGTCACCGTGGACGACGCCGCGGTGTTCCTCGGCCGGTTCAGCGGCGGTGCGATGGCCACCTTCGAGGCCACCCGCTACGCCACCGGCCGCAAGAACGCCATCCGCATCGAGCTGAACGGCACCGAGGGCAGCCTCGCGTTCGACTTCGAGGACATGAACACGCTGCGGTTCTTCGACGCCTCGGCGCCGACCGAGACGCAGGGCTTCACCCGCGTCCTCGTCACCGAGCCGACGCATCCGTACCTGGGCGCGTGGTGGCCGCCGGGTCACCTGCTGGGCTACGAACACGGCTTCTCCCACCAAGCCGCCGACCTACTCACCGCCATCGCGGACGGCACCGACCCGGAGCCGTCGTTCGCCGACGGGCTGCGGGTGCAGCGCGTGATCGCCGCGGTGCAGGCCAGCGCGGCGGCGCAGAGCAGGTGGGTTCCCGTAGCTGACGACGACGCGGCCAAGGAGGTGGCGTGATGAGCCGACCGGTCACCCTGTTCACCGGGCAGTGGGCCGACCTGCCGTTCGAGGAGGTCGCCAAGCTGGCGTCCGAGTGGGGCTACGACGGGCTGGAGATCGCCTGCTGGGGCGATCACCTCGACGTCTGGCGCGCCGTCGAGGACCAGTCCTATCTCCAGTCCCGTGTGGACATCCTGGAGAAGTACGGGCTCGGCGTCTGGGCGATCTCCAACCACCTCAAGGGCCAGGCGGTCTGCGACGACCCGATCGACGTGCGGCACAAGGCGATCCTGTCGAAGCGGATCTGGGGCGACGGCGAGCCGGAGGGCGTGCGGCAGCGCGCGGCCGAGGAGATGAAGCACACCGCACGGGTCGCCGCTGCGCTTGGCGTGCGCACCGTCGTCGGCTTCACTGGATCGGCGATCTGGAAGTACGTCGCGATGTTCCCTCCGGTGCCCGCCGAGCTGGTGGAGGCCGGGTACAAGGACTTCGCCGACCGGTGGCACCCGATCATGGACGTCTTCGAGGCGGAAGGGGTGCGGTTCGCGCTTGAGGTGCACCCGTCGGAGATCGCCTATGACTACTGGACAACGGTCCGCACCCTCGACGCGATCGGGCGCAGGGAGTCGTTCGGGCTGAACTGGGACCCGAGCCACATGGTGTGGCAGGACATCGACCCAGCCGGGTTTCTCGTGGACTTCGCCGACCGGATCTACCACGTCGACTGCAAGGACACCAAGCGCAACACCGGCAACGGCCGCAACGGCAGGCTCGGCTCCCACCTGCCGTGGGGCGATCCCCGGCGCGGCTGGGACTTCGTGTCCACCGGGCGTGGCGACGTGCCCTGGGAGGCGTGCTTCCGCGTGCTGAACGCCATCGGCTACGACGGGCCGATCTCGATCGAGTGGGAGGACGCGGGCATGGATCGCCTGCGGGGTGCTCCCGAGTCACTGCGCTACGTGCGCGAGCAGTTGTTCGAACCACCTGACGCCGCGTTCGACGCGGCCTTCAGCTCCTGATGGTTCGGACCTGCAAGCAGTCCTCACGTCTCCACAGAAGTAGTTCTCCACAGGAGTAGAACGAAGGAGTAGGGAACATGTGTTACGGATTCGACGGCGAGGGCGCGGTACGGCGCTCCCTCGCGGACAAGGGGCTCAGCAGACGCAGCGCGCTGCGGACGGCGCTGGGCGGGGCGGTCGGCGCTGGCCTGCTCGCCGCCGGTGTTGGCGCCCCGGCGGCGCACGCCACCACCAAGAGCACCGGACTGCGCATGGTGCCGCCGGGGCTGATCAGCATCCAGTTGTGGACGGTCCGCTCCGCGCTGTGGGGTGAGCCCGGCTTCGACGCCACGCTGCGCACGCTCGCCGACATCGGCTACCCCAAGGTGGAGCAGGCCCTCGGTTACTTCGGCCGCACCGCGCAGGAGCTGCGGGACTTCTACGACAGCATCGGCATCTCGGCGACGTCCAGCCACGACGGCATCAGCGACAGCGAGCAGGCGCTGCACACCAAGATCGACAACGCGCGCACGCTGGGCCAGTCGTACATGGTGGTGCCGTACCTGAACTCGTCCGACCTCGGTGACTGGCAGCGGTGGGCCGAGCGGATGAACCACGAGGCGGCGGTGGCCAGATCTGCCGGGCTGCTTTACGGCTACCACAACCACGCGCATGAGTTCACCATCGACCTCGGCGGCGGTGTGACGCCGTGGCAGGTGCTGACGTCCGAACTGGACCCGTCGCTGGTGCATCTCGAGGTCGACATTTACTGGATCGTGCGCGGCGGCATCGAGAGCGGTGACGGTGCGAGCGACCCGGAGGGCTTCGCCATCGACACGATGCGGGCCGCGCCGCAGCGGGTGTTGCAGTACCACGTCAAGGACAGGCACGCGAGCGACGGCGACATGGCCGACCTCGGTACCGGCCACATCGACTTCGCGCGGATCTTCCGCGCCCACTCGGTGCGGGAGTACATCGTCGAGAACGACACCCCTGACGTGAGCCCGGAACAGACCGCCGACGTCGGCTACTCCTACCTGCGCAAGCTGCGCTTCTGATCTCCAGTGGCGTGCGGTCACCTCGACCGTGCGTCTGGTCCCCACCTATTCGAGGAGAGTTCGTCATGCGCACAATCCCCGTCGCGGCGGTCGTCACCGCCGTGGCAGCAGCGTTACTGACAACCCCAGCACTGTCCACAGCGGACGCCGGTCCGCCGCCGGACGGCGAGTTCCAGAAGGTCATCCTCGACGACAGCCCCGGCGAGCCGATGGACCTCGCCGTGCTGCCGGACGGCAGGGTGCTGCACACCACAAGACCCGGCGAGGTCCGGATGCACCATCCCGACACCGGGCGCAACACGGTCGCGGCCACCGTCGACGTCTACCAGCACGACGAGGAGGGCCTGCAGAGCATCGCCGTCGACCCCGGCTTCAACGGCAAGTCCAACCGCTGGGTCTACCTCTACTACTCGCCGCCGATGGACACCCCGGTCGACGATCCGTCCACACCGGACACCAACGAGGGTGACGCGCCGCAGTTCGGCACGCAGGATGACTTCGCGAAGTTCGATGGCGTGCTGCGGCTGTCCCGGTTCCAGCTCAAGGGCGACAAGCTCGACCTGTCCACCGAGCAGCAGATCATGGACGTCGAACAGGACCGGGGCATCTGTTGTCACGTCGGTGGCGACATCGCCTTCGACAGCAAGGGCAACCTGTATCTGTCGACCGGCGACGACACCAACCCGTTCGCCTCGGGCGGCTACACGCCGATCGACGAGCGCGCGAACCGCAACCCCGCCTACGACGCGCAGCGCAGCTCGGCCAACACCAACGACCTGCGCGGCAAGGTGCTGCGGATCAAGGTCGGCAAGGGCGGCAACTACACCATCCCTGACGGCAACCTGTTCGCGCCAGGCACGCCGAAGACGCGGCCGGAGATCTACCTGATGGGACTGCGGAACCCGTTCCGCATCGACGTCGACCCGGAGACCGATGCGCTCTACGTCGCCGACTACTCGCCGGACGCGCGCAGCGCCAACCCCGACCGGGGACCGGCTGGGCAGGGCAAGTGGTTCGCCGCCACCGAGGCCGGCAACTACGGCTGGCCGTACTGTGCTACCGCCGAACTGCCCTATGTGGACTACGACTTCGCGACCGGCGAGTCGGGCGAGGCGTTCGACTGCGCCGCGCCGGTGAACGAGTCGCCGCACAACACCGGGCTGACCGAGCTGCCGCCGGTGGCGCAGCCCGACGTCTGGTACACCTACGGCCAGTCGGCGCGGTTCCCCGAGCTGGGCACCGGCGGCATCGGGCCGATGGCGGGCCCCGCGTACGACTACGACCCGAACGCTGGCAAGGGTCGTGCCCCGGTGGCCTGGCCGGAGCACTACGACGCCATGCCGCTGTTCTTCGAGTGGACCCGGGATTACATCAAGGGCTTCCGGCTCGACGGTTCCGGTGCACTGAGCGGCATCGAGGACGTGCTGCCCTCGATTCCGCTGTCCAGCCCGATGGCCATGGAGTTCGGCCCGAACGGCGCGCTGTACATGCTGGAGTACGGCAAGGGCTACTTCGCCGAGCTTCCCGAGGCGGCGCTGTCGCGGATCGACTACATCGGACCAAACGGCAACCACAGCCCGCAGGCAACGGCAACCGCCAGCGTGGACAACGGGCACGCACCGCTGACGGTGTCGTTCTCCAGTGAGGGCACCGAGGACGCCGACGGCGACCGGTTGCGCTACGCATGGGACTTCAACTCCGACGGGGAGATCGACTCCTCCCAGCCGAACCCGACACACACCTACACCGAGAACGGCCACTACACGGCGACGCTGCAGGTGACCGACGTCGGTGGCAGGGAAAGGGGCAAGACCGGCGTCGACGAGATCGAGATCGTTGTCGGCAACCAGGCGCCGGTGGTCGAGTTCGTCACCCCGGTCGACGGGCAGCAGTTCTCCTTCGGCGACGTCGTGGACTTCGAGGTCAGCGTGACCGACGATCAGCCGGTGGACTGCTCGCGCGTTGAGGTGACCTACATCCTTGGCCACGACACGCACGGACACCCGCAGACCACGACGTCCGGCTGCACCGGCTCCATCCAGACCAGCGAGCCGGAAGGACACGACCCCGCGAACGACGACTTGCACGGCGTGTTCTATGCGAGCTACACGGACCCCGGCGCCGACGGGCTGCCCTCGCTGTCCGGCAGTGACGAGGTCGTGCTCGAACCGACCGAGTGACCCGCACCCGAGGCTCCGCTCACCAATGCGACGATCAAGGGAGGCCGGATGGCACCAAGGACCGGACTGTGGTTCATCGGCGCACGCGGGTCGGTGGCCACCACCGCGACCGTCGGCGCGCTGGCTCTGACCGCGGGGCTGACGCGGCGCACCGGCTGCGTCGCTGACCTACCCGAGGTGGCCACCGCCCGGCCACCCGGCGTTGCCGACCTGCTCATCGGCGGCCACGACGTCGTCACCGACCCGTTGTCCAAACGCGCCGAGGCGCTCGCGGACGGCGGGGTGTTCGGCGGCGAGCTCGCCAGGGTGCTGCACGACGGGCTGACCCAGGTCGACGCCCGCATCCGGCACGGCGTCACCGCCGATGACGGCACCCAGCGGGACGCGATCGAGCGGGTCAGCCGCGACCTGGCTGGGTTCCGCGCGGCGCACGCGCTGGACCAGGTGATCGTCGTCGACGTCGCCACGACGGAACCGCCGATGGACCTCACGCCAGAGCTGACCGATTTGGACACGTTGGATGCCGCACTCGCGTCGGGCGATGCGCCGTTGCCGGGCAGTTCGCTCTACGCCTACGCGGCGCTGCGGGCCGGGTGTCCCATCGTCGCGTTCACGCCGAGCCCAGGCCCCCGGCTGCCCGCGCTTACCCAGCTCGCCGAGCGGGCCGGGCTGCCGTGGGCCGGCTCGGACGGCAAGACCGGCGAGACGCTGGTCAAGTCGGCGCTCGCGCCGATGTTCGCCACCCGCGCGCTGCGGGTGCGCTCGTGGGCGTCGTACAACATGCTCGGCGGCGGCGACGGCCGCGCGCTGGCCGACCCGGTGACGGCGGCGAGCAAGACCCAGTCCAAGCGCAAGGGACTCACCGAGATGCTTGGCGAGCCGGTGGACGGCCCGCTGCACATCGACTACGTCGAAGACCTCGGCGACTGGAAGACGGCATGGGACATGGTGTCGTTCGAGGGCTTCCTCGGCACCAGGATGTCGATGCAGTTCACCTGGCAGGGCTGCGACTCCGCGCTCGCCGCGCCGCTGGTGCTCGACCTCGCCCGACTGGTGGCCCGCGCGCAGCAGGTCGGAGAGTCCGGCCCGCTCGGCGCACTCGGCTTTTTCTTCAAGGACCCCGCCGGGGACGGCGGGCACGACCTTGGTGGCCAGTGGCGTGCCCTCGTCGACTGGTGCCAGCGGATCGGAGGTGACCGATGAAACTGCGAGACGCGGCCGAGCTGGTGCGGCTGCCCGCCGTGCTGACCGTCCCCGGCGACAGCCTCGCGGGTGGTGCGGCGGCTGGCTGGCCGTACGGCAAGCGGGGCTGGGCGATGCCAGCGGCCTCGGCGTGTTTCTACCTGGCTGGCATGGCGCTCAACGACTACGCCGACCGCGAGCTTGACGCCGTGGAACGCCCGGAACGGCCGATCCCGTCCGGCAGGGTGCGGCCCGGTGAGGCGCTGGCACTGGCGTCCGGGCTGACCGGCGCCGGACTGGGCATCGCCGCCGCCGTGGGAGGCCGTGCCGCGCTGCGGCTCGCGGTGCCCGTCGCCGCAGCGGCGTGGACGTACGACCTCCTCGCGAAACCGACGGCGGCCGGTCCCGCCGTGATGGCCGCCGCGCGGGGGCTGGACGTGCTGCTCGGGGCCGCGGGTCGGCCGCGCAGGGCCGCGCTGCCCGCCTGCGCGGTCGCCGGGCACACGCTCGGCGTCACCAGTTTGAGCAGGGGGGAGGTGCATGGCGGGTCGCGGCGAGCAGGCTGGGCGGCACTGGCCACCACAGCTTCGGCGGCCACGGCCGCATTGGTGACAGCGGCTCTGCCCCTGGGCCAGCGGAGCCGTCGCACCCGCCGTGCCACAGCCGCCGGTGCGGCTTTCGCCGCCACCTACGTGGGCACGGTCGGCCGTGCGCAGGCACGCGCTGCGCGCAGCCCGGACGCTGCCACGGTGCGTACCGCGACCGGAGCAGGTGTGCGGGGTGTCATCGGGCTCCAGGCGGCGCTGGTCGCTGGCACCGGCGCGGTCGGGCTCGCCGGGGGACTGCTCGCGGCGGGGCCGATCGCCCGGCTGGCGTCGAAGGTGGTGCCCCCGACATGACCCTGCGATTCGGGTACGGCACCAACGGATTCGCCGGGCACCGCCTGGACGACGCCCTCGGCGTGATCGCGGACCTCGGCTACCACGGCGTCGCGCTCACCCTCGACCACCCCCACCTCGACCCGTTCGCCCCCAACCTCCCCGCCCGCATCGACAAGGTGCGACGGCGCCTCGCAGCGTACGGCCTCGCCGTCGTCATCGAGACCGGCGCCCGTTACGTCATGGACCCGTGGCGCAAGCACGAGCCGACGCTGGTGTCCGACGTCGGCCGCGAGCGCCGCGTCGACTACTTGCGCCGCGCGATCCGGGTTGCGGCGGACCTCGGTGCGGAGGCGGTGTCGTTCTGGTCAGGCACGCTGCCGGACGCCGTCGGCGCAGCGCAGGGCTGGCACCGGCTGACGACCGGCGTCGCGGAGGTGCTTGCCGAGGCGGAGCGCCGCGACGTCCGCTGCGCCTTCGAGCCGGAGCCTGGCATGTTCATCGACACGCTCGCCGGGGTGGCCGAGCTGCGCCGCAGGCTGGGCGAGCCGGAGTGGCTGACGATGACCGTCGACATCGGACACTGCGTCTGTAACGAGCCAGCACCGCCGCAGGACTGCGTCCGCGACGTCGGCGGGTTGCTCGGCAACGTGCAGATCGACGACATGCGCCCCGGCGTGCACGAGCACCTTGAGTTCGGGGAGGGCGACGTCGACCTGCCAGCCACCCTCGGCGCGCTGCTCGACGTCGGCTATCAGTGCCTGGTCAGCGTCGAGCTGCCCCGGCATTCCCACGCCGCCCCGGCCGTCGCCGCGCGCTCGTTCGACGCGCTGCGCAATGCCGAAGCCGCGGCGCTCGCGGCGGAGGTGACGCGATGACCGACCTGCTCGACAACGAGGGCTGCGCCAGGCTGAACGAGTTGATCGACGAGGTGACGTCGACGCCAGCGCGGATCGCGGTGCTGTTCCCCGCCGTTGCGCGCTCAGTCGGCAGGGGACCCACCGACCCGGCCGACCCGGACGGGCTGGTCACGTCTCGCGTCGAGGACCAGGCCAGGGTCGCGCTGCTGCGCGCCGCCGCGCAGGGCTTGGGCAGGGCGGACCTCGCGCGGGAGGTCGCCGCGCTATACCGGCACGGTGACGCCGACGAGAAGCGCGCGGTGCTGCGCGCCCTCGACCACCTCGACCTGGGTGACGACGCGCTTGACCTGCTTGGCGACGCGCTGCGGGGCAACGACATCCGGCTCATCGCTGCGGCGCTCGGGCCGTACGCGGTGCGGCGGTTGGACGTCCACTCCTGGCGGCACGGCGTACTCAAGTGCCTGTTCACCGGTGTGCCGCTGACAGCGGTGTCCGGCATCGCCGAGCGTGGCGACGCCGAGTTGGCCCGCATGGTTGACGGCTTCGCCGCCGAGCGCCGTACGGCCGGCCGCGACGTCCCCGCCGACGCGACATGGCTGCTGGAGCTGCTCTCAACGTACGAGGAGGACTGATGCGCATCTTCGACCCCCACATCCACATGACCTCCCGCACCACAGACGACTACGAAGCCATGTACGCGGCGGGGGTTCGCGCCGTCACCGAACCGGCGTTCTGGCTCGGCCAGCCGCGCGGCAGCGCCGCGTCGTTCTACGACTACTTCGACTCGCTGGTCGGCTGGGAACGGTTCCGCGCGGAGCGGTTCGGCATACGCCATCACTGCACGATCGCGCTCAACCCCAAGGAAGCCAACGATCCCCGCTGTGCTGATGTCTTGGACGTGCTGCCGCGCTACCTCGCCAAGGACGGGGTGGTCGCGGTCGGCGAGGTCGGCTTCGACTCGATGACCGACGCCGAGGAGAAGGCGTTCGTCCGGCAGTTGGAGCTCGCCGGGGAGCATGACCTGCCGGTGCTGGTGCACACACCGCACCGCGACAAGGTCGAGGGCACCCGTCGCAGCCTTGAGCTGGTGGCGGCGTCCGGGCTCGCACCGGAGCGGGTGCTGATCGACCACCTGAACGAGGTGACCGTCGACCTGGTCGCCGACTCCGGCTGCTGGCTGGGGTTCTCCATCTACCCGGACACCAAAATGGACGAACACCGGATGGTGCGCATCCTCGCCGACTACGGCCTGGACCGGATGATCGTCAACTCTGCCGCAGACTGGGGCCGCAGCGATCCGCTCAAGACGGCCAAGACCGGGAAGGCGATGCGCGAGGCCGGGTTCAGCGAGGACGACGTCGACCGCGTGCTGTGGCGCAATCCGGTCGCGTTCTACGGCCAGAGCGGTCGGTTACTGCTCGACCCGATTGACGACGCCGCCGTTGACCAGACCGCCACGTTCGCGGGCAACTCGGTGCTGCGCGGGCAGCGCCCGGCGTGAGGGGTCGGCATGCGCTTCGCTCATCCTGACGGCAGCCGCGTCCACCTCGCGTACTGCACCAACGTCCACCCCGCAGAGGACATCGACGGGCTGCTGCGGCAGCTCCGGGTGTTCGGCGCCGGCATCCGCGACGAGCTCGGCGTCGACCGGCTCGGCGTCGGGTTGTGGCTGCCAGCGCCGCTGGCGGCGCACCTGGCCGACCACCCCGACCTGGACCGGCTCCGAAGCACGCTGGACGACAACGGGCTGGAGGTCGTCACGCTGAACGCCTTTCCGTACCAGGGCTTTCACGCGCCGGTGGTGAAGAAGGCGGTCTACAGCCCGGACTGGGTGGAGACTCGTCGGCTGAAGTACACGCTCACCTGTGCGCGGGTGCTGGCGCGGCTGCTGCCGGACGATGCCATGCGCGGCAGCATCTCCACGGTGCCGCTGGCGTGGCGGACGCCGTGGTACTCCGACCGACGGCTGCGCGCCCGCGAGATGCTGGATCGGCTCGCCGAGGGGCTCGCCAAGCTGACGGCCGAGACCGGCAGGCCGATCCGGGTCGGGCTGGAGCCCGAGCCAGGGTGTGTGGTGGAGACCATCGACGACGCCATCGAACAGCTCTCCGGCGTCGACACCGACCACATCGGACTGTGCTTGGACGCCTGCCACCTCGCGGTCGGGTTCGAGGACCCGGCGTCGGCGGTGCGGCGGCTGACCGATGCCGGGCTGCCGGTCGTGAAAACCCAGGCCTCGGCGGCGCTGCACGCCGCGACACCCGCCGATGCCGCCACCCGACGGGCGCTGTCACAGTACGCCGAGGACCGCTTCCTGCACCAGGTCCGGGAGCGCGGGCCGTCCCGGATCGCCGAGCGCGACGACCTCCCCGACGCCGTCGAGGACCGCCGCGCGCTGCGGGGTGCCGGGCCGTGGCGGGTGCACTTCCACGTGCCGATTCATCGACGTCCCGAGCCGCCGCTGGAGTCAACACAGGACGAACTCGGTGCGACGTTGGACGCCTTGCTGGGCGGGCGGACCGCGATGACCGACCACGTCGAGATGGAGACCTACACCTGGTCGGTGCTGCCGGAGTCGCAACGGCCGAACAGCGACGCCGAGCTAGTCTCCGGGCTCGCCGCCGAACTGCGCTGGGTCGCCGAGCGGATGCGGCGAGCCGGATTGGAGTGCACATGAAGAAAATCCTGCTGCTCAACGTCGTTGGGCTGACCCCGCGCCTGTTGGCGCACGCGCCACGCCTGCGCGCGCTCGCCACGGACGGCTGGCAGGCTCAGCTCGACACCGTGCTGCCCGCCGTCACCTGTTCGGCGCAGTCCACGATGCTCACCGGACGCCCGCCGCGCGAACACGGCATCGTCGGCAACGGCTGGTACTTCCGCGACCTCGGCGAGGTGTACCTGTGGCGGCAACACAACCGGCTGGTGCAGGGCGAGAAGGTGTGGGAGACCGCGCGGCGCGCCCACCCCGGCTACCGTGCGGCCAACGTGTGCTGGTGGTACGCGATGGGGGCGAGCACCGACTGGACGATCACTCCGCGCCCGGTCTACCACGCCGACGGCCGCAAGTCGCCGGACTGCTACGCCCGTCCGCCCGAGTTGCACGACGAACTGACCGAGGAGCTTGGCGCGTTCCCGCTGTTCAACTACTGGGGCCCGACGGCGTCGCTGCGCGCAAGCGAGTGGGTGGTCGCGGCGTCTCGGCGGCTGCTGCCGGAGGCGGACCTGACGATGGCCTACGTTCCGCACCTGGACTACGACCTGCAACGCCACGGACCCGACAGCCCGCAGGCGCTCGCCGCCGTCCGCGACGTCGACCGCACCGTCGCGCCGCTGCTCGACGACGCGCAGGCGGCAGGGGCGACGGTCGTTGTGGTGAGTGAGTACGGCATCACGCTCGCGTCGCGACCGGTCGACGTCAATCGGATGCTGCGAACGTCTGGCCTGCTCGAGGTCTACGCCCAGCACGGCATGGAGTACCTGGACCCGTGGGCGTCGCGGGCGTTTGCCGTGGCCGATCACCAGGTCGCGCACGTCTACGTCGCCAACCCGGCGGACGTGGCGTCGGTGGCGAAGCTGTGTCAGGACCTGCCCGGCGTCGACCTGGTGCTGGACCGCGAGGCGCAGGCCGAGTTCGGCATCGACCACGAGCGGGCTGGCGAGCTGGTGCTTGTCGCCGAGCAGGGCGCGTGGTTCACCTACTACTACTGGCACGACGATGCGCGGGCGCCCGACTTCGCGCGCGGCGTCGACATCCACCGCAAGCCCGGCTACGACCCCGCCGAGCTGTTCCTCGATCCCGCCGATCCCACGGTGAAGCTCCGTGCCCTGCTTGGGCTGGCGCGGAAGAAGCTGGGCCTGCGGTACGCGATGAACGTCGTCCCGACCGATGGGCGGTGGGTGAAGGGCACCCACGGACGGCTGCCCGACGACCCGCAGGACGGCCCGCTGCTGCTGTGCAGCGACCCGTCCGCGCGCCGCGACCGCCTCGCCGCCGCCGACGTCAGGGACCTGGTGCTTGAGCTGGCCCGGGTGCGGTGAGTGGAGTCAGTCCAGCGCAAGGTGCTCGCCGTCCCACCGACGCCGGAGCCAGCGGTCGTGGGAGGCGACCACTACCGCGCCCGGTGCGTCGTCGAGCGCATCGGACAGCTCTTCGGCGAGAGTGAGGGAGATGTGGTTGGTCGGCTCGTCCAGTAGCAGGACGTCCGGCGGATCCCCGAGCAGCAGCGCCAAGCCGACGCGGCGGCGCTGACCAACCGACAGCGCGCCGACAGGGCGGTCGACGTCCTTCGGCGGCAGCAGGCCGAGCGACACCAGAGAGACATCTCACGAAGTTAAAAGTCAAGCCGCGAGGGCGGGAGGAGGTGG
>WHUD01000075.1 GCA_009377385.1 Actinophytocola sp.
GGGCTGGGCATCGCGGCGATCATCGTGATCGTGCTGCGTACCCGGCTCGATGCGTTCGTCGCGCTGCTGCTCGCGGCGCTCGTGACCGGCTTCGTCGCCGGATCACCCGCTTCCGACACCTTGGACTCGATCATCACCGGATTCGGCGAGACGATGGGGTCCATCGGCATCGTCATCGGTCTCGGCGTCGCCGTCGGGAAGATTCTCGAGGTGTCCGGGGCGGCCGACGCACTGGCCAAGGCCTTCGTGCGGGCGCTCGGCAAAGGCCGGGAACCGTGGGCGATGGCAGGCACGGGCTCGCTCGTGTCCATTCCGGTGTTCTGCGACTCCGGCTACGTGATCATGAACCCGCTGGCGCGGTCGATCGCGCGGACCAAGCAGGCCGGCTACGTGACCCTCGCGCTGGCACTCGGCGCAGGCATGACCTTGACCCACCACCTCGTCCCACCGACGCCGGGACCGCTGGCCGTGGCCGGCCTTATCGGCGCCGACCTCGGCGGTCTCATCCTCGCGGGGCTGGTCTTCGCGCTGCTGCTGATGCCGATCGTGGTGGCGTACGCACGCTGGATCGGACCCCGGCTCGAGGACCACGTCGCTCCCGACGTCCGCGAGGCGGTGTACGGCACGGCGAAAGCGCGCAGTTCCGTCGCGGTGGCCGACCACGGCGGGGGCTCGGGCACCCCAGACACCGAGGTCGATGATGACGAGACGCCACAACAGGAGGAGCGGCCGCACCGGATGTCGGCGGTGATCGCCTCGCTGCCGTTGCTGGTGCCGTTGCTGCTGATCCTCGCCAACACGGTCGCGACGGCGATCGACAAGGCCGCGCAGGGCGTGCTGGAGAAAGAAGAGTACGCGGCGTCGACCTACGCCGAGGTGCTGGCGTTCGTCGGCGACCCCATCGTCGCGCTGCTGATCGGTCTCGTGCTCGCGGTGTACGTTCTGCTCCCCCGTTGGACGACCCGCAACCAGGTCACCGGGTGGCTGTCGGAGGCGGCGGGCTCCGCCGGCCTGATCATCCTCATCACGGGCGCAGGCGGGGCCTTCGGACAGGTGCTGCGTGACTCGGGCGTCGGCGACGAGCTGGCCAAGGCCATCGCCGGAATGAGCCTGCCTGGCGTGCTGGTGCCGTTCCTGATCGCGAGTCTGGTCCGCGTCGCGCAAGGCTCCGGAACGGTCGCTATGGTCACCGCGGCGTCGGTGTCGGCACCGCTGGTCGCGGGCCTCGGCATTTCGCCGTTGCTGGCCGCGCTCGCTTGCTGTGCTGGCTCGATGGTGTTCAGCTACTTCAATGACTCCTACTTCTGGGTGGTCACCCGGTTCACCGGGCTCGACGGCATCGCCGCGCTGCGCGGCTGGTCCGGGATCACCACCGCCGTGTGGCTGGGTTCGCTGCCGCTGCTGCTGATCGCGAGCACCTTCCTATGACCCACTCCCCCGCGGTGCTCGTCACCGCCGATGACCTGACCGGCGGGAACGCCACCGCCGCCGGGTTCGCCCGCGCAGGCATGCGAGCGGTGACGATCAGCGCAGGGCAGCGCACGGCCCTGGTCGCCGAGTTCGCGACCCGCTTCGACGCGATCGTCGTCAACACCGGCTGCAGGCACTGCTCCCCCGCCGAGACGGCCGACCGGGTCACCGACGTGATCAAGGCGGGCTGGCCCGCCGCACTGGTGTGCAACCGCATCGACTCCACACTGCGCGGCAACATCGGTGCGTCAACAGCGGCGGCCCTTCGCGCCGTCGCGGCCGAGTCGGGCAGCAGGGCGGTCGCGTTCTGCGCGCCCGCTCACCCCACGGCGGGCAGGCAGACGGTGGAGGGCACCCAGCTGCTCGACGGCACGAGGCTGGAGGAGACCGAACTCGCGCGTGACCCGCGCTCGCCGGTGCACACCTCCGACATCGCCGCGGTGATTCGCGCGCAGGCCGACCTGCACGTCGCCCACCTGCCGCTGTCCGTTGTCACCGGTGACGGCGACGACCTGCGCACGTTTGTCGCCTGCCTTCTCGCCGACGGTGCGGACGTCATCGTCCCTGACGCGCTGACCGAGGACCATCTCGACCGGGCGGCCGAGGCAGTCGTCGCGGCCGGTGGCGACGCCGTCACCTGGATCAGCGTCGACCCCGGTCCGGCGTCGCTGTCACTCGCGCGGGCGCTCGGTGTTACCGGCCGCGTCGAAGGCGCCCCTGTGCTGGCCGTCTCCGGCTCGGCCACCCAACTCACCCGCACCCAACTCGCCCGCCTCGCGGTCGCACACCCGGTCGTCGTCCGCCCGGTCATCACCGGCGAGGGCCCGCTGCCGAACGTCGACGCGACCGCGGCCGCGCTCGGCACCGCGCTGGCCGATGCCGGCCCTCGTGACGTCGTCGTGCTGGCGACCGTCATCGACGACACCGACGTCGTCGACATCGGGCCCGACGACGCGGAGCGCCTTCCCCACGAACTGGCCCGCGTCGTCAGGCGCACGCTGGAACGCCAGCGCGTCGACGGCCTGCTCACCACAGGCGGCGACGTGACCGCCGCCGTGCTCACCGAACTGGCGGCGGACGGCTTGACCGTCGAGGAGGAGTTGGTGCCGCTCGCGGTCGCAGGCAGCTTCGTCGGCGGTCCGTGGGAAGGACTGCCGATCGTCACCAAGGGCGGACTCGTCGGCGACGCCGACACCATGATCGCGTGCGTCGACCACTTGCGACGCGCCGCAGAAGCCGCGCGCAGACAGGTCAGCGCGGCCAACGCAACCACGTCACATCAGGAGGAACAAGCATGACCCGCTCCGTGCTCGCGGTGACCATCGGCGACCCCGTCAGCATCGGCCCGGAAATCACCGCCCGCACCCTCGCCGAGGTCGCGGGCCAGCCGGACCATCACGGTATCGCGGTGGGTGACGCCGAGGCGCTGCGCCGGGGAGCGCGAGCCGCCGGCCTCGACGTCGACGTGCGCGAAGTGAGCAACTTCGACGTCGAACCGGCCGGTGCGGGCGTCATCGACGTGTTCGACATCGGCGTGCTCGGGGCCGACGTCCCCGAGTGGGGCGTCGTCGACCCGCGAGCCGGACGGGCGGCCGTCACCGCCATCGAGGTCGCCACCCGCGCGGCGCTCGACGGCGACGTCGACGGCATCGTCACCGGACCCATCAACAAGGAAGCCATCTGGCAAGCCGGTTCGAAGCACCTCGGCCACACCGAGATGCTCGGTGAGCTAACCGGCGTCACCCAGCAGGACACGATGTTCGTGCTGCGCGACACCGCCGCAGAGGGCCATCACCTGCGCATCTTCTTCACCACAAGGCACGTCTCGCTGCGCAAGGCCATCGACCAGATCACGCAGGAGAACGTGGACCGCTCGATCCGCAAGGCCCTGACCGCGCTGCGCGTGTTCGGGACGCAGGAGCCACGGCTCGCCGTCGCCGCGCTGAACCCGCACGGCGGCGAGAACGGCGCGTTCGGCGACGAGGAGATCGTGCACATCGCGCCTGCCTGTGAAAAGGCCCGCGCGGAGGGGCACGCGGTGTCCGGGCCGATCCCCGCCGACACGGTGTTCCATCACGGCCTCACCGGGCGGTACGACGGCATACTCTCCCAGTTCCACGACCAGGGACACATTCCGGCCAAGACCTACGATTTCACCGGCACGATCTCGGTCACCATCGGGCTACCGATCCTGCGGACGTCGGTGGACCACGGCACCGCGTTCGACATCGCAGGGACGGGCAAGGCCGACCACGGGACAATGCTCTCGGCGTATCGCGCGGCCGTTGAGTACAGCCCGAACGTGCCGCTGATCCGCGAGGCATACCAAGGAGACCGGAAGTAAGACGACTGGCACACTGGCTTGACCTGCCAGTTCGTGTTACTTCCGGTCGGATTGGTATCTACCAGCACTGTACGGCAGACAGACGGAGTAGCAGGTGGCACAACACGGCACCCGCCGAAACACAAGAGAACGACACGACGCGCTACTCGGCCTGGTCAAAGACGGCATGACCCACGTCGACGACCTCGCAGACGCGCTCGCCGTGTCGCCGTCGACCGTGCGGCGCGACCTCGGCCGTCTCAGCGAGGGACGCAAGGTCGCCCGAACCTACGGCGGCGCGGTCGTCCCTGAGACGTTCCACGAGCGTCCCATCGCGGAAAGCGCCCAGGCGCAACGGAGAGCCAAGGAGGCCATCGCCAAGGCGGCACGCCAGTTCGTGCCGACGGCAGGGACGATCTTCATCGACGCGGGCACGACGTGCGTCGCGCTCGCCCGACTGCTGGGGAGGGAGGCGACCGAGGCGGGCCTCGTCGTCGCGACAAGGGGACTCGAAACGGCGCTGGCGCTCGCCGACTCGGAGCACATCGACGTCATCCTGCTCGGCGGCCGGGTCCGTTCGCTCTCCCACGGTCTCGTCGGACCGTTGACCGACCTGGCCACCGAACGGTTGTCGTTCACGGCGGCCTTCCTTGGCGCCGACGCCGTCGACCCCAGCCGCGGCGTCGGCGAACCCACGCTGGAGGAGATCGCTGTCAAGGAACGGGTCGCCGCGAGGACGCAGCACGTTGTCGTGGTCGCCGACGCCACCAAGCTCGCCGTTCCGGACGTGCCAGCGTGGACCAGCTTCACCGGCGGCTGGACGCTCGTCACCGATGCGGCTGCGCCCACCGACCTGTCTGAGCGCTGCGCGACGGCGGGAGTCGGTCTGACCGTGGCGAGCTGAGCGTCATCGCGCCAGGTAGCGCACCAGGACGACATCGCCGACGGGCCGCGTTTCGGCGAGGCGCATTCGCCGGGTCGGCCCGCCCGCGTAGTTGGCGGGGTTGAGGAATCGCGGCGCGTCGTGTTGTCCGATGACGATCGGCGCGATCGCCAGGTGGATCTCGTCGGCGAGCCCGCGGGAGAGGAACGCGGTGTGGATCTGTCCGCCGCCCTCGACCATAAGCCTGCCGACGCCGCGGCCACCGAGGTCATCGAGCAACGCGCCGAAGTCGATCTCGGCGCCGAGATCGATGACGTCGGCCAGCCCGTCCAGGTGGGTCCGCACTGAGCTCGCGACCCGGTCGACGGTGTACACCAGCTTCTCGCCGCCGTGCTGCCAGAACCGCAGGCCGGGGTCGAGGTCGCCGTTGGCGGTGACCGTCACCTTCAGCGGGTACTCCGGGGCGCCACGGGCAACCCGTTCGGCTCGCCCGCGCTCGCTGACCACGAGCCGCGGGTTGTCGGCCCGGATGGTCCCCGCGCCGACCAGGATGGCGTCGTAGTCCGCGCGCACCCGGTCGACGCGGTCCCGGTCCTCGGGGCCGGACAACACCAGCGTCTGGCCGCTTGTGTCGTCGATGCAGCCGTCGATGCTGGTGGCGACGCTGAGCAAGACGTACGGGCGCACAGTTACCTCCTCCCCCAGAGCCACACGACGTCGCGGCCGAACGACCAGACGAGCAGCGCGAGCGCGACGCTGACGAGTATCGATTCCGCCAGTCGCCCGAGCACGCCTGCGCTCGCCGCGACGAGGGCGATGCCTTGCGCGGCAGCGACGGCCTTGCGGGTGAAGCTCGGCGGCAGCGGAGCACGCAGCCATGTCAACATCCAGCCCGCCGCGACGAAGGCGTACCGCATCGCACCGATCGCCAGCACCCAAAATCCGAGGGATGGCGCGGCGTACACGCTGAGCACCGCGATGAGGAAAGCATCGACCTCCATGTCGAACCGCGCGCCCAGTTCGGAGGTCGTCGCCGTACGCCGGGCGATCCAGCCGTCGACGGCGTCCAGCAGCAATGCCGCCGTAGCGATCGGCACCAGGAGCGCCGGTTCCGTGGGGAGGCCGCCGAGGTCGGCCGCCACCAGCGCCGTCACCGAGCCCACCAGCGTCGACCGGGCGAGGGTGACGGCGTTGGCGGGGCCGAGCCGCCTCGTAGGCGACCGGCGCAGGGCCACGCCGAGCAGCGCGTTGGAGACCAGGCCGTACCCGACGCCCGCCAGCCAACCGGTGAGCCCGATCCCCCATCCGGCCGACAACACGGACAGCTGAGCGAGCTGGACGCCCACCCCCGCCATCGGCCCGTGCAGGACAGCAGGCAGGCGCCCGCGTTCGGCTATCGTCACGGCCTGGGAGTCTAGACGCGGTTGGGAGCTTCGCCTCGGCCCAGCGAGGGTAGGGCGGTAGCCCTGCCCGAGTGGCTGACCGCCGCAGCCTGCTCGTGGCGGCGAGCCGGTAACTGGCGAAGGTCACAGGGCTTTTGAATCATGGACTACAGGGGCAGCCGATGGAGCCGACGACGACCGCGCTGCCGGGCCGCCGCGTCGCGGCCCTGGCGGTCACCGCCGCTGCCTGCCTGCTGGTGGCGTTCGCCCTGCTAGCGCCGAACGACGGCCGGATCACGCCATGGTCGTTCGCCCGGATCCCGGTGGAGGCCTTGGTCGCCGTCCCGGTGCTGCTGCTCCTCCCTGCGCGCGCCCGGCGAGTGGTGGCGCCCTGCCTCGGGGCGGCAGTCGGCCTGCTGGCGCTGCTGACGATTCTCGACATCGGCTTCAACTCGGCGCTCGGCAGGCCGTTCCACCCGGCGTTCGACTGGCGCTCCCTCGGGCCGGCAGTCGAACTACTGGTCGCCGAGGTCGGCCGCGCCGCGACCATCGTCCTCGTCGTGGTCGCGGCCGTGATCGCGGTGGGCCTGGTGGTCGCTGGTGCCGCCGCAGTGATGCGGCTGACCCGCGTCGCCGTCGAGCACCGCCGCGCGGCGACTCGCACCACGATGGCGCTCGGGCTGGTCTGGATCGCCTGTGCCGTGTCTGGTGTGCAGGTCGCCGCCGCCGTCACGTACGACCGGGTGCACCAGGGGGGCGCGGACTTTCAGGACCAGCGGCGGTTCGCCGCCGACATGGCCGTCGACGACTTCCGGGACGTCCCTGGTGACGAACTGCTCACGACGTTGCGCGGCAAGAACGTCGTCGTCGCCTTCGTCGAGAGCTACGGCAGGGTCGCGCTCGGGTACCCGAGGATCAATCAGGTGCTCGCAGCAGGGAGCCGCAGCCTCCACGCGGCCGGGTTCGGCTCGCGCAGCGCGTTCCTCACCTCACCGACCTCGGGCGGCACAAGCTGGCTGGCGCACGCCACGTTGCAGTCCGGCCTCTGGGTGGACAACCAACTGCGCTACGACACCCTGGTCAAGAGCGATCGGCTGACACTCAGCGGCGCGTTCCGCCGGGCGGGCTGGCGCACCGCGGGCGTCGTGCCCGCGAACACCAAGGACTGGCCCGGCCACAAGTTCTACGGCTTCGACGGGTACTACGACTCTCGCGACATCGGGTACCGCGGCCCGCGCTTCTCGTTCGAGACGATCCCCGACCAGTTCACCCTCGCGACATTCCACCGTAAGGAGGTCGCAGGTACGCACGCGCCGGTGATGGCGGAGATCGACCTGGTTTCCAGCCACTGGCCGTGGGGCTCGGTCCCCCGGTTGGTTTCCTGGTCCGATGTCGGAGATGGCAGGACCCTCGGCCGGAGTGGGGTGCGCGCCGGGTACGCCGACTCCATCGCGTACTCGCTGCGCACGCTGATCTCCTACGCGCAGACCTACGGCGACGACGACCTCGTGCTCATCTTCCTCGGGGATCACCAACCGGCCGGCGGGCAGTCAGGCAGGGACGTGCCGATCACCATCCTCGCCCGCGACGCGCGAGTCCTCGACGAGATCGCCGGATGGGGCTGGGAGCGCGGTCTGCGGCCCGGCCAGGGCGCCCCGGTGTGGCCGATGGACGCCTTCCGCGACCGGTTCCTCACCGCCTTCGGCCGACCACCCGCCTGAGCAACGCCGTGGTCTGCGGCCACCGATACCAGGCCACGACCGCGAAGAGTACGAGCAGCTCCAATGGCAGCACCGCGCCCGCTGCCGTGCGCACGGTCAGCTCGGTCGTGATGGCTCCGATCATGACGCCGACTAGCCCCAGCGCCGCCAGCCCGGCCAGCGGTGGTATCAGCAAGCCGATCGCACCTGCGGTCTCGACGGTAGCGGTGAAGTAGCGGAACCACTGGCCGAACCCGATCCGGTCGAAGGTCTCGATGTTGTATTCCCCGCCCTGGTATAGCGGGATGGCCGACTGGACCACCAGGAACACCGCGACCGCGATCTGCAGGAGCCAGCACACGACGTTGAGCACCGTCTTGTCGTACGGTGTCCGGCGGGCGAACGTTCCGTCCTGTGCCATGGGTCCACAATAGGCTGCGGGGATCACGAATCGGGGGTTGTCGATGGCGCGCACAGCACACGCCTACTGGTTGCGTTCCCCCGGAGCCGGGGAGATCCGGCCGGTCCCGCTGCCCGCTGTCGGCCCAGGTGAAGTTGGCGTCCGCACACTGTATTCCGCGGTGAGCCGAGGGACTGAGGCGCTCGTGTTCGACGGCCGCGTGCCGCCCAGCCAGCATGAGGTGATGCGCGCGCCGTTCCAGGACGGCGAGTTTCCCGGCCCGGTTAAGTACGGCTACCTCAACGTCGGGGTCGTCGAGGAAGGCCCGCCGGACCTGCTCGGCCAGCGGGTGTTCTGCCTCTACCCACACCAGACGCGCTACGTCGTGCCCGCGAGCGCGGTGACCGTCGTCCCCGAGGACGTCCCGCCGGAGCGGGCCATGCTCGCGGGCACGCTGGAGACGGCAGTGAACGCCGCGTGGGACGCCGTGCCGCTGATCGGCGACCGGATCGCCGTCGTCGGGGCGGGCATGGTCGGCTGCGCGGTCGCCGGGCTACTCGCGGCACTGCCCGGCGCAAGGGTGCAGCTCATCGACGTCGACCCGTCACGCGCACGGATCGCCGACGCCCTCGGCGTGAGCTTCGCGGAGCCGCCAGACGCACGCGGGGACTGCGATCTGGTCTTCCACACGAGCGGCACCCCGGCGGGCCTCACGCGGTCCCTCGAACTGCTCGCGGCGGACGGCAGCGTGATCGAGCTGAGCTGGTACGGCGATCAGGAGGTCACCCTGCCGCTCGGCGAGGCGTTCCACTCGCGACGGTTGGCCATCCGCGGCAGCCAGGTGGGCATGCTGCCGCCGACGCGGCGCGGGCGACGTTCGCTCACCGACCGGATGACGCTAGCCCTCCAGTTGCTCGCCGACCCCGCGTTCGACGTCCTCATCACCGGTGAGAGCCCGTTCGACGAGCTGCCTGCCGTCATGCCTCGGCTGGCCGAGGGCACCCTCCCCGCGCTGTGTCATCGCATCCGGTACCTGTAGGTGCGGCAGCTCGTGCCCGAGCCGGTCCCGTTTGGCCGTCAGGTAGCGCACGTTGTGGTCGTTCGGACGGACAAGCAGCGGCACCCGCGCGGTGACACGGATGCCGTGCGCCCGCAGCGCGCGGGCCTTCTCGCGGTTGTTCGTCAGCAACCGCACCGACCGCACACCGAGGTGCCCGAGCACCCGCGCCGCCGGGCCGAAGTCCCTGACGTCCACCGGGAGGCCGAGCGCGGTGGCGGAGTCGACGGTGTCCAGCCCGGCGCTGTCCTGCAGGGCGTGCGTCTTCAGCTTGGCAAGCAGGCCGATGCCCCGCCCTTCGTGGCCACGCAGGTACACCACGATGCCGCTGCCCTCGCGCTGGATCGCGTCGAACGCGGCGTCGAGCTGCTGCCCGCATTCGCAGCGCAGCGCGCCGAAGACGTCACCTGTGAGGCACTCGGAGTGGACCCGGACCAGGACGTCTGCCCGCTGCTCGCCGAGGACCAGCGCGAGATGCTCGTGGCCGTCGACCGGATCACGGAACGCGACCGCGCGAAAGACCCCTCGGCTGGTGACCAGATCGGACTCCGCCACGTCGTCGGCGGCGATCCCGTGCTCGATCGCACCTTCGCTCATCGGCCTAGGGTACGGGGATGACCGAAGCAGACCCCTCCCTCGTGCCGCTGGACACCACATCGGACGAAGCCTCACGCAAGGCGAGCGTTGCCGTTCTCCCGATAGGCAGCTTCGAGCAGCACGGCCCGTGCCTCCCGCTGGTGACCGACACCCTCGTCGCCTGTGCGATCGCGCGGGAGATCGTCGACTCCTATCCCGTGCGGCGCCTGCCGCCGGTGACGATCTCCTGCTCGCACGAGCACGCCGCCTGGCCGGGCACGGTGAGCATCTCATCGGACACCCTCGCCGCCGTGGTCCGCGACATCGCTGGCTCGCTGGATTCGGGGCTGGTCGTGGTCAACGGGCACGGCGGAAACTACGTGCTCCGCAACGTGGTGCAGGAGGGGCATCGCATGGCGTTGTTCCCCGGCCCGCTCGATTGGCAGACCGCGCACACCGCCGCCGGTATCGTGACCCCGCTGGGCAGCGACATGCACGCCGGTGAGATCGAGACGTCCATCCTGCTCGCCAGCCACCCGCAGGCCGTGCGGGACGGCTACCCGCAAACCGATCACCTGGCTGACGACCGTCGCCACCTGCTCACCCTCGGGTTGTCGCCCTACTCCGACTCGGGTGTTGTCGGACGGCCGTCTCTGGCGTCCGCGGCGAAGGGCAGAGCGCTGCTCGCCAGCTTGGCCGCGTCTTTCGGCGACTACCACGCGGTGCTGTCACCGGCCATGGGCGAGTAGGTCCACGTGGTGCACGGTCACGCGCAGCCGCTCGTTCGCGCACGCGCGCAGGCGACGGGACAGGTAGTCCTCGACGTCGCTGGCAAGATTCGGTCGCTGCTCGACGGCGGCCGCGCACCACTCCCGCAGCCACCGCGAGGTCAACGTGGTCTGTCCCGCACCCAGCTGCCAGCGGCTCGGCGCGCTGAGCACCCCCCAGCCGTGGCGGCGGAAGGCCGCCGCGGCGACATCCGGTGCGTCCGGGCCGAGCAGTCTGCCGCGCCCGGCCACGGCGCGTCGCTGGTGGTCGTTGAAGGCGGCGGCGATCTCCGCGTCCAACGGATCGGCCGGCTGTAGCTCGACCCATCCGACGACCGACAGCGTCAGCAGCGCCGGGCACCCCGCGGCACAGCAGGCTTGCACGAGGGACTCGACGTCTTCCTGGCTGAGCAGATCCAGCAACGCCGACGCGGTCACCAGGGACGTGCCCGCCAGGTCGGCGGCTCGCAGGCGGGTGAGGTCCGAGTGGTCGGTGCGGGTCGTCACCGGGGTGCCGTCTGCCGTGTTGACGGTCGTGGCGGCGGCCAGAGCGAGGAGGCCGGCGTCGCGGTCGTGCAGGATCCACTGCTGTGGTCCCGGCAGGCGCGGGGCCAGCCAGCGGAGGTTCGCGCCGGTGCCGCAGCCGAGGTCACGGATGACCAGCGAGCCGTCCGGCAGACACGCCAGCAGTGGGTCGAGCAGTTCGACCGCGCGGGCGTCCGCGTCGGCGTCCTCCCGCAGGGCCAGCCACTCGGGCGCTGCCTTGCCGGTGCCGGATGGTTCGCTCGCAAGCTCGCTCACGGCGCCACCTCCATTGCGGTGAGCACGTCGCCCATCCGTCGCGCCGCTGTCTGCCACGGTTCGAGGGCGTCGCGGCGTAGCCGGGCCGCTGTCCGTAGCCGGTGCCGCAGCTCGGCGTCGGTGAGCCAGCTTCGCAACGCGGCGGCGAGCCCGGCCGGGTCGTCCGGTGTGACCAGCAGTCCGGGGATGCCGTCCGGGGTGTCCCCGAGCGCCTCCGGTACACCGCCGACGTTCGATGCCACGACGGGGATCGCGTGGGCCAGCGCCTCGGTCACCACCATCCCGTAGGACTCCGCCCGCGACGGCAGCACCACCAGGTCGCTGTCGCCATACATCTCCCCCACCTGCTCCGAGGTCTGGGGGCCGACCAGCCGGATACGGTCGGCGAGACCGAGCCGCTCCATCCGCTCACGCAGGTCGGTGGTGAAGACGGGGTCGCGCGGCGGGCCGACGCACCGGCAGTGCCACGCCAGATCCGCCAGCGTGGCCAGCGCCTCGACGAGCACGTCCTGGCCCTTGAGCGGAGCCACCGAGCCTACGCAGAGCAGTCGGTCGCCAGCCGCAGAGCCGGTGCTGAGAGGCGCGCGATCGGCCCCCGGCGCGACGACCTCGACGTCACCCAGCCCGTGCCGAGCGGCGAGCCGTCGTGCGGTCGCCTGGCTGGTTGCCACCACCGCAGCCGCAGCGGCCAACGTCTCCCCCTCGCGTCGATCCAGCTCGGCGGCGACGTCGCTGGGCTGGCTCACGTCGTTCGCCAGCGGCATGTGCACCAGGACGGCCAGCCGAAGCCGCGCGGCTCGCGGCACCACGACGTCGGGGACGCCGCAGGCGACCAGCCCGTCCACCAGCACGACGGCGCCATCCGGCAACCCATCGAGCGACCGGGCAAGCTGCGCGCGGGCAGCCTCGGCCGGGCGCGGCCACGCGCCCGCCACGGCGATCTCCCGCACGCCGAGCTCGGTGGCCGCCAGGCCGTCGCGCATCCGCCGGTCATAGACGTTGCCACCACTCGGCGCGGTCTCGTCGTCGATTCCAGCCGGCACGACCAGCACGACGTCAGTCGTCATGCCGGTCATAACGTTCGTTCGTAGCTGGCCCAGGCCACGTGCGACTCGTGCAGTGTCACGGTGATCCCGGACAAGCCACGCGCTCCGTCACCGAGGTCCCCCGCGGCGACCCGGTCCGCCAGCCGGTCGGCGATCACCTTCGCGAGGTACTCGGTCGTCGTGTTGACGCCTGCGAAGTCAGGGTCGTCGTCCAGGTTGCGGTAGTTGATGGGCTCCAGCACGGCGGCCAGCTCGCGCGCGGCGGCACCGATGTCGACGACGGTGTTGTCGGCGTCGAGCTCAGGGCGCAGGAAGGTGGCGTCGACAACGAATGTCGCGCCGTGCAACCGCTGCGCGGGTCCGAACGTCTCGCCGCGAAAGCTGTGCGCGACCATCACGTGATCGCGAACCGTGACACTGAACATCGGTGAGACACTAGCGGCCGTGGGGTTCCTGACGCGACCACGCGGCATCGCCCGCTCACTGGCTATGTACCACGGCGTGCCAGGCAGGCGACGCCGTATGGTGCGGTTCTTCCGTGAGTTCATCGGGCCCGGGGATGTGGCGTTCGACGTCGGCGCCCACGTCGGCAGCCGGGTCTCCGCATGGCGGAAGCTGGACGCACGGGTGGTCGCCGTGGAACCGCAACCGGACTGCGTGCGAATTCTGCGGCTCCTCTACGGACGAGACCCCGATGTGGCGATCGAGCCACTCGCCGTCGGCGCCCGCCCCGGTATCGCCCGGATGGGCATCTCGACCGCGACGCCGACGGTCTCGTCGATGTCGTCCGACTGGATCGAGTCGGTCCGCGCGGACCAGAGCTTCACCAGGGTGCGGTGGGACTCCTCCGTCGACGTGGCGGTGACGACACTCGACGACCTCATCGCGCGACACGGTGAGCCCGCGTTCTGCAAGATCGACGTCGAGGGTTTCGAGGTCGACGTCCTGAAAGGACTCAGCAGGCCGCTGCGAGCCCTGTCCTTTGAGTACCTGCCGCCCGCACACGACACGGCCCTCGACGCACTCGCCCTCCTGGAGCGACTCGGCGGCTACCGCTACAACTACTCCCCCGTCGAAACCATGCGGTGGGCCAGCGAGCGCTGGCTGGATGCCAATGACCTCGTGCGGCTGCTCGACCGGGTCCGTCCCCTTGGCCGTTCCGGAGACGTCTACGCCCGCCGGAGCGCTGCCCGGCGGGCGTAGACGTGCCAACATCTATGGCATCTGCTCCAGTTCCTTGCCCTTGGTCTCGCGAATCGCCTTGGCCACGAAGACGATGCTCAACCCGGCGCACACCGCGTACAGGCCGTAGGCGAGCCCAAGTCCCAGCTCGCTCAGCGCCGGGAACGTCGTGGACACCGCGAAGTTCGCCAGCCACTGCGCGGCGGCCGCGACAGCGATGGCGGATGCCCTGATCCGGTTGTTGAACATCTCCCCGAGCAGCACCCAGACCACAGGGCCCCAGCTCATGCCGAAGAAGACCACGAAGGCGTTCGCCGCGACCAGCGCGATGGGCCCTGCGACGGGACCGAGCGCGGGGTCGCCGTTCACCACTGGAGCGGAGCCGAACAGCACCGCCATCAGGCTCAGCGAGACGAACATCCCGATCGAGCCGATGAGCAGCAGCGGTTTGCGCCCGACCCTGTCCACGGTCGCGATCGCGATGAACGTGACGACCACGTTGGTCACCGCCGTGATGGCCGAGATGAGGAAGGAGTCGGACTCCGTGAACCCGACGTGCTGCCAGAGCTCGGTGGAGTAGTAGAAGATCACGTTGATGCCGACGAACTGCTGGAACAGCGACAGGCCGATGCCGACCCACACGATCGGCAGCAGCCCGAAGCGCGGGCCGGCCAGGTCCGACACCCGCGGCGCACGCTGGCTGTCCAGGGTGCGCTTGATCTCGGCGATGCGACCGTCCACGTCGCCGCCGACGAAGTCGCTCAGCACCTTGCGGGCCTCCTGCACCCGCTGCCGCGTGATCAGATACCGCGGCGACTCCGGGATACGGAGTACCAGCACGCCGTAGGCGACGGCAGGCACCAGCTCGGCGAGGAACATCCACCGCCAGGCGTCGGCGCCGAACCACAGCGGCTCCGCGGCGCCGCCGGAGTTCTCGGCGAGCACGAAGTTACTCAGCAGTGCGACCAAAATCCCGGTCACGATGGCGAGTTGTTGCAGAGTGCCGAGCCTGCCGCGCAACCGCGCGGGGGCGATCTCGGCGATGTAGGCGGGCGCGATGACCGATGCCGCGCCGACCGCGAGCCCGCCGACAACCCGCCACAGGGTCAGGCTCCAGATGTCGGCGGCGAGCCCTGAACCGAGCGCGCTGACGCTGAACAGCACGCTTGCCACCAGCATCACCCTGATGCGGCCATAGCGGTTGGCGATAGGCCCGGCGAACCACGCGCCAACGGCGCATCCGAGCAATGCGGACGCGACGGCGAAGCCGAGCAGCAGCGAACCTGGGGAGAAGGTCGACGACACCGCGCCGACCGTGCCGTTGATGACAGCGGTGTCGAAACCGAACAGGAAGCCACCCAGCGCGGCGGTACCCGCGACCAGGATGGACTGGATGATGCGGACCTGGGGTCTGTCGTGGTCCGCGACTACGGAAGAGGTGGAACTCGTCATAGAAAAGGTACTATGAATGGGCCACTTTAGTCGTGTCAAGAAGTAAGTATCGACCTAGTTTGTACGGAGACAGGATTAATCGTTAGGCTGATCGCCCATGCGGAACGATTCCGGCGGCTCCCTGGCGAACCTGCGTCAATCCAACAGGCGCGCCATCGTCGACGCGCTCGCCGCATACGGCGCGCTGAGTCGTGCGGACGTCAGCCGCAGAACCGGAATATCTCGCACCACGGTGTCCAGCCTGGTGGCAGAGCTGGTCCGGGAGGGCTCCGTGCTCGAAGACCGGCAGCGGCCGCGCCAGCCGGGCACCGGCAGGCCGCCGATCCTGCTCCACCTCGCCGTGAGCAGCGACCCGGTGATCGCGGTGGACATGGGTCACCGGCACATCCGGCTCGCGGTCGCCGAACGGGACGCGAACGTACTCGCCGAGCGCACGGTCGGGCTCAACGTCGACTACAGCCCACATCGAGCCCTGGACACCGCGGCCGAACTCGTCCACGAACTGCTGGCCGAGACGGGAATCGCCCTAGCAGACATCGCGGGTGTCGGCGTCGGCGTGCCCGGCCCTGTCGACTGGCGCACCGGCACGACGTCGTCGGCCGTCCTGCCCGGCTGGCGCGGACTGGCACCGGCCGCCGAGCTCGAACGCCGCATCGGGGTCGCGGTGCAGGTCGACAACGACGCCTTCCTCGGCGCGCTCGGGGAACACCGGTACGGCGCGGCGCGGGGCTTCGACGACGTCATCTACGTCAAGGTCGCCGACGGCCTCGGCGCGGGCCTCGTGCTTGGCGGACGGCTGCATCGGGGATCGACCGGGATCGCGGGCGAGATCGGCCATGTGCAGGTCAACGAGAACGGACCGGTGTGCCGGTGCGGCAGCAGGGGCTGCCTCGAGTCGCAGGCTTCGGTGCCCAAACTCATCGAACTGCTGCAGCCGGCGCATGGCGAGACGCTCGGGGCAGAAACGGTCCTCGCGCTCGCCGACGACGGTGACGCCGGGGTCAACCGAGTGCTCAACGACGCGGGCCGCGCCATCGGGCGGGTGCTCGCCGACCTCTGCAACACGCTCAACCCCAGCGCGGTCGTCGTCGGTGGGATCATGGGGAGCGCCCCGGCGCTGGTCGACGGCGTGCGGCATGCCGTCGACCGCTACGCCCAACCCGACGCCGCTGCGGCCGTGCGGGTGACGCAGTCGGCACTCGGCGAACGCGCCGAGCTCACCGGTGCGATCGCGCTGGCGACCTCAACGGCGCGAACGATATCGCCGTGATTGCTATCATCATGCGGTGATCGCACTCCTGAACAGCAATGATCCGGTCCAGATCTCCTACGCCGAGGCGTTGTTGCTCGACGCGGGTATCGATCACGAGGTAGTCGACAGCCACATGAGCGTGATCGAAGGTTCCATCGGCGCCTTGCCCAAGCGTGTCCTCGTCGCCGAGGACCGCTACGAAGACGCCCGCCAGTTGCTCACCGACGCCGACCTCCTGTGAGGTCTCCAGCGGCATCACCTAGCCTAGTGGGCTATGTCGTGGTTGCTGGATGCGTGGCGCGAGTCAGGGGCGCGGCGTGAGCTGACAGCGCTGGCCGAGCGGCTCGGGCTCACCGATTTGCCCACCACTCCGGGCTGGGGGCCCGCGCTGGTCGCCATGGTGGACCAGCACGCGGCAGCGGTGCGCGACATCCTGCAGGCCAGTACCGGCCGGATCGGTGTGGTCGAGCTGGCGGGCTACGCCCGAGGGGTGCAAGACGCCGCCACCGAGTCCGGCTGGCAGCCCGTGCCGTTTCGGCAGGACGCCGGATGGAGCGCCGACTGGGTCACTGTCCGGCTGGCCGCGGTGTGCCTGCTCGCGGTGGCGGGCACCGTCACGATCGCTCTCGCCGGTGGCGACGGCGAGCTGCCCCTGCTGTTCTGACCTGGCGCTCTCCGGCGAAACAGGCGGGTACGACCCATCGGGCCATACCCGCCTGATCGATCGGAAGCGGTTACGTCCTGCCGTACTCGGTCGGCTCCGTGTGGGGCTCCTCGGCAGGCTGGCTTGCCCGCAGCGCGTCCTCGCGGCCGCGCTGGTAGGCCTGCATCTCGCTCCGTGCTGCTGGCAGCTCGCTCTCGGCGAGGCCTAGCCAGCGCTCCCACCGCTGCTGCATGGGGCGCACCATGCCGCCGCCGAGGCCGACCACCAGCACGCCGCCGACGGTTGCGAGCACCGCGATCAGCACCGGCATCGTCACGGTCGTGGCGATGCCCATCTGGTTGAGTGCCGCGATCACGCCGAGCGCGATGATGAACACCTGCGCGAGCCGCGCGACGAACCGGCTCCAGGTGAACCTGCCCAGCACGCTGCTCGTCAGGTCGGCAACCACACCGGCGATCGCCGCGGCGACGACCACGATGATGATCGCGATGGCCAACTGCGGCAGCCAGGACACGATCGCGGTCAGCAGATCGCTCACCGCGTTCGGCCCGAAGACGCCGAACGCCACCTGCAGCGCCAGCAGCAGCACCGCGTAGTAGACGACCGCCGACACCAGGTCCTTCGGGTCATACTTCGACCCCTCCATCGCCCGCTGGATCCCGCCGCGCTCCATCGCGCGGTCGAAGCGCAGCCGCGTCAGCACGACATCGACGAGCTTGCGCAGCCCCTTCGCGATCAGCCAGCCGATCAGCAGGATCAGCAGAAACGCGGCGAGCTTCGGGACGAACGTAATGATCGTCCGAAGTGCGTCGTTCAACGAATCCATGATGTTCATGTTGTTCACATCCCGTGGTCGTGGCGACCAGCCGGCGCGGTCGCCGCCAGGTTTATTGCGTGCACAGTCGGTAGGTACCCACTAACGCAGCACTTAACACCGTTGTCGACGGCACTGCGGCCGCAATGACCAACGAGCGTCGGTCAGCTACGGACTGACTGGCTCGATGCGGAAGACCGGGCAACGCGGCGTGCCGCCAGCGCCAACGGAGCCCGCAACGACCGCGGCCCACCTACCACATCCACCCACCTCTATAGCCGATGTAGAATAGTCGAGTTCGACTATACCCGGCGCAGCACCGACGACAGGACGCGGCCCAGGCCCGCACCTGATGCACTGCCACCACCTCGAACACGAGGACATGGCCATGATGGCGGCCTTCGAGGCGATCTGACGGAGTGCCGCTGGCCACGGCGGCAGTTGCGCTCGAGGCGTACGCTAGGGAGTGAGCTAGATCACATACGGGCGGGGAGGTGGTCATGCTTAGGACAACGAGTCAGTTCACGACGGAACGCTCGCCGTGCGGCAAGGTCTCCGACGGCAGTCGGCACCGCGAAGATGACGACGAAGGTCTGGTCATCGACGATATGACCTTCGCGTGCGGGTGCCGTCAGCTCCGGCACACGTTCCACGACGGCAGCATCCGGATCAGGACCATCCGGCACGACGGCAAGGTACTCACCGACGAACACAGCGCTGACCACGAGGCCTGACCATGCCGGCTTGGCATAACGTCGTGATCATCGGTGGCGGCGGCGCGGGTTTGCGCGCCGCCATCGCCGTCGCTGAGGCGAATCCAAAGCTGACGGTGGCGATCGTGTCCAAGGTCTACCCGATGCGCAGCCACACCGTGTCCGCTGAGGGCGGCGCGGCGGCCGTCGCTGGGGACGACGACACGTTCGACGAGCACGCCTACGACACCGTGTCCGGCAGCGACTGGCTCTGCGACCAGGACGCCGTCGAAGCGTTCGTCGTCGAGGCCAGGAAGGAGCTGCTGCGGCTCGAACACTGGGGCTGCCCGTGGAGTCGCGAACAGGACGGGCGCATCGCGGTGCGCGCGTTCGGCGGCATGAAAAAGAAGCGCACCTGGTTCGCCGCCGACAAGACCGGCTTCCATCTGCTGCACACGCTCTTCCAGACGGCGTTGTCCTACACCGGCTCGGGGCGGCGGGGCGGGAGCGGCATCGTGCGCTACGACGAATGGTTCGTCACGAAGCTGCTGGTGCACGACGGCAGGGTGCGCGGCGTGGTTGCCGTCGAGCTGGCGACCGGCAGGGTCGAGACCATCGTGGCGGACGCGGTGATCGTGTGCACCGGCGGCTGCGGCAGGGTCTTCCCGTTCACCACCAACGCGAACATCAAGACCGGCGACGGCATGGCCCTCGCCTACCAGGCAGGCGCGCCGCTGAAGGACATGGAGTTCGTGCAGTACCACCCCACCGGCCTGCCGTTCACCGGCATCCTGATCACCGAGGCGGCCCGCGCGGAAGGCGGGCGGCTGCTCAACAAGGACGGCTACCGCTACCTGCAGGACTACGACCTCGGCACACCCACCGACGAGCCGGTACTGCGCAGCATGGAGCTCGGGCCGCGCGACCGGCTGTCGCAGGCGTTCGTCCACGAGATGGCGAAGGGCCGCACCGCGGAGACCGAGGCCGGGCACGTGGTGCACCTCGACCTGCGCCACCTCGGCGAGAAGCTGATCGACGAGCGACTGCCCTTCGTGCGCGAGCTGTGCGCCAGCTACCAGAACATCGACCCGGTGCATGAGCTGGTGCCGGTCCGCCCCGTCGTGCACTACATGATGGGCGGCATCCACACCGACATCAACGGCGCGACGCCGTTGACCGGCCTCTACGCCGCTGGCGAGGTCGCCTGCGTCAGCATCAACGGCGCCAATCGGCTCGGCTCCAACTCGCTGCCCGAGCTGCTGGTGTTCGGCGCCCGCGCGGGTAAGGCGGTCGCCGACTTCGTCGCGACCGTGCCGGGCGCGGCCACCGCGCCGGTCATCGCGCAGGGCCGCGACGAGGAGAACCGGCTGCGGCGGGAGCTGAGCGACCATCAGCACTCCGACGGCGAGCGGATCGCCGACATCCGCACCGAGATGCAGGAGACGATGGAGGCTGGCGCGGGGATCTACCGCGACGAGGCGTCCCTGACCAAGGCCCTCGACGAGCTGGCGGAGCTCAAGACCCGGTTCGCTCGGGCGAGCATGGACGACGCCAGCCGCACGTTCAACACCGAGCTGATCGCGATGCTCGAGCTGTCCGGCATGCTCGACGTGGCTTCGTGCATCGTCGCGAGCGGGCTGCGTCGCAAGGAGTCGCGCGGCGCCCATCAGCGCACCGACTACCCGGACCGCAACGACGAGAGGTACCTGGCCCACTCGGTGATCCGCCGCAAGCCGGACGGCGACTGGCGCGTCGAGTACCTCCCCGTGTCGATCACTCGATGGCCACCCGGCGAGCGGGTCTACGGAAGGTGAGACATGCCAGAGACCATCACCATGGAGGTCTGGCGGTATCGGCCGGAGCACGAGTCCGAGCCGACCTGGGACGCCTACGACGTGCCGCTGCGCAAGGAGTGGGCGGTGCTCGACGGCCTGAACCACATCAAGGACCAGCTTGACGGCACGCTGTCGTACCGGTGGTCCTGCCGCATGGGCATCTGCGGCAGCTGCGGGATGACCGTCAACGGCGAGCCGAAGCTGAGCTGCTCGACGTTCCTGACCGACTACGCCCCCGGTCCGGTGCGGGTCGAGCCGATGCGGAACTTCCCGGTGATCCGGGACCTCGTCGTGGAAATGGGCGACTTCATGGCGAAGCTGCCCGCCGTCAAGCCGTGGCTGGTCAGCGACGACGAACCCGACGAGGACACCGAGTACCTCCAAACGCCGGTGGAGATGGACGACTACAAGCGGTACAGCATGTGTATCAACTGCATGCTCTGCTACTCCGCCTGCCCGGTGTACGCATTGGACCCGGACTTCATCGGCCCCGCAGCGATCGCACTCGCCCAGCGCTACAACCTGGACTCGCGAGACGCGGGCGCCGAGGACCGCAGGGACGTCCTCGCATCCGCCGAGGGCGTCTGGGCCTGCACCTTCGTCGGTGAGTGCAGCGTGGTCTGCCCCAAGGACGTCGATCCGGCTGGCGCCATCCAGCGCTACAAGCTCACTGCGGCCAGCAAGGCCGTCAAGGATCTCCTGCTGCCTCGAGGTGCCCGATGAGCACCGGAAACGCTGTCGGCGGCGAGCCGCCCCTCTACCGGCCCCCTGTCTCGCTGACCTGGTGGTTGCGCAACCCGTCGTACCTCCTCTTCGTGCTCCGCGAGCTGTCCTGCGTCTTCATCGCCTGGTTCGTGGTGTACCTCCTCATGCTGGTGTACGCGGTCAGCTCGGGCAGGGCGGCCTACCAGGAGTTCCTCGACCTCTCGGCGAACCCGCTTGTGGTCATCCTCAACGTGATCGCGCTGGCGTTCGTCGTGCTACACGCCGTCACCTGGTTCGGCCTCGCACCGAAGGCGATGGTGCTCCGGCTGGGAGCCCTGCGCGTGCCGCCCACCGTGATCCTTGCCGCGCACTACGGGGCGTGGCTCGTGGTCTCGGCGATCGTGGCGTGGGTGATCCTGCGATGACCACGAAGCGATCGCCGGAACCGTTCGTGTGGCTGCTGTTCAGCTCCGGCGGCATGGTGACGGCGTTGCTGGTGCCGGTGCTGCTGTTCCTGTTCGGCGTCGCGTTCCCGCTCGGTTTGCTGCCCGCGCCGGATCACGCGTATCTGGCCTCGGTCGTGAGCCACCCGATCACGCTGCTGGTGCTGTTCGGGCTCTGCGTGCTGGCGCTGTTCCACTGGGCGCACCGCTTCCGGTACACGCTCTACGACGGCCTGCAGCTCAAGAAGTACAGCGTCCCGATCACCATCTTCTGCTACGGCGGCGCCGTCGTAGGGTCGATCATCGCCGCCATCGTCCTGCTCCGCGCCCTCTGACCGCCGCGTCGCCAGGGGCGGGCGGCCTCGATCTGAGCCGCCAGCCGGAAGAGGGTGGCCTCGTCGGCGTAGCGGCCGAGGGCGTGGATCC
>WHUD01000076.1:0-2146 GCA_009377385.1 Actinophytocola sp.
AGGCCCCTGATCACGGCGACCGGCGTGCCGCCGAGCTTGCCCTTGACCAGGTCGGCCGCCGCCGCGATCTCGTCCGCAATGGCGACTTCGGTCACGGCGAGTTCGTTGCCCTCGGAGTCCACCGACCCGGCGTAGGGGTGGATCACCCGCAGCCCGCTCGCGCCGATCGCGGCGTCGGTCTGCCCGATCCGCCACGCCCTGCCCATGGTGTCGGTGATGACGACGGCGACGTCGACGTCGAGCCGCTCTCGCAGCCCTTGCCGGAGTGCCGCGGCGGAGGCGTCCGGGTCCTCCGGCAGTAGCGCGATCTCGTCCCCTGCGACGTTCGACGCATCCACGCCGGACGCCGCCTGCACAATGCCGAGCCGGTTCTCGGTGATCAGCGTGGCCTTCATCCGCGCGAGCACCCGCAGGGACTCCTCGTCGACGTAATGCCTGCGGGCGGCGTCCCTGGCGGCCTCGTCGGTGGGCACGCGCCGGATCCTGCCCTCCACCTTGGACACGACCTTCGACGTCACCACGACGACGTCGCCGGACGCTAGCCACGGCGCCGCGTCGGCGATGGCCGCGGCGAGGTCGTCGCCCTCGCGGAACGCGGGGAGTCCCGCGACGGCGCGGATGTCCATCCGGGGCGCGGCGTGGTCACTCAAGGCCGAGTCCCGCCAGTTCGAGCGCCGCACGGACCATCGCGGCCGTGGCGTCCACATCGGACATCAACAGCGGGACGTCCGCCACGTCGACGCCGGGCACGTCGGCGGACTCGCCACGCGCGATCAGCCAGCCGTCAAGGATGCCGTCGGCCTTGCGGGCGCCGTAGTGCCTGCCGACCGCCTCGGCCGTTGTCGCGACGCCGATCGCGGACAGGCAGGCGTCGGCCATCCCGCGCAGCGGCCGGTCGCCGATGATCGGCGACACCCCGACGACCTTGGCCTTTGTCGCCTGCAGCGCGGGCTTGATGCCGGGCACGGCGAGCACGGTGCCGACCGAGACCACCGGGTTCGACGGCGCGATCAGCACCACGTCCGCATCGGCAAGCGCCTCGGTCACGCCTGGCGCTGGTTTCGCCTCTTCCGCGCCGATCGGCACGATGGAGTGCGCAGGCAGTCCCGCGCGGTAGCGTACCCACCACTCCTGGAAGTGCAGTGCCTTCTGCTGCGACGGGTCGTCCGGATCGTCGACGACGACGTGCGTCTCCACCCGGTCGTCGGTCATGGGCAGCAGCGTGACGCCCGGCTGCCAGCGGTGGCACAGCGCCTCGGTGACCGCCGACAGCGGGTAGCCCGCGCGCAGCATGCGGGAGCGGATCAGATGGGTGGCGATGTCCTTGTCGCCAAGCCCGAACCACGTCGGGTCCGCGCCGTAGGCCATGAGTTCCTCGGAGACGGTCCACGTCTCGTTCGCGTGGCCCCAGCCGCGTTCGGTGTCGATGCCGCCGCCGAGGGTGTACATGCAGGTGTCGAGGTCGGGGCAGATCCGCAGGCCGTGCAGCCAGACGTCGTCCGCGGTGTTGACCAGTGCGGTGACGTCGTGGGCGCTTTCCTCGGCTCCGATGGCAGGCATGCCGAGTGAGGCCTTCACGCCGAGCAGGAACCGGGCGCCGCCGACACCGCCCGCGAGCACAACTACCTTCACGAGTCCCGATCCTCCCATGTGCCGGAAGGCACCCAGTACCGGTACCGGTGGTGCTCAGTGAAGCCGAGCGCGTCATATAGCGCCAGCGCGCCGGTGCCGAGCACGTGCCGTTGCGCGGCGTCCGGCGGATCGGTGTCGGCGCATAGTCGCCACCTCGACGTCTACGGCCGTGTGGTGATCGTCACGGCGTCCGGTGGGCTGGCGCCGTTCTCCCTGGCGAAGGCCACCGTGCGGGACAGCGCCGACGTCAGCGGCACGCCGGGATCGCCGCAGGTCAGCGCGCTGTTCGCGCGTCCGGTGAACCCGCCTGCCGCGCGCAGCCGCCACCAACCGAGTGGCTCGTCGACGAACGCGGGCCATGCGTTGGCAAGACGTCCCTCGAGGGTGGCGATGTCGAGGATGACCGCCAGTATGCGGGCTGCGGTGAATGACGCTTTCAGTGCGCTCAGTGCAGGGAAGGCGTCATGCGCCACGTCGGCCACCCGGATGGCGTCCCATCGCGTGGAATAAGGGT
>WHUD01000076.1:2156-21788 GCA_009377385.1 Actinophytocola sp.
CAGCGAAGAGGACATCTCAGGAGAGCGCAGTGACCTACGTGATCGCCGAGCCCTGCGTCGACCTTCTCGACAAGGCGTGCATCGACGAGTGCCCCGTTGACTGCATTTACGAGGGCGAGCGCATGCTCTACATCCACCCGGACGAGTGTGTGGATTGCGGTGCGTGTGAGCCGGTGTGCCCGGTCGAAGCCATCTTCTACGAGGACGACGTCCCCGACGAGTGGGCCAACGAGCCCACCAACTACACCAAGGCCAACGTCGACTTCTTCGAGATCGAGGTCAACGGCGAGGGGCCGCTCGGTTCGCCAGGTGGCGCCGCCAAGGTGGGCAAGGTCGCGGCGGACCCGCAGTGGATCAAGGATCTGCCCCCGCAGGCAGAAGAGCACTAATGGCAGGCGCCGAGAGCGCCCTGCCTGACTTTCCGTGGGACTCGCTGACGCCCTACGGCGCGAAGGCGCGCTCTCATCCTGGCGGCATCATTGACCTGTCGGTCGGCACGCCGGTTGACCCGGTCGCGCCGGAGATCCAGCAGGCGCTGGCATCGGTCGCGGAGGTCCCCGGCTACCCGGCGACGCACGGCACTCCCGAACTGCGCGCCGCCATCAGGGACGCGTTGGAGCGCAGGCATGGTGCTGTGGGGATCGAGCCGGATGCCGTGTTGCCGACGATCGGCTCCAAGGAGCTGGTCGCGTTGCTGCCGCAACTGCTCGGGGCGGGTCGCGGCGACGTCGTCGTCATCCCCGAGTTGGCGTACCCCACGTACGAGGTCGGTGCGCTGCTCGCTGGCGCAGAGGTGCGCAGGGCAGACGGGCTCACCCAGCTCGGCCCGCAGCAGCCCGCGCTGCTCTGGCTGAACTCGCCGTCCAACCCGACCGGGCGGGTGCTCGGGGCCGCCCACCTGCGCAAGGTCGTCGAGTGGGCGCGCGAGCGTGGCACCGTTGTCGCATCGGACGAGTGCTACCTCGCGCTCGGCTGGGACAGCGAACCGATGTCTGTGCTGCACCCCGACGTCAACGGCGGCAGCCTGGACGGCCTGCTCGCGGTGCACTCGCTGTCGAAGTCCGCGAACCTGGCCGGGTACCGCGCCGGGTTCGTCACCGGCGACCCGGCGCTGGTCGCCGCCCTCCTCGCGGTGCGCAAACACGCGGGGCTGATCGTGCCGCGCCCGGTGCAGGCCGCGATGACGGCCGCTCTGGGCGCAGACGACGTCCTCGCCGCACAGCGGGAGAAGTACGCGGGACGTCGGGACGTGCTGCGCAAGGTGCTTCACGCGGCCGGGTTCCGCATCGACCACTCCGAGGCCGGGTTGTACCTGTGGGTGACCCGTGACGAGGACGCCTGGCATACCGTGGACTGGTTCGCCGAGCGCGGGATCCTGGTCGCGCCCGGCACCTTCTACGGGCCCGGTGGTGGCAAGCATGTGCGCGTCGGGCTCACCGCGACCGACGAGCGGGTGCGCGAGGCCGTCACCCGTCTCGACGCCTGACTACAGTGCCGGTAAATAGCAATTCGACCGGAAGTGAGCGAAGCCAGGATCGCACGTCCACTGACTTCCGGTCTGCTTGCTATACGAGCGGCTTGCCCTGCTTCAGCACCTTCCGGCAGCGGGCTGGCAGGTCCGCGCGCGCCTGCGCCCTCCGCGCCATCTCCCGTTCCACCAGCCTGCCCGCGACCAACACGGCCAGCGGGTTCTCCTGCTCCGCGCCCAGTTCCCGTACCCGCTGGGCTGCGACGACGGCGTCCTGGTGCTGGCCGAGGACGTCCTGCAGCCGCTTCGCCGCTTCGACCAGCTTCCCCAGCTGCTTGGCGTCGGATTTCTTCGCCGCTGGCAGCGCCGTCTCCGCCGCATAGCGCAGCCGCTTGCCCTTGATCCGCAGCGCGTGCACCTGGCCGTCTTCCGGGTCGTCGCCCAGCTCATTGATGCCCTTGCGCAGTGCCCGGTACGGCTTCCGTAGCGAGTTGACGAACGTTGTCGCCGTCACCGGGGCCTGCTCGCCGTCGCCATCGCCGTTGGCGAGCGCGGCGAGTCCGGTCAGCAGGCCTTGGTAGCGCGCGCTGGACAGCGCCCTGCCGAGCGCTATGCGGTGCGTGCCGCGCTCGCTGACCAGCGCCGACATCAGGCTCTCGGCAGCGGCCAGTTCGTCGTCGTCGAACCCGGAGGTCTCTGCCCGCAGCCGCATGAGTAGGACGTCGATGTCCCGCACCGGGCTGGTCAGGTCGCCGAGCCAGCGCAGCTCGTCACGCAGGTCGGCTGCGGTGTACCGGTCGAAGGCGTCCGTCGAGGGCCGCACCATGCCAGTCAGCGACGGCATCGCCTTCAGCACGCTGCGCAGCCGCCGGATGGCGACGCGGAACTGGTGCAGCTCCTCGGGGTCCTTGCCCGCGCGGGTGCCGTCCTGGTGGGTGAGCAGCGCACGGAGCTGCTGGTCGATCCGGGCACGGGCCTGCTCGGTCGCGGTGGCGGACGCCGACACTTTCTGCGGCGGATCGCCCAGCCCGACCTCAGCGGGGGCTGGAGCGGAGCGCTGTCCTCGTGCCGACGTCATCATCATGAGGGTAAAGCATGATCGGCCCCGATGTCCCGAATGTGGGACACGGCGTCGGGAACGGGGGACACGGCGCAACGGGGGTCCGGTGTCAGTCGTTGGCGTGCAGCTCCGCGTTCAGCTCGATGCCGGTGCCTTCCCTCCGCACGACCTCGACGGTGCCGGTCGCCGAGTTGCGGCGGAACAGCGCGCCGGAGACCCCTGACAGGTCGCTCGCCTTGCGCAGCGTGCCCTCGACGCTGACCTTGGTGCCCGCCGTGACGTAGAGTCCGGCCTCGACGACGGAGTCGTCTCCGAGCGAGATGCCGATGCCCGCGTTCGCACCGAGCAGGCAGCGCTCGCCGACCGAGATGACCTCCTTGCCGCCGCCGGACAGCGTGCCCATCACCGAGGCGCTGCCGCCGAGGTCGGTGCCGTCGCCGACGACGACGCCTGCCGAGATCCTGCCCTCGATCATCGACGCGCCAAGCGTGCCTGCGTTGAAGTTGACGAAGCCTTCGTGCATCACGGTGGTGCCGCTGGCCAGGTGCGCGCCGAGCCGGACCCGGTCGGCGTCGCCGATGCGGACGCCACTCGGGATGACGTAGTCGACCATCCGGGGGAACTTGTCGATGCTGTAGACCGTGACGTGGCCGCGCGACCGCAGCCGCATCCGGGTTGCCTCGAAGCCCTCGACGGGGCAGGGGCCGAAGTTGGTCCACACGACGTTGCTGAGCAGACCGAACACGCCGTCCATGTTCTGGCCGTGCGGGCGCACCATGCGGTGCGAGAGCAGGTGCAGCCGGAGGTAGACGTCGTGGGCGTCCTGCGGCGCAGTGCTCAGCGAATCGATCGTGGTGCGCACGGCGATCACCTCGACACCCCGGTCGGTGTCCGTGCCGAGCAGCGTGGTCGCTGCCTTGCCGAGCGCAGCGGCGGCCTCGTCGTCGCTCAGCCGCGTGGTGCCTGCCTTATCGCCGGCATCGACCAGCTTGGGGTGCGGGAACCAGGTGTCGAGAACGGTGCCGTCGGTGGTGATGGTGGCAAGCCCGACTCCGGTGGCGCCGGTCGTCTCGGGATTGGGGATCTGCTCGCTGTTCACGCCCATCACCGTAACCCGCAGGGCTGACACGCCCGCCGTGTGGCCCTTGCCCAAGCGGTTACGAGCCGACGACCTGCTTGGCCGACGTGACGGCGTCGGCGAGGTCGTTGAGCGCCGCGACGCACTCACCCTTCTTGGCGACGTCCTGCCGTACACAGCCCGCGTTGCGGTAGGCGTCAACGGCCGCCGTCATCCGCCGCGCCGGTCCCGCGAGCTTCGGGAACCCGGTCTCGCCCGCCGCCTGCAACGTGGTGGCCGCGTTCCCGAGCTGGGTGACGTACTTCTCGCACTGCCACGGCTCCCGCGACCCGGGGTCGCTGTGGCAGGTGTCCGAACTCAGCGCGTCGAGCTTGATCCGCAGCGTCCTGAGGTCGACAGTGTCGCGGACCTCGCGCCCGACGTCGCCCACCCCGCACGCCGCGAGCAGGACGATCGTCGCCGCGCTGAGGACGATGCCGATGACCCTGCCGAGTTCGCTGATGCGCACACCGCAAACCGTACTCACCCGTGCCACTGGGTACCGTCTCGGCTATGGAGCTGGATCTGCGCGCCGACCCCGTCGACCTCACCTCGGCCCTGGTGGACATCCACAGCGAGTCCGGCGAGGAGAAGCCGCTCGCGGACGCGGTCGAGCACGCGCTGCGTACGCAGGCGCCGCACCTCGATGTGATCCGCGACGGCAACGCGGTGCTGGCGCGGACGTCGTTCGGCAGGGCGTCGCGAGTGGTGTTCGCCGGTCACCTGGACACCGTGCCGGTCAACGACAACCTGCCGTCGCGCCGCACCGGCTCCTGCGCGGACGAGGTGCTGCACGGCCTCGGCAGCGTGGACATGAAAGGCGGCGACGCGGTCTTCCTCTCGCTGGCCGCCACCGTCCCCGAGCCACGGCACGACGTCACGTTCGTGTTCTACGACTGCGAGGAGGTCGACGCATCCCGCAACGGCCTCGGCCGTATCGAACAGAATCTGCCCGACTGGCTGCGCGGCGACCTCGCCGTGGTCGGCGAGCCGTCCAACGCGGTGGTCGAGGCCGGCTGCCAGGGCACCATCCGGGTCGAGCTGCGCTGCGACGGCAAGCGTGCCCACACCGCGCGGGCCTGGATGGGTGTCAACGCGATCCACGCGCTCGCGGAGCCGTTGCGCAGGCTGGCCGAGTACCGGCCGAGGGTGGTCGACATCGACGGCCTCACCTACCGGGAGGGGCTGCAGGCGGTGCGCATCGGCGGCGGGGTCGCGGGCAACGTCGTCCCTGACGCGGCGACGCTCACCGTCAACCATCGGTTCGCGCCGGACCGTTCGCCTGATGAGGCGCTGGCGCACCTGCGGGACGTCTTCGACGGCTACGAGCTGACCGTCGCGGACATCTCAGGCGGCGCGCTGCCAGGGCTGTCCGAACCGGCGACGGCGGAGTTGGTACGGGCATCCGGCGGCGACCCGGTCGCCAAGCTGGGCTGGACCGACGTCGCGCGGTTCGCCGCGCTCGGCATGCCAGCGGTGAACTTCGGCCCCGGTGATCCGACGCTGGCCCACACCAAGGAGGAGCACGTCGCCGCCGCGGAGATCCGCCGGGCGGCGGACGTGCTGCGGGCGTTCCTCGGCTGAGCCGGGTTTGATGACGAGCCGAACGGGGCGTTCGGTGCGGATAGCGTGCCGAACGCCCCGTTCGGCTCGCCCCGAGCCGGCGCCGTGCCGGGCGTCCACCCGTCGGCAGCCGCACCCGCCGGACACGCGGCGAGTTAGGCTCGCGGGCGTGGCAGATCCAGGAGCTAACGTCGACTACACCTACCCGGAACATCCCAGGGAGAAGCACCGAGGTCCCGTCGTCCTGCGCCGCTCGCGCAGGGAGGAGACGACGACAACCGACCAGCGGCTGCTCGACTCGCGCGGGCCGTCCGACTGGGTGCACACCGACCCGTGGCGGGTGCTGCGCATCCAGGCGGAGTTCGTCGAGGGTTTCGGCGCGCTGGCCGAGGTGCCGCGCGCGGTGACGGTGTTCGGCTCGGCGCGAACCAAACGCGAGCACCCCGAGTACGAGCTCGGCCGCAAGATCGGCGCGGCCCTTGTCAACGCGGGTTTCGCCGCGATCACCGGCGGCGGGCCAGGCGCGATGGAGGCGGTCAACCGGGGTGCGTCCGAGGCGGGCGGGCTCTCCATCGGGCTCGGCATCGAGCTGCCCTTCGAGCAGGGCCTCAACCCGTGGGTCGACCTCGGCGTCAACTTCCGGTATTTCTTCACCCGCAAGACGATGTTCGTCAAGTACTCGCAGGCGTTCATCTGCCTGCCAGGTGGGTTCGGCACGCTGGACGAGCTGTTCGAGGCGCTGTGCCTCGTCCAGACGAAGAAGGTCACCAAGTTCCCCGTCGTGCTGTTCGGCACGGACTACTGGCGCGGCCTCTACGAGTGGATCAACGACAGCGTCCGGCGGGAAGGCAAGATCAACGAGGCGGACATGAAGCTGCTGCATCTCACCGACGACATCGACGACGCGGTGCGCGCGGTGCGGGAGGCGTACCAGGCATGGGAAGACACGCATTGAGTGAAGGCATCAACGCCGTCTGCGTCTTCTGCGGGTCGTCCAGCGGCGCGGGCACCCGCTACGTCGACGCCGCGACCGCGCTGGGTGAGCACCTGGCCCGCTCCGGCGTCCTGCTGGTGTACGGCGGCGCGCACGTCGGCACCATGGGCGTGCTCGCCGACGCCGCGCTCGCCGCTGGTGGTGAGGTCGTCGGCGTTATCCCCGATGGCATGGTCGAGCGGGAGATCGCCCACACCGAGCTGACCGAGTTGCACGTCGTCGCCGACATGCACGAACGCAAGGCACTGATGGCGGAGCGGGCGGACGCCTTCATCGCGCTACCCGGCGGGGCCGGCACGCTCGAGGAGCTGTTCGAGGTGTGGACGTGGGCGCAACTTGGCCTGCACGCCAAGCCGATCGGCCTGCTCGACATTGACGGCTTCTACCAGCCGCTCCGCGCCATGACCGATCACATGGTCGACGAGGGCTTCCTGCGCGCCAGCCACCGCGACACGCTGCTGTTCGACACCGACGCCGCGCGGCTGCTGCTGCGCCTCGCCGAGCACCGGCTGCCCCGGGTGGACAAGTGGGCGGGCTGAACGCTCAGGCCGCCTTCGGCCGCTCGTGGTACTGGTCGACGTAGGTCTGCTCGGACAGTTCGAGGATCGCGTACATGATCTCGTCGGTGACCGAACGGCGGATCGCGTTCGATGCGCCCATCCCGTGGTAGCGGGAGAAGTCGAGCGGCTTGCCGAACCGGACCTCGATCTTCACCGGACGCGGGATGCGCCTGCCGACCGGCTGCATCCGGTCGGTGCCGATCAGCGCCACCGGCACAACGGGCGCGCCGGTGGACAACGCGAGCTGCGCGACTCCGGTGTGGCCTCGGTGCAGCTTGCCGTTCAGCGAGCGGGTGCCTTCCGGGTAGATGCCGAACGCGCCACCGTTGTCGAGCACCTTGCGCGCTGCGGTGAGCGCGCCAAGCGCCGCATGGGCGTTCCCCCTGTCCACCGGCACGTAGCCGAGCGCGGACAGGAACGCGGCGACGAACTTCCCCTTGATACCGCCCTGGGTGAAGTACTCCGCCTTACCGAGGAACGCCACCTTGCGCGGCGTCACCAGCGGGATCACGGCGGTGTCCACGGCGGAGAGGTGGTTCGCCGCGATGAGGAGGGGACCGTCGAGTGGCACGTGCTCCGCACCGCTGACCTTCGGCCGGTACACCAGCCTGGCGAGCGGAGCGAGCACCCATTGGATCATCGCGTGCAGCACGGCAAATCACTCATCGTCAGCCTCGTTGGGTGTTGGCGAGAATGGGGCCGGTCCCAGCATGGCACGATTTGAGCCTGTGGTGGCGATCGGAAACAAAACCCTTACCTGGGTGGAGCAATGCCCCCTGGTGATGGGTGTCGTTGCGGGACCGGGCGGGGTCGCGCCAGCGGTGCGGGATGGTGCGGACATCCTCGACCTTGGCCGCGCCAGTGGCGCGTTCGTTCGTGAAGTACGTCACACCAACCCCGGCGTGCCGCTTGCTGTCGACGTCGCAGGTGGGACACCTGATCTGGCCGATCTGTTGTACGACACGGACGGTTCCACAGAGCGGGACCTTGCGGCGCTCGCAGCGGAGTCGGGTGCGGCTGTGGTGTGCTCTGCGGGGACGGCCGAGCGGATGCGCGCTCCTGCGCAAGTCTTCATCAGCCCTGGGTGGCGGCAGGACGTCGGTACGCTGCGCCGGGGCAGGGAGCTGGCTGAGGACTGGCCGGTACTGCTGACGGTGTCGCACGGTGACTCAGGTCCGGACGCCATTGCCGCCGCCGCGCTCGCCGCGACGGCGGGGGTGCGGATCGTGCGCACGGACCGCGTGACAGAGACGAGAAGGACGGTGGACATGATCGCCAGCATCGCGGGCACCCGCCAGCCGGCACGGGTCAGGAGGGCGCTGGCATGACGGCAGGGTTCCTGCCGCGCACCCACCAGAACCCCGACTGGGCGGTGACCGACCTGCTCCGCGCCAAGGGCGAGCGCACGGTCTCCGTCGTGCTGCCCGCGCTGAACGAGCAGGACACGGTCGGTGCCGTTGTGGCGTCGGTGCGGCCTCACCTTGGCGAGCTGGTTGACGAGATCGTCGTCGCCGACTCCGGCTCCACCGACGACACCGTCGCCCGCGCCATCGACGCGGGGGCGCGGGTGGTGCACCGGGACGACGTCCTCGCCGACCTGCCGACGTGGCCTGGCAAGGGCGAGGTGCTGTGGCGCTCGCTCGCGGCGACGTCCGGCGACATCGTCGTCTTCCTCGACTCCGACCTGGTCGACCCCGACTCGTCGTTCGTGCAAGGGCTGCTCGGGCCGCTGCTGCTCGCCGACGGCGTGCACCTGGTGAAGGGCTTCTACCAACGCCCGCTGCGGCTGGAGACCGAGGCCGCCAACACTGGCGGCGGCAGGGTGACCGAACTGGTCGCCCGCCCGGTGCTCGCCGCGCTGCGGCCCGCGCTGTCTGGCGTGGTGCAGCCGATCGGCGGCGAGTACGCGGGCACCCGCGAGTTCCTCGAGTCGGTGCCGTTCGCGGCGGGCTACGGCGTTGACATCGGGCTGCTGCTCGACGCGGAGCAGCGTTACGGCACGGACGCACTGGCGCAGGTCAACCTCGGCGTGCGCAAGCACCGCAACCGCTCGTTGCTGCAGCTCGGCGTGATGGCGCGGCAATTGCTTGGCACGATCTTCGGCCGCTGCGGCGTCGACGCGGCCGACGCCCCGGTGTTTACCCAGTTCACGCAGGTCGGTGGCGAGTGGCTGCCGGAGACGTCCGAGGTGTTCGTCGCCGACCGGCCGCCGATGCGCGAGGTGCTAGCCCGCACCCAGTAGCCGTCCGACGCTTTCACTGCATCGGGCGCCCCCATCGCGTCGGTCGTCACATCGGGGGTGTGGAACGATCGGCGCGTGGGCACCGCGCTGATTTACCTACTCGTCATGCTGCTGGTCGCTGCGGTCGTGTTCCTGATCGCCTCCATCGTCTTCGGCAGGGGGGAGGAGCTGGAACCGCTGCCGCCGGGGACGTCCCCCACGCGGCTGCCCGCCGCCGAGGTGACGTCCTCGGATGTCGCACAAGTCCGGTTCCAGTTGGTGCTGCGTGGCTACCGCATGTCGGAGGTCGACTGGGTGATGCAGCGGCTCGGCACGGAGATCGACCAGCTACGCGCTAGGGTGGCCACCCTCGAACAGCAGTTGAGCCAACACCAGGGCGGCAGGTCATGACCTCGGTCGATGACGGTAGGAAGCGGTGCGACTGGGCCATGGTCGCCGAGGACTACGCCGAGTACCACGACAGCGAGTGGGGCGTGCCGCTCTACGGCGAGATGGCCATGTTCGAGCGCCTCAGCCTGGAATCGTTCCAGTCTGGCTTGTCGTGGCTGATCATCCTGCGCAAACGGGAGGCGTTCCGGGAGGCCTTCGCGGGATTCGACCCCGGCCTCGTCTGCGACTTCGACGACTTCGACGTCGAGCGTCTGCTTGAGACCACCGGCATCGTGCGCAACCGCGCGAAGATCAACTCGGTGGTCAACAACGCCCGCAAGGTGGTCAGGCTGGACGTGCCGCTCGACGAGCTGCTGTGGTCGTTCGCGCCGGAGCCTGCTGGCAGGCCACGGGTGGAGAAGGTCGGCGACGTGCCGTCGACGTCCGATGAGTCGAAGGCCATGGCGAAGGAGCTCAAGCGGCGCGGGTTCAGCTTCGTCGGCCCGACGACCTGCTACGCGCTGATGCAGGCCACCGGCATGGTCGACGACCACATCGCGGGCTGCTGGCGCGCCACCTGAGCCCCAGCGCCGGTCAGGAGCCGGTGAACTTCGGGGTGCGCTTGTTGACGAAGGCGTCGACCGCTTCCTGGTGGTCGGACGTCGCGCCGAGCTCGTTCTGCGCCACCTGCTCTGCGGCCAACGCCTCCCGGAGACTGGACGACGTCGCTGCCGAGAGCGTCCGCTTGATCTTCTGGTAGGCCACCGTCGGCCCTGTCGCAAGCTTCGCGGCAAGCTCCTGGGCCCGCGTCAGTGCCTCGCCGTCGTTGACGACCTCGCTGACCAGGCCGATCCGCAGCGCCTCTTCGGCTTGCACCTTGCGCGGCAGCATCATCAGCTCGAGTGCCCTGCCGTAGCCGATCAGCCGCTGCAGCGTCCAGGACGCGCCGGAGTCCGGCCCGAGGCCGACGTTGGCGAACGCCATCAGGAAGTTGGCTGAGCTGGCAACGACCCGCACGTCGGCGGCGTAGGCGAAGGCCGCTCCCGCGCCAGCCGCTGGCCCGTTGACCGCGGCGATGATCGGCTTCGGCATCTCCGCGATCGACGTCGCGATCGGGTTGTAGTGCTCTTCGACCGTGCTGAGCGGGGCGGGGTCCTTGTCGAGCAGCAGTCCGACGTGCTCCTTGAGGTCCTGGCCCGCGCAGAACGCCTTGCCAGCCCCGGTAAGCACGACGGCGCGCACGTCGTCGTCGGCTGCCGTCTCCCGCAGCGTCTCGACCAGCCGGTTCTTCAACTCGATGTTGAGCGAGTTGTAGGCAGCGGGCCGGTTGAGTGTGATGGTCCTGACGCCATCGGTGTCCTCGACGAGCACGACGTCGTCGGTCGCGGTCTGCTGCTCGGGTGTGCTCGGCACTGCTTGCCTCCTGGTCTCCGGTGTCCTGCTCGTTCTACACGCATCAGGCGCGGGCTGTCACGGGGCGGGTGCTCGACCTGCCGCGAGCCGCATACCAGCGTTGATGCTTTCGAAAACGCGACCTCCTGTGCACATCGAGATCAGCGATAGGGGAGAATGGACGCGTGAGACCCGGTTTGGGCTTGCAGGGTTCGGTCCAGGGGCTAAACCAGACACGCATTTCCGTGTCGGAGGACCCTGAGCCGGACGAGCACGACCGGTGACGCTGGTTGATATGGAGGGAGCACGCTATGGCGGCCATGAAGCCCCGGACCGGAGATGGTCCCCTCGAAGTTGCGAAGGAGGGCAGGGGCCTCGTGATGCGCGTACCGCTGGAGGGTGGCGGACGGCTCGTCGTCGAGCTCACCGCTGAGGAAGCCAAGGACCTGGGCGTAGCCCTGCAGGAGGCAACGAGCTGACCCTAACCCACGGGTCGAATTGAGGTTTCGATGGTGCGAACCCCCGTGCCGTCGCTGCCGAGCACGGTGCCGGATGTCGAGATCACTTCCAGTGTGCGGCGCGGGGCCCCGATCGCGCTGCTCACGGTGCCGTTCGATGCGGAAGGCGATACGACACCGGTCAACGGTGACTCGGCGCGCTCGGCGCACGGTACGCCGCTCCCGGAATCGGCGCGGCCTGCCGGTGTGGTGACCGGCAAGGCAGGCGAGATTCATCCACTCCGTGGTGCGACGCGCTGGCTGCTCGGGCTCGGCGCTGACCAGGCGGACGCGAACAACTGGCGCGCGGCGGGCGCCGCGCTGGTGCGGGCGATCAACGCCGACCTCGCGGCGCACGACGACGCCGGGTCCACCGCGCCGGACACGGTACAGGTCGAGCTGCCCGGCGACGTCGAGCCCGGCTGCGTGACGGGCTTCGTGCTCGGCGTTTGCCTCGGTGGTTACCAGCTCACGGTGACCGAGCAGGAGCAGTCGCCGAGGCTGGCGACCGTCCGGCTGGTCGTCGGGGATGATCGGCTCGCCGAGCTGACCGACGTCGCCGCTGCCGCGCGCCAGCTGGCCGAGGCGACGTCGCTCGCCCGCGACCTCGCCAACACTCCCTCCAACGTCAAGAACCCCGACTGGCTCGCGAGCATCATCAGCGACGTCCTCGCCGACGTGCGCTGCCTCGACGTCGAGGTCCGTGACCAGGACTGGCTCACGGCCAACGGCTTCGGCGGGATCCTCGCCGTCGGCGGCGGCTCAGCCAGCGAGCCGAGACTCATCGAGATCGGCTACCGGCCGAAGGGCGCGACCCGCACACTGCTGCTTGTCGGCAAGGGCATCACCTTCGACACCGGCGGAATCTCGCTGAAGCCGTCCGAGGGGATGCACCTGATGCGCACCGACATGTCCGGCGCCGCCGCCGTCGCGGGCGCGATGCGGGCCATCGCGCAGCGCGGCGTCGACGTCGCGGTCACCGCGCTGATCCCCGCCGCGGAGAACCACGTGTCCGGCTCGGCCTACCGGCCTGGCGACGTCGTGCGGCACTACGGCGGAAAGACGACCGAGATCGGCAACACCGACGCCGAGGGCAGGATCGTGCTGGCAGACGCAATGGCGTACGGGGTCGAGCGGTTCGCCCCGGACGCCATCGTCGACGTCGCGACGCTGACCGGCGCGATGAAGGTGGCGCTCGGCCTCCGCACCGGCGGCTTCTTCGCCACGACCGACGAGCTGGCTGACGCGCTGCGCGCCGCTGGCGAGCGGGTCGGGGAGACCTGGTGGCGGATGCCGCTGCTCGCCGAGCACGAGGAGGCGGTGCGCGGACAGCTCGCCGACGTCAAGCAGACGCCGGACGGCCCTGGCGGCATCACGGCTGCGCTGTTCCTGCGCGAGTTCACCGGCGGCCTGCCGTGGGCGCACCTGGACATCGCGGGCCCCGCGCGGGCGGACAAGACGTACAACGAGGTCACGCCGGGCGGCACCGGGTTCGCCGCCCGCACGCTTGTCGAGTTCGCCGCCGCGTACGCGCGAGTCGCACCTTAGTTTGCCGCGAGTCGCACCGTCGGCGGCGCGAGTTCGCCGTTCCGGTGTCTGATGCGACACAACCAGCGGACCAAATCGTTAGCAATGCGTACTATCGACATGCGTGGTCCCGGATGAGCAACCCGCAGCGTCAGGTACCGCAGCGCGCTACCTGACGCTTGCGGTCGCCGCGGCTGGCATCGCATCGTTCGCGCTGCTCTACGCGCCGCAACCGGTGCTGCCGCAGATCGCGGACGCCTACCGCATCGACCCTGGCACCGCGTCGCTCGCAGTCAGCGTCGCCACCGGCGGGCTGGCCATCGCCGTGCTGCCGATCGCGACGCTGTCCGAGATCGTCGGCAGACGTCGAGTGATCATCACGTCGCTTGTCTGCTCGGTGCTGCTTGGCCTGCTGATCCCCTTCGCGCCGAACTACCCGGTACTGCTGGTACTGCGTGGGCTGCAAGGCGCGGCGATCGCGGGCTTCCCCGGCGTCGCAGCCGCCTTCCTCGTCGAGAAGCTCGGCGCGCGGGGCGTCGCTGGCGCGGTCGGCGCGATGGTCGCAGGCAACACCATCGGCGGCATGCTCGGCAGGCTCGCCACCGGCTTCACCACCGATGCGCTCGGCTGGCAGGCGGCGCTCGGCTCGTCCGCCGTGCTCTCGCTGGCCTGCGCCTCGGTCGCGCTGCTCGCGCTGCGCGCCCAGCGTCGCAGGTCGGAGCCGTGCCAGCGGGTCCGCAGCAGTGGGCGCGGCGCGCTCATCGGCATCGCGCTGCGCCAGCCGTTGCTGCTCGCCCAGTACGGCGTCGCGCTGCTCGGCATGGGCTCGTTCGTCGCGCTCTACAACGCGGCGGCGTTCCGGCTGACATCGGAGCCACTCAACCTCACGCCAGCGGTGGCATCGCTGGTCTTCCTTTCCTACGCCATGGGTGCCGTGTCGTCGTCCTTCGCAGGCCGCATCGTCGGTGCGTTCGGCAGGGTTCGCTCGCTGATCGGCGCGCTGGTGGTCATGGCAGCCGGTTCCGCGCTCACGCTGTCCACCACGTTGTGGCTGGTCGTGACCGGCTTCGTGGTGCTGAGCGGCGGCTTCTTCGCCGCACACGCCGTCTCGAGCGGCTGGACGGCGTTCGCGGCGAACCCGGCTGGCAGGGCGCAAGCGTCCGGCCTCTACACGCTGGGCTACTACGTGGGGAGCAGCGTGGGCGGCACCGTCGGCACCATGGTGTACGCGGCGGCCGGCTGGGGCGCCGTTGTCGGCGTGGTCGCGGCGTGGCTCGCCATCGCGGGCGTCGGCGTCCTCGTGGTGCGCGGCAAGGAGCCGAGCGCGGCGTCCGGTGCTAAGCCAGCCGCGCCCCGGCGAGCAGACCACCCGCGACCGGCAGCATCGCGGGCATGAGCCGGTCGTCCGTGGCGACCGACCTGGCGACCTCGCGCAGTGCGAGCGTGTCCTGATCACGGCGTGCCAGGTCGGAAAGGGCGCCGTTGGCGAGGATGCCGTTGAACGCGATCACTCCGCCTGGCCGCAGCAACTCGACGCCCTGCTCGTAGTAGTGCGGAAACTCGGCCTTCACGGCGTCGACGAACACCAGGTCGTAGCCGCCAGACGTGAGCCGGGGCATGACGTCGACGGCGCGGCCCATGATCAGCCGCGTCTTGCTGCCGCCGAAGCCTGCCTCCGCGAAGGCCGCTCTGGCGGCGCTGTGGAACTCTGGCTCGATGTCGATGGAGGTCAGCACGCCGTCCTGGGTCATGCCCTGCAGCAGGTAGAGGCCGCTGACCCCGGTGCCGGTGCCGATCTCGACCACGGCGCGGGCGCTCAGCGTCGCGGTCAGGAAGCGCAGCGTGCAGCCGACGGACGGCGCCACCGTCTGGCAGCCGAGCTCATCGGCTCGCGTGCGCGCCGTGAGCAGCGTCTCTTCGTCGGGCAGGTACCCGTCGAGGTACTCGGCCAGCGTCGGTTCGGTCTCGGAGCTCACACGGGCAGATTAGACCCGCGTGCCTCCTCGGTAGGGCAGGCATGGCCGTAACGGTGGTCTTGGGTGCGTCGACAAAGCCGGAAACAAGCTCTCAGGTTGTTCTCAGGACGGTCTCACTAAAACCGTAAGTACTCAGGTCAGAGTGGTCGCATCCCGTGTTGGGGAACAACGGGGAGGGTATCCGCGTTGTGTGGAGTAGTTGGGAGATCGCCGATGCAGGCGCATCCAGAGCCGCAAGGGAGTCAGATGCCGGCAACGATGGCGCAAGGTGACGGGTCCGCTGCCGTGGCAGCGGAGGATGCTGCCTGGACACCGCCGTCGTGGGACGAGATCGTACGTACCCATGCCTCCCGTGTTTACCGGCTCGCGTACCGGCTCACCGGCAACCCGCACGACGCGGAGGACCTCACCCAGGAGACGTTCATCCGGGTGTTCCGCAGCCTCTCGTCGTACAAGCCAGGCACGTTCGAGGGCTGGCTGCACCGCATCACGACGAACCTCTTCCTCGACATGGCGCGCAGGCGCCAGCGCGTGCGCATGGAGGGCCTGCCGGACGACACCGACCGCATCGTCGGCGACGACCCGAGCCCCGAGCAGGTTTTTTCCGACACGCACCTCGACCCCGACCTGCAGGCCGCGCTCGATGAGCTGCCGCCTGAGTTCCGCGCCGCCGTCGTGCTGTGCGACGTCGAAGGGCTGTCCTACGAGGAGATCGGTGCCACCCTCGGGGTGAAGCTTGGTACCGTACGCAGCAGGATTCACCGTGGCCGCCAGGCTCTGCGTGCGTCGCTCGAGCGGCGCAAGGAGTCGCAAGGGGAGACGATGAGGGCGAAGGCATGACGCAGTCGCGTGCCGAAGGTCCCGGTGGGCTCACCGGGCGCACTTCGGGCAGCTGGCAGTTGCCCGAGTCGCACCTGCTACCCGATGCGATCGTCGCGTTCGTGGACGGCGAGCTGTCGCCTGGCGCCCGGGAACGCGCAGCGATCCACATCATGCGGTGCTCCGCCTGCGCGGCGGACGTCACCGCGCAGCGGCAGGCGCGCGAGGCCGTGCACGACTCGCAGGTGCCAGCCATGCCAGCGGGGCTGCTCGCCTCGCTGAGCTCCATCCCGCAGACCACCGAGATCTCGTCGGGGCCGGACAACCTCGCCGTGACCGACGACGGCCAGCTCGTCGCTGTGCAGCGGCCGGAGCACCCGCAGTCCGGCGCCACGCTGGGCACGACGCGGCTTGGCTCGAGCGCCCCGCTCGGCTCAGCTGGTCTCGGCCGCAAGCCAGGCAGGCGCACCGCGCAGGGCGCTGGCGTCGTCGTGTCCGGGCTGGTGCTCACCGCGCTGGCGTTCGCGCTCACCGTCGAGGAGAGCGGCGCGACCTCCCGCTCCGGCACGGGGTCCGGCGTGATGCCTGCCCGCTACTCCGGGGACGCCGCCTCGACGCCGCGCACCACCGCACCGCGCACCCCCAGCAGCGCCGCCGCGTCCAGCGGCCTGATGCGCTGAGGCACGCGCTCTAACCCGCAACGCCGACTTCACCACCCCAGCGGCACACTGGGGAGACACGTGCGTCATGAGCCGGTCGCGCGTAACCGCCGCATCTTCGGGGAGCGATGAGCGACAACTCGCAGCAGCACGCCCATCCCGGCGATGGGCGTGGTGAGCAGGGAGCCTCACAGGGGACGCAGCAGCCCGCTGTGGATGCCTCCGCTGCCGCGTTCGGCCGCCCGCCCGGCGTCGAGGGGCCGTTCGACACCCGGCAGTGGGAGGGCAACACCGTGGTGCGGCCGTCGCGGCCCGACCAGCCGCCCGCGTCGCTGGCCGAGGCGTTCTCCCGCGATGCCGCCGACGAGGGTGTCGTGCTGCAGCGACCCCCCGGCGCGGACGTCGCGGACACCGGCAGCGGCAACGGCTCGACCCCGCTGTGGTCGTCGTCCACCGATCCGTGGCGCAACCCCGGCGCTGGCGCGGTGCTCGGCGACCCCGCGCTCGCGCAGGACGCCGCTGAGTCCGATGAGCGGCCGAAGAAGCAGGACAGGGCGTTCAGCCTCGCCGAGGTGGTCTTCGGCGGCAGGCTGCGAGTGAGTGCGCTGGTCATCCTCGCGGTCGCGGTGCTCGTGGTCGGCGGCCTCGGCGGAACGCTTGGCTGGTTCCTCTCGCACGAGGGCAACCAGCTCACCAAGGACGTCACGTTGGCGCAGGTCGACGAGGCGGTGGAACGCCCGCCAGGCTCGGTGGCCGATACGGTCGCGAAGGTCTCGCCTGCCGTGGTGTCGGTCGAGGTGACGTCGGGGCAGAGCGGCGGCGTCGGCTCCGGAGTCGTCATCGATCGCGACGGCTACATCGTCACGAACGACCACGTCATCGCGTCGGCGAAGTCCGACGAGAACGCCGAGATCACCGCAGTGTTCACCGATGGAAGCAGGGCGGAGGCGAAGCTGGTCGGCGCCGACCCGAAGACCGACCTCGCCGTGCTCAAGGTCGACGTCAGGAACCCGACGGTGGTGCAGCTCGGGACGTCCGAGCGGCTGCGGTCCGGCGACACCGTGATCGCGGTCGGCTCGCCGTTCGGGCTGGAGAACACCGTGACCGTCGGCATCGTCAGCGCGCTGCACCGGCCGGTGACCGCGCCCGCGGAGACCGGCGGTGAGCAGGTCACCTACGACGCCATCCAGACCGACGCCGCGATCAACCCCGGCAACTCGGGGGGTGCGCTCGTGGACAAGAACGGCCTGCTCGTTGGCATCAACTCGCTGATAAGGACGGTCGGCAACGCACGCGGTCAGGGCGGCAGCATCGGCCTCGGGTTCGCCATCCCGGTGGACGACGTCGTCAAGATCGCCGAGTCGCTGATCGCCAACGGCACGGTCTCGCACGCCTTCCTCGGCGTCAGCGCGGCCTCCGTCGCGGCGAACTCGTCGCGGGGCGCGCAGGTGAACAACGTCGCTCCCGGCGGGCCGGCGCAGCGGGCTGGCATCAAGGAAGGCGACGTCATCGTGCAGGTCGGCGACCGGCAGGTGCGCAACGCCGCCGAGCTGACCGTCGCTGTGCGCAAGCACGACATCGGCGATCTCACCCGTGTCAAGCTGGTGCGTGGCGGACGGGAACTGGTCGTCGACGTCAAGCTGGGGTCTGACTGAGCCTGGCAGCTACCGGTAGGCTAGGCCGTGTCCGAGTGATGGAGGGTCCGAATGTTCGAAAACATTGGCATTTGGGAAATCCTCGTCCTGCTGATCGCGGCTCTGTTCATCCTCGGCCCTGAGCGGCTGCCGGATGCGATGGCGTGGGTCGGCCGCAGCATCCGCAAGGTGCGGGAGTTCGCCACCGGCGCGCGGGACCAGCTTCGGGAGGAGATGGGCCCCGAGTTCGATGAGTTCCGGAAGCCGATCGAGGACCTGCGCAGCCTCCGCAGCTTCGACCCGAAGCGCGCCGTGACGCAGCACCTCTTCGACGGCGACGAGGACCCGCTCGGCATGAACGACGACACTGACACCCGGAGTTCGGGCACCGGCGGCTCGGGCACCGGGGCTGGGAGCGTTGGCGGCGCCGGGGCTGGCGCCGGTGCCAGCGGTGGGGCTGGCGCGAGCGGCGGTGCCGCCGGTAACGGTGCCGCGCGCGGGAGCGCCACCACAGGCGGCCGGAACTCCCTCACCCCAGGCGAGAAGCCCCCAGTAGACCCCGACGCCACCTAACGCGGGGACACAAGGCGCGGACACAAGGCGCGCTAAGGCGGGCCATATGGCGCGCAGCCCCCACCCTCATGACATCGTGTCCCCCATTCCGGACGCCGTGTTCGTCGTTCGTGACACCGTCTCGCCCGGCGCCGCGAGTCGCACCTCCCTGGCCGCGAGTTGCCCCTCCTTGGCCGCGAGTTGCACGCTCAGCACGATGAGTTGCACGTTCCGGAGCCGCGAGTCCTGACTTGTGGTGGTGCGAGTCCCGAGTTGCGGGGTCGTGAGTCCCGAGTTATGGGGCACTGAGTTCAGCCTTGTCGACGTCGACGTCTACGGCAGCGCGTTCGTCGTGTAGTCGCCGGTGAAGACCGCGCAGGCGGCGTGCGAGATCCCGCTACATGTCGACATATGCCCCGGAGCGAGCGCTGCCGAAGTCACGAAGTCGACGACGAACACGGCGTCGCGAGCGGCGAAGACGGCGTCGCGAGCGGCGAAGACGGCGTCAGGAACGGGGGACACGGCGTCTTGAGCCGGGGACACGATGCACCGGACGACGGCGCACCGGTCCGCGCCGCGCCCTGCCAGCGGCGCTCCACACCGCGCACTGGCGCCCCCGCATCGTGCCCCCGCAGCCCCCGCAGCCCCGCCGCCAGAGGCGCCAGCCGTGGCTTACCGCCCCGCGGGGGTGACGTTCAGCATCATGCCGGACAGGCCGCGGGCGCGGACGGACAGCTTCGACGCCGCCTCGCGGAGCACGCCGGAGGCCGGGGCGTCCGGCTCGGTGAGCACCAGCGGCGTGCCGGCGTCGCCCTGCTCGCGCAGCCGGGGGTCGAGCGGCACCTGACCGAGCAGGGGCACCTCGGCGCCAACGGACTTCGACAGCGAGTCCGCGACCTGCTGCCCGCCGCCGGAGCCGAAGACCTCCATGCGGGTGCCGTCCGGGGTCTCGAACCAGGACATGTTCTCGATGACACCGGCCACCCGCTGCCTGGTCTGCAGCGCGATCGCGCCGGCGCGCTCGGCCACCTCGGCCGCCGCCTGCTGCGGCGTGGTGACCACAAGGATCTCGGCGTTCGGGATCAGCTGTGCGACCGAGATCGCGATGTCACCAGTGCCCGGCGGGAGGTCGAGCAGCAGGATGTCGAGGTCGCCCCAGAAGACGTCGGCAAGGAACTGCTGCAGCGCGCGGTGCAGCATCGG
>WHUD01000077.1:0-360 GCA_009377385.1 Actinophytocola sp.
GTCACCGTGTCGCGCTCGATGCCGAGTTCTAATGTTGGTGGCATCGGACGACGCGACGTGCTTCTCGGTCATCGAAAACGGGGCGGCGGTGACACAACTGCCGTCCGGGGCTGGCGTTCACCTGCCTGGGCGGGCGTGGTTCACCGAAACCGGTGTGCTCGGCGCGGCCACGGTCGCGCTGCTGCTGTCGCTGTCGCTCACGGCGGAGTACGGCGTCGGCTGGCTCGCGCTCGCTCCCGCCGCCGTGCCGTTCCTACTGATGTGGCGGCGGCTGCCAGGCAGCGCGCCGGTCACGGAGTTGCTACGCGCGCCGGGCATGTCCGGGACGCACCTGGCGCTGCTGCTGGAGATGGCGGCCGT
>WHUD01000077.1:370-21379 GCA_009377385.1 Actinophytocola sp.
GTCGGCGTCATGGCGTTCGGCGTCCTCGGCGGGGTGCTCACCGACGTCTGGAATGGACGCTCCATCGCCACGATCGGCGCCGTGACCGTCGCGATCGGACTGCTTCTCACCCTGCCGCTCGATCCGGAGTGGACCACGACGGAGCTAGCCTGGCGGCTCGCGATCACCGGGGCGGGCGCGGGGCTGTTCGCGGGTCCGAACCAGACGGTGGCGATGAACGCCGCCCCGGCACACCTGCTCAACACCACGGGCGCGACCACCAGCGTGGCCCGCCAGCTCGGCATCGCGCTCGACCCAGCGCTGATCACCGCGAGCTGGGCGCTAACCGGCGACGCGATGCGGCTGTCCGTCGGGCTCGCCGCCGCGCTGGCAGGCCTGAGCGTGCTGGCGCTCCTCCGGCGCGCTCCGCACCCATCCCCGGCAGAACCGACCACGGAAAGGACACCAGCATGACCGTCTTCACCCAGAATGAACTCACCTACCTGAGCGAACGTCGTCTCGGCCGAATCGCCACGACCGGACCTGACGGCACCCCGCACGTCACGCCGGTCGGCTGGCGGGTCGACGCCGACGAGGACGTGATCGAGGTCGGCGGCATCAACCTGCCGGGAACCAAGAAGTTCCGGGACGTCGCCCGCACCGGACGCGCCGCTATCGTCGTCGACGACCTCGCCAGCGTGGACCCGTGGCGGCCGCGCGGCATCGAGATCCGGGGACGTGCCGAGGCGATCGCCGAGCCAACGGCGGTCATCCGCGTCACGGCGGAACGCATCGTGAGCTGGGGGCTCGACGGCACAGGCCACAGGAACGCCCGCAGCGTCGAGCACACCGCAGTATGACGGTGTGCCCCGGCATCGCGGCCGGGGCACACCGTAGTGTCAGCGGCCGTAGCCGTCCAGTTTGAACGTCCAGATGCCGCCCTTGTCGGCCGTCTCGGGCGCGCTCCCTGTGAGGTTGGCCGGGGCGAAGCTGTTCGCGTACAGCTTGCCCCGATACGGATACGCCGCCCAGAAGTTCGCGCCGTCCGGCTCGTAGAAGGCGTGGGTCTTCGGCGCGGCAGGGTCGGAGAAGTCCACCACGTAGACGCCGTGCTGGTAGTACGACGTCACGACCATGTCGCGCGGCTTGCCGTCCTCGCCTGGCATCTGGAAGGTGCCGAAGAAGTGCGTAGTGCAAAAGTCCGCCGTCGGATCCGGCGACGGCGCCGACCAGTACGACTTCGGCTGCGGGTTCTTCGGATCGCTGATGTCGTAGAACCAGATCGTGCCCGAGGGCTGGTTCGGCGCGAGGCACCCGGTGTTGGCGCCCGCCGCGCCCAGCCACTCGTCCTGCACCAGCAGCACGTCACCGGACTTGTTGACCTGTGCGCCATGGTGGATCGAGACGTCGGGGTTCCGGATGATGGTCTCGATGGCCGGGTTCCTCGGGTCCGAGATGTCCCAGATCATCGTCTCCGTGATGCCAGCACAGAACGCCCGGTCGTGCGCCAGGTCGAGCCCGATGTCGTGGCAGCCCGGCGACGTCGGCGTGGTGCCGCTGTTGTTGGTCATCTGCGCGTGATCGCCGCTGGCGTCAACGTCCGGAAACTCAAGGAACTTCACCGGCGGGTTCTCCGGATTGGCGCCGACGTCGATGATCGACACGCCGTCCACTGCGGACGGATCACCGAGAGCGTACGAGGCGTTGTAGACCAAGCCGGTGTCACCGATGGTGGTGAGGTTGTGCGAGCCGTGGATGGTCTCGGCGAATCCGACCGAGTTCGGTTGGCGCGGGTTCTTCGCGTCGATGACGCGGATGCCTTCCTCGCCCTCACCGGGCGCGCAGCCGACGTTGTCGGCTTCTGAGTCGTGCGACTGCACGAGGTAGCTGCCCACCCAGTCCACGTCGGCGTGCCAGGCGGAGCAGTTCAGAAAGGACAGCGGCTCCAGCGAGCCGTCCTTCTTGTCGCGCTTGAGGATGTGGACGCCGCTGTCCTTGCGTGCACCTGCCTCCCACGCGCCGGCACCCGCCGCGACGAGGTTGCCGTTGAAGGCCATATCGCTGCCGTACTTGAACGTGTCGTGGTCGTGGAGCGCGATGTTGTCCGTGTGCGTGACGGTGTTTGGCTCCTCCGCCGAGGCCGCCCCGGCAAGCCCTGCGCCCACCAGGACCGTCGCACCGATCACCGCGATGATGCGGTATCTGTTCCACATCGACATCAGGTTCTCCGATCTGTCGTTTCACCGCCCCGTCCGCGCGCCGCCGATGGGCAGGCGCACGACGTTCGGATCAACGAGCGACATCGCGAGAAGAAACCCCATTCATGTTTCGCGCAGGTCATAGCTCCGCCCGCCGGAAAGCCCCCGCAGGGTCGATGATCCGGCCGTAACGTGGATAACTCTCCGATCGTTATCCCACCTAAACACCTCGAAGGGGGTTAACTACCGTGCGTAACACCCACAGGGGCGCGGCGATCCTGGCGCTCACGATGACTGGCGCGCTACTGTCCGGCACGGGCTGGGCACACGGCCCGGACAACGCGGCCGACATTCCGCAGGCGCACACCAGCGCCGACGCCATCAGCGACCAGGTCAGCGACGGCTTCGAACTGGTCGGCCACAGCCCGCTGAACAGCCGAGGCATGAACGCGGGCCTCGCCGTGCACGACGGCTACGCCTACGTGGGCAGCCGCACCGACGGCCAGCCGCAACACCGCACGCCGGGCATCCTCGTCGTCGACGTCAACGACCCGAGCCAACCCAAGGTCGTGCACGAAATCGGGCCGCCGGACGCGGCGCTGGTCGGCGAGACCAGCCGTGAGCTGCGGGTGTGGCCGCAGCAGGATCTGCTGATGGTGCTCAACTTCGGATGCAGCTCGCTGATCCACGCCTGTGTGGGCAGCGAGAACGTCGAACCGCGCGTGACGTTCTTCGACATCTCCGGCGAGAACGCCGCCAAGCCGCAGCTGGTCTCCACCTACCGGCCGAGCCGGACGCCGCACGAGTTCTACCTGTGGGTCGACCCGGCCCGGCCCAGCAAGCGCGCGCTGCTGTTCCAGTCGACACCGACGTCAAGCACGACGTCGCCGAGCATGATCGTCACCGACATCTCGGGCGCGAGGAAGGGCAACTTCACCGAGCACCCGTGGACGGCGACGTTCGAGGCAGGCACGTTCCCCAACGGCGAGGAAGAGGATCGGCGGCTGCACTCGATGGGCGTTTCTACCGATGGTCGTCGTGCCTACCTGGCGTTCCTCGGCTCCGGGTTCCTTGTTTTGGGCACCTCTGAGGTCGCCGCTGGCAGGCCCGACCCGGAGATGGAGCTGGTCACGCCACCGGAGAACCGCGTGAGCTGGTCGAATCCCGGCGCGCACAGCGCGGTGAAGATCCCAGGCAAGGACGCCGCATTCACCACCGACGAGGTGTACGGCGACTCGCTGGACGCCCTCGGACCGCACGGCTGCCCCTGGGGCTGGGCGCGCACCATCGACATCTCCAACGAGCGCACGCCGCAGCTCACCGCCGAGTACCGGGTGGAGGAGAACCAGCCGGAGTACTGCGAGTCCGGTGAGGGCAGCGACCCGGCGAACACGACGTTCACCAGCTACTCGGCGCACAACCCGACGCTGACACCCAACCTGGCGTTCGTGTCCTGGCACTCGGGGGGCCTTGAGGCGATCGATATCTCGGATCCGGCCGCGCCGGTGCGGGCGGGGAAGTTCAAGCCGGAACCGCTGGAGTCGGTCGCGACCGAGGACCCGGCGCTGAGCATGGGCCCCGACAAGGTCGTGATGTGGAGCTACCCGATCATCGACGCCGGACTGGTTTACGTCGCCGACATCCGCAACGGCCTCTACATCCTGCGCTACACCGGGGAGAACGCGAAGCGGGTCGGCGGGATCGACTTCCTGGAGGGCAACTCCAACCTCGGCGACGCGCTGCGGTTCGAGCCAGGCCCACGGCCGAGGCCGTAGAGCGTTCCGCCCCCTGCATCGTGTCCCCCGTTCCCGACGTCGTGTTCGCCACTCCCGACATCGTGTCCCCCGTTCCCGACGTCGTGTTCGCCACTCGTGCGGTCACTCCGCGCCGACGTCCTCCGGGCTCGTGCTGGCCAGCCCGGCGAGGACGTCGAGCGCGGCGTCAAGATTCTCGATCGACGGAGACGCAAGCGCCAGCCGCACGGCGCTCGGCGCATGCCCGATGCCGACGGTGAACGCGGCCGCAGGCGTGACCGCGATGCCGCGGCGGGCCACCGCGGCGACGAACGTCTCCGCGCGCCACGGCTCCGGCAGGTCCCACCAGCAGTGGTACGCGCACGGGTCCGCCCGGATGCTGAAAGCCGCCAACCGCTGGGCGACCATGCGCTGCCGCGTTGCGGCGTCGCGGCGCTTGCCGTCCTCGATGATCGACGCTGTGCCGTCGGTGATCCATTGCGTGGCCGCGGCGAGGGAGAACCGCGCCGCCGTCCAGGTTCCGGTCCGGAGCGCGGATGCCAGCCGGTCCGTCAAGGCGGGTGAAGAGTGCATGTTCCCCACCGTCAGCCCCGGCGCCAGCCGTTTCGACAAGCTGTCGATCACGACCGTGCGCTCGGGAGCCAGCGCGGCCAGTGGCGGCAGGTCGGGGCGCAGGAAGCCGTAGATCGCGTGCTCGATCGCGTACGTGAACAACGCGGGGCTTGCCAGAGGACTCCACCCCGCCCAGCGCGCCGAGCTCGACGACTGGGAGCAGATGGTCGACACGAACTGCAAAGGACTCGCCTACTGCACGCGGGCGATCCTGCCCGGCATGGTCGAGCGCGACCGGGGCCACGTCATCAACCAGGGCATGTCAACGTCAACACCATCGAGCTCATGCCGGTGGCGCAGAGTTTCGCGCCACTGCGTGTCCATCGGCAGTCAGCGGCTGGAGCGGGGTGATCGTAGGAATAAGGACGACGACGTCGAAGCTCGCCGTGAGCGAGGGCAGGCTGTAGTAGTGGTCGTCGTCCCGCTCCGGTTCGTACACGCCCGAGATCAGCCGTATCCGCCACTGCTGGCCGAAGCCGGTGGCCAGCTGCGAGCGTAGATCAACGGTGCGTTCACCACCCAGGGCGAGCGCCTCGACCGAATCCTCACGCGGCGGTGGGATGTCCATGCCGGGGACGCGGCCCTGGCCGAAGGTGACGTGCACAGGCGCGTACCGGTCCCCCAACGCCTGCTTGAGGTGAGAGCCGAGCATGACACTGCGGTGTGCGGCGATGTGCAGGCTTCCTTCCCAGAGGACGATGCGATCCCCGGTTCGCCGATGGTGTCGCAGGATCCGGTCGGCGGCAGCGCGTTCCTCGCGTTCGGCGTCGTAGCCCTGACCGATGGCGTTCGCGTGATGCTCGACCATCGCATCGAGCAGTCGCACGGCCTCATCGCGTTGCGCGCCGTTGTCCAGCCCGGCCGCCATCGCGCGGGCGGCGCGAGCAAGATCGACGAACGGCGTGCCGGGATGCGTGCCACGGGCGCGTAGGACATGTTCGCCGTGCTCGTGGGCGGTTCGGATGACGTCGAATAGTTCTCCGACGCGCGCTGCCGTTGCCGGGTCGAGGCCGGTGAGCAGTTCGACGACGCGGTCGTAGTCGGTGGGGAGCACGCGGGAGCTGCCGATGGCGATGCCGCGGACCGGATCGTTCTGGCGGCTCTGGTTGTGCCGGCGCAGCCAGGTCAGCGCGTCACGCATCTCGGTCGTTCGCCAGGGACCCCACGCCTGCGTGAGGGCCGCGTCGATGTCGACGTCGTCACCCAGGACGAACCGGTCGTACAGCTCGACGACCCGCTGGTTGTCCATGACGGCGATGGCGCCGAATCCGCGTTGCAGCAACGCGTGGGTGGCCTGCTCGACAAGCAGGAACGGCTCACGTCCCCCGCGCGTGCTGGTGCCGAGACCGACGACGGTCGCGTGGTCGATGAGATCGGCGAGCAAGTCCGGGTGCGCCCCTGGCAGTCCCGACAGCCAGGACGTCGTTGAGCGGTTCGAGTGATCGTTCATACCACGACGATCGGGGTTGAACCTTTGTTGAAGTCAAGCGCGAGTGTGTCAGCGTCCGATCTCGCAGAGTTTGGCGCCGGATCCCAACTCCGCGAGCCGCGCCTTGAGCTGCGCGACACGCTCCTCGGCCTCGATCACCAGCCGGCCGGCGATCGCACCCCACTCGTCCGGGCCGGGGTCCGCCGGCAGGTCGTCGAAAAGCTCGGCGATCTCGCGCACGCTCAAGCCAACCCGCTGCGCCAGCTTGGCGACCTGAATACGGCACGCCGTGGACTCGTCGAAGCGACGCTGGTTCCCGGATGTGCGGACCGCGTTGATCACACCGTGCTTCTCGTAGAACCGCACGGCGGACGGCGCGACACCGCTCTCTGCGGCGACTTCGCTGACGGTGAGTACTTCCAGCGGCTGGGTGATGGCAGACATAGTTTCGACGGTAGCGACACCCGGGGCTTGACTTCAACATATGTTCAACCCTCAGCGTGGCACGCATGATCACGAGTACTGAACGCCACAGCAGCCACTCCACCGACTCCCCGATCCCGACGAGGATCGCGGTGATTTCCGCCAGTGTGCGCAACGACCGCATGGGCGCACCGATCGCCGACTGGGTCATCAACCAGGTCGATGAGGGGACCAAGACCGACCTGATCGACCTGGCCACGATCGAGTTGCCCGACGATAGCCTGCTCTACCCCGGCGGCGGCCCCAAGACCGAGGTGGCGGACGACATCGCCGCCGCCGACGCTTTCGTGTTCGTCACCCCCGAGTACAACCACAGCTACCCCGCCTCACTCAAGCGCTTGATCGACTGGCACTACAGCCAATGGCAGCTCAAACCGGCGACCATCGTCGCCTACGGCGTCCAGGGTGGACACGCCGCGATCGAGCACCTGCGAGGCGTGCTGGCCGAACTCAACGTCGTGACCACCCGCAGGGTCATGGGCCTGCGCTCGCCATGGGAGGCGCTGGATGGCTCTCGCTACTCGCCTGACGTCGGTGTCACCCGCGGTCTGTCCGGTGCCCTTGCCGAGCTGGATTGGTGGGCCGACGTCCTCAGCGACGCCCGACGGACCCGTCCGTTCCCGGGTTGAGTCGGACGGCGTAACCACGCCGCGCGAAGCTCGTTGTCAGTTATGGGCAGGTGTACTCATTTGGGCTGTTCGGTTGATTGACCCCCTGCGGCAGGCGACATAGCTTCTCCATCGGGGCCACCGTGGACACACCATCAAGCAGGTCATCGTGCCGCAGCCCCTGGAGTACGCCGTGTCTCGCGCCACAACCCCCGGTCCCCGACGGCGCGCAAGGCTGGTCGCCGCTGTCGCCCTCGCCGCAGCGCTTCTCGTGCCGGCCGTCCCGTTCACCGCGGGCGCGGACGAGGCGCTGGAGCAGGAACTGACCACGACCACAACGCAGACACTGACGGTCAACTGGGCGACATGGCTGCCGTCGTATATCTCCGAGTACACCCCGGGAAGCTCCGACGAGTGCCTCGCGGGCAAGGACAACTGCGCCACGAAGACCGTCAAGGAGATGACCAAGCGGCTGGACGCGCTGACAGCGACCTGTGACCACAACGCGGTGTTCTCGCTGGCCTACACTCGTATCACGCAGGGCTATACGTGGATCAGGGACACGGTCGACGCCAACGGCGTTCCGCACTACGAGGACAAGGCCTGGTTGAACTACGTGGTCGAGACCTTCGCCCGCGCCTACCTGTGGGCATTCGACGAGTGGTCCTCTCGGGGCACCGAGGCACCCCTGGCATGGCAGATCGCCTTCGACGCCGCCGCGACCAGCCGGATCACCGGCACCGGCGACCTGCTGCTCGGCATCAACGCCCACATCAACCGCGACCTTCCGTTCGTCATGGCCGCGGCCGGGCTGGTCCGTCCGGACGGCATGTCAGGCAAGCCGGACTACGACAAGGTCAACGAGCTACTGCTGCGCCTGACCAAACCACTCACAGCCGAACTGTCCGCCCGGTTGGACCCGTCCATGGCCAACGGCGACGGCAGCCTCGCCGATCCCGCGTCGTATCAGCTCATCGTCGGCTGGCGCGAGCGGGCTTGGCGCAACGCCGAGGACCTGGTGCGCGCCCGCTCCGACGATGAACGCGAGCTCGTCGCCCAACGCATCGAGAAGGACGCCGCCGCCGAAGCCGCACTGCTGCTGGCGTCCAACTCCTACGCACCGCCGCTGACCACCACCAAGCCCCGCGACAACCACTGCGCCGCGCACAACGCCGACCCACCGCCCCAGAACTACCCCTTCGCCCTGAAGTAACCAACGGCGCGAGTTGCGATTGCCGGGAACCGGGCGCGTCCAGCGCGCGACTACCGGGTCGTGAGGTGCGGACAGTGTCGCGAGCAGGGCCGAGCCCCCCGTGAGACACCACACGTCCACCGGCTGAGCGCTAACGACGCGGGCACCGTGGCCGAGGCTGGCGTTCGGTGGACGTCATCGACCGAGCGCCACCCCCGGCGTCACGCCTGCGCGGGGGTGATGGTGCCGCTGACCTCGCCGAGGTTGATCCGCGTGCCGTCGGGGCCGGGTGCGGTGCCGGTGATGGACACAGTGTCGCCGTCGGCGAGGAAGCTGCGGGTGCTGCCGTCGGCGAGGGTGAGGGGTTCGGTGCCGTTCCAGGTCAGCTCGATCAGCGAGCCCCGTTGTCCGGGCTCGGGTCCGGAGACGGTTCCGGAGGCGTAGAGGTCGCCGGTGCGGAGCGCGGCGCCGTTGACGGTGGTGTGAGCCAGCATCTGGGCGGGTGAGTAGTACATCTGGGCGTACGGCGGGCGGGAGATCTCCTGCCCGTTGAGGGTGAGCGCCAGGTCGATGTCGAGGCCCCAGGGTTCTGGGTCGTGCAGGTAGTCCAGCAGCTCCGGTTCGTGGGTCGGGGTGGGCACGCGGGCCTCGCTGAGCGCGTCGAGCGGCACGATCCACGGCGAGATGGAGGTGGCGAACGACTTGCCGAGGAACGGCCCCAGCGGCACGTACTCCCACGCCTGGATGTCGCGGGCAGACCAGTCGTTGACCAGGCACACGCCGAAGACGTGCTCGGCGAAGTCCGTGGTGGCCACCCGCTCGCCGAGCCGGGACCCTGCGCCGACGACGAATCCGACCTCGACCTCTACGTCCAGCTTCGCCGATGGCCCGAACGTCGGCACGTCGTCGGCGGGGGCTTTGCGTTGCCCGCAGGGCCGGGTGATGTCCGTGCCGGACACGACGACGGTGCCCGCGCGGCCGTGGTAGCCGACCGGGAGGTGCTTCCAGTTCGGCAGCAGCGCGGCGGTGTCGGGGCGGAACATCCTGCCGAGGTTGGTGGCGTGGTGCTCGCTGGCGTAGAAGTCGATGTAGTCGGCGACCTCGAACGGTAGCCGCAAGCTGACGGTGTCCAGTGGGTGCAGCGCGGGTTCGACGGCCTCCCGGTGGGACTCGTCGGTGAGCAGCTCCCGGATGCGTGCCCGTACCTGGGTCCAGTGGGCGCGGCCTTGGGCCAGGAACGGGTTCAGCGACGGTGTCGCGAAGACGTCGTCGCCCAGCGCTGCGGCGAGATCGAGCACGTGGTCGCCGATGCGGACCCCGACGCGGGGTACGCCGCCCGGCGGGGTGAACACGCCGTAGGGCAGGTTGGCGATGTCGAATCCGGAGCCGGCCGGGACCGGCGCCCAGGTGTCGTTCACGGGGAGATCATCCTCTCTCAGACGGTGTCACCGAGTTAGCCCGAACTCGCGGGCTTCGGTGACCGGTGTCGCGGTGCTGCACGAGCCGTAGCTGCCCAGCAGCCGCCGGGTCGCGGCGATGCTGTCCGGATCGAGCGCGGCCACGCGACGCAGCAGTGTGTCGCGGTGGGTCGTCCGCAGCGTATCGGCGACGGCGGTCGCGTCGGCGCCTGTGGCGGCGTCGGCGGCCGCGACCAGCAGGTTGAGGTAGCCGTGGTGGACGAACCTGGTGCCCGGGTCGGTGTAGCGCACCGCGTGGTGCAGACCCGCCGTCGCCTTCACCGCCACGTCCGCCTGCGCGGCCGCGACCAGCGCCGCCGCCAGCGTCTCCGGGCTGGGGAACAGCTCCGCACGCACCCCGCCGCACCGCAGCTTGAGCCGGAACCCCTCCCTGGCGGCGATCGCGGCCACCAGATCGTCCACATCGGACCACGCCGATTCGACGTACACCGGGATGCTCGACGCCACCCCAGCAGCGTCCAGCGCGGCCCGGACCGCATCCAGCGCCGCTGCTGGTTCGGCGACGTTGACGCGGGCGAGTGGGAACTCCACCATCGCCAGTTCCAGCCGCGCATCATCGCTGACCTCGGCGACGACGTCGGCCAGCCCGTCGGTGTCGGCGATCAGCCCGAGCCGGAACCGGTCGCCGCCTGCCAGCTCGGCGCGCAACTCACCGATGCGGGACGCCGGGCATAAGAACCGGTGTGTCAGCACCGGATTGTTCTCGGCCAGATCCGCGCGGTGCCGCGCGACGGCGTCCGGCATGCTCAGGGCGGTCGGCGGGAACAGCCCGGCGTCATCGACCAATGCGTCCAGCAACGACGTGGTCATGACGGTGCTCCCGCTGCCCAGGTCCAGGCGTAGCGGTCGTCCTCGGCGGCGATGCCACCCTCTCCGAGCTGCAGCGGACGGAAGGTGTCGACCATGACGGCGAGCTCGTCGAAGAACTCCACACCGACACTGCGCTCGTACGCGCCCGGCTGCGGCCCGTGGGAGTGCCCGCCGGGATGCAGGCTGATCGAGCCGGGCCCGATGCCGGAGCCCTTGCGGGCCTCGTAGTCACCGCCGCAGTAGAACATCACCTCGTCGCGACGTCGAACGGATGCGCCGGGTAGACGTAGCGGGTGCCGGTAATCCCGCCGGGTCCCCGGTGCTTGACCCGCACCTCTACGTCGCTGCCCTCGGCGAGCAGCGGCTCGGTGGGGCCGTGCAGGTCGCGCTCGCAGAACGGCGCGTGCTCCAACAACTGCCCGAACCGCGACAGATACCGGCGCGCGGGGATGATGTGCGAGTTCGCCTCGATCACGTACGCCCGCAGCGGCGCATCGGCGTCCGGCAGCCAGCGATGGGTGGTCGCCCTCGGCAGGATGACGTAGTCGCCTTGGCGCACCGGCAGCGCACCGAACACGGTCTCCACCGTGCCCGAGCCGGACTCGATGTAGACGCACTCATCGCCGACCGCGTTGCGGTACAGCGGCGACGTCTCTCCCGCCACGACGTAGGAGAGGCGCACGTCGTCGTTGCCCAGCACCATTCTGCGGCCGGTGACGACGTCGGCGGCCTTCCACTCGTTATCAGCGAACAGCTCGTGCAGCCTTAGATGACGCGGCTTGAGCGGGTGATTCGGCGTCAGCTCCTGGTCTGGCAGCTCCCACGGCTGCGCGTCGGAGATCGCTGACGGGATGTGGCGGTGGTAGAGCAGTGAGGAGTCGCTGGAGAACCCCTCCTCTCCCATCAGCTCCTCGTAGTACAGCCCGCCATCGGAACGGCGGTGCTGGGTGTGTCGCTTCGGTGGGACGTTGCCCACCTGCCGGTAGTACGCCATGGGTGGCTCCTAGGGCGTCGGTTGCGGTGTCGAGACGGCGGCGGTCGCCCTGCGCAGAGCGGCGGCGATGTCGCCGGTGGTTGGCCGGGTCAGCACGGCCGCCACGTGCGCGTCGGGCCGGACGACCCAGACTTCGCCGGGCCGAGCGCCAAGCGCCCCGGCGGCGGTGTCGTCGAGTGCGAGCACGCGGACCGGCGCTGCGGTGGCGGCGTGTAGCGCGGCGTGGTCGACGTCATGCGTCGCCAGCAGCAGGAACCCGTCGCGGGCGACCTCGCGCAGCCGCGTGGCCGACCCCGCGACGGTGATCGGGAAGTCCGGCACGATCACGCCAGGTGCCGGGTCGGGTGCGCTGCCGCGCGGCGGACGGCCCGCGAACGGGCGGCTAGGGTCGGGCGTGGTCAGTGGCGAGTCGACGTACCAGAACGGCTCGGCGAACCGGCCGGAGTCGACCTCGGGCCGGGCGGCGGGATCGTGGGCGGCTCGCTCCAGGACGTCGCGCCGTCGCCTGCGTTGTGCGTCGTCCTGCGGCACCAGGAAGTCCATCGTGGCGGTGGTGACCTCGATGTTCTCGCGCGCCGCCGCGTGGCGCTCTGCGTGGTAGGACTCCAGCAGTTCCTCGCCCGCCCAGCCGCGCAGGACGAACGCGAGCTTCCACGCGGCGTTCTCCGCATCGCCCACCCCGGAGTTCAGCCCCCGCGCACCGAACGGCGACACCAAGTGCGCGCTGTCCCCGGCGAGTAGCACCCGACCGACCCGCATCCGATCGGCGATGCGGGAGTGGAACCGGTACACCGACTGCCACACGATCTCGTACGGCCGATCGCCGATGATCGCCCTGATGCGCGCGTTCAGCGCACCGCTGGACTGTTCGGCGGCCAGGTCGTAGTCGCTGGGTACCTGCCAGTCGATGCGGAACGTCGAGTCCGGGCACGGGTGGATGAGCACCTGCCTGCCCGGGTTCCATTCCGGGTCGAAGTAGAACCGCCGCTCGTGGGCCCAGTCGGGCAGGTCGGCGCGGATGTCGCAGATGAGGAACCGGTCGTCGAAGGAGTGCCCGTCGAACGACACTCCGAGCGCGCGGCGCAGCTCGTCGCTCCGTGCTCCGGCGCAGACGACCGCGTAGTCCGCGGTCACGGTCTCCTCGCGGTCCGGTGTCGCGCAGTGAACCTCGACGCCGACCTCGTGCTGCTCGATGCCGATCGCGGGATGGTTCCACCGCACGTCGATCAGCGGCCCAGCCGCGATTCGCTCGTCGAGCACCTCCTCGGTGCGGGCTTGCGAGATGTTGACGAACGGCGGCAGGCAGGACTTGCCCGGGTCGGGCAGGTCGTAGGAGAACAGCTCGGTGTCGCGGTAGAAGGTGCGCGCCTTAGTCCAGGTCAGCCCCTCGGCGGCGATCCGCTTGCCCGCGCCGACGGCCTCCCAGACATCGAGCACGTCCTGCTGCTGGCAGATCGCCTTCGACCCGACGAGGTCTCGCTCCGGCCGCCCATCGAGCACGGTGACCGGGATGCCCCAGCGGGCCAGCAGCAGCGCGGCGGTCTGGCCGACGGGACCGTTGCCGATGATCGCTACCCGGCCTTGTGATGTCTCGTTCATGTCGGCTCCGTTACGACTGCAGCTGGTCCCAGACCGCGCGGTCACGCTCGGCGGTCCAGATCACCGGACGCTCCACACCGGACAGCTCATCCCACACTCGGGAGACGTCGAACGGCAGGCAGTGCTCGAAGATCGGCCACCCGCCATAACGATCCACCAGCGCCGCGTGAGTGGCGTCGAAGGCGTCCTTCAGGGTGCCGCCCCGTTCCTGCACCGCACCGACCTCGCGCAACATCACCTCAAGGAAATGCCGGGTCTGGCCGATCGCGGCATCCACCGCGTCGCGCCCGTGCGCCACCGCCCCACGCCCGCCGATCAGCGTCTCCGCGCCCAGGGCGGCGAGGTTGTCCAGGGTGGACGTCGACCAGGCGCGGTGGAACGCATCACCGGTGTAGAGCGCGGCCTGCGCCTCCACCAGGTCACCGGCGAACAGGATCCGCTGCTGCGGCAGCCACGCGACGATGTCGCCCTCGGTATGACCCCGCCCCAGGTGGCGCAGCTCCAGTGTGCCCCGGTCACCGCCCAAGTCGATCGTGGCGGTGTCGCTGAACGTCATGGTCGGCCATGTCAGGCCGGGGATGGACTCCGGCTCTTTGAACAACCGAGGCATCCGACCGAACTCCGACTCCCAGTCCTGCTTGCCGCGCTCGGCGATCAGCGCGCGGGTGTTGTCATGCGCAAGGATCACCTCGGCATCGAACGCACTCGCCCCCAGCACCCGCACCGCGTGGTAATGCGACAGCACCAGGTACCGCACCGGCTTGTCCGTGTGCTCACGCAGCTTCGTCAACCACTCCCGCGCCGCGACCGGCGTCGCCAACGCCTCAAAGGCGACCAGGAAGTCCTCACCCTCGATGGCGCCCACGTTCGGATCACCCTCCGCCGTCAACGCGTAGACGCCATCGGCCAGCACCTCCAGCCGCTGCTCCTTCTCGGCCACATCCGCCGATGACGCGAAGGCCTTGGGTGCCATCACGACCCTCCCTAATAATCAAAGCTTTTATCATCTGTGTGCTTCTTACCGTAACGCGCTCGCGCCAGGTTCGAAAGCCCCTATTTTCGGGTTGGCGCGGCTGCGACCCGGCGCGAGCCGATTACGCTGGGCGTATGAGCACCGAACCTCGGGAGCAGGACCAGCTCGACTACCTATCCTTCGTCGACTACGCCATCGACAAGACAACGGCGGAACTTCCGCAGGTCGACCCGGTGGCGATGCGGTTCGTGCTGACACTGCACCGGGCCACGAGCGCGCTGGTCTACGACCTGGAGTCGACGGTGCACCGCCCCAACGGCTGGAGCTGGCCAGGCTTCCGGGTGCTGTTCGTGCTCTGGCTGGCGGGCCCGCTTGAGGCGAAACGGATCGCCGAGCTGTCCGGCATGAGCCGCGCCGCCGTGTCCGCCCTGGTCAAGACCCTTGAGCGAGATGGGCATGTCACGCGCGAGCGCGCGACCCACGACCGCAGGGCGCTCCAACTGACCCTCACCGACAAGGGCCACGACGCCATCACCGGCGCGTTCGAGGAGCACAACAAGCGGGAACAGGCCTGGGCGGGCACGCTCACCCGGCCCGAGCTGACCGTCCTCATCGGCCTGCTGGAGAAGCTGATGCACGGTGCCCAGGCCAGCGAGATCAAGCGCCGCTCCTGATCGCCGCGGCGTTGGCACGAATTAGTCAAACCCTTGCGCATTGTGCGCGCGGCCACTTACGCTGCCGCCCAATCAGTCAATCCTTTGATCGCATTGAGGCGGTTGGTGATGCAACGATGAACACGACACGACCCCGTACCGACACTGCCGCGCCCCCTGGACACGCCACCGCCGCCGCGTCGAGCGCGCCGGTGTCGCCGCTCAAGGTCGCCGTGGCCAGCCTGATCGGCACCGCGGTCGAGTGGTACGACTACTTCATCTACGGCATGGCAGCTGGCATCGTGTTCGGGCCGCTGTTCTTCCCGGAGTTCTCCGCGGCAGCGGGGACCGTGGCCGCGTTCGCCACCTTCTCTGTCGGCTTCCTCGCCCGCCCGCTCGGCGGCGTGATCATGGGACACTTCGGCGACCGCATCGGACGCAAATCCATGCTGATCACGTCGCTGATGCTGATGGGCATCGCCACCGTCGCCATCGGACTGCTGCCCACCTACGCCGCGCTCGGCCTCGCCGCACCGGTCCTGCTCGTCACCCTCCGGCTCGCCCAGGGCATCGGCGTCGGCGGGGAATGGGGCGGCGCCGTACTGATGGCCGTCGAGCACGCGCCGCCGCACCGGAAGGGCTTCTACGGCAGCTTCCCGCAGATGGGCGTGCCTGGCGGGCTGATCCTGGCCAACCTCGTCTTCCTCGGCGTGTCGACGTCGCTGAGCGACGACGCCTTCACGTCCTGGGGCTGGCGGGTGCCGTTCCTGCTCTCCGCCGTGCTGGTCGCCGTCGGGCTGATGATCCGCTTCTCCATCCCGGAAAGCCCCGACTTCGCCGAGATGAAGGAGACAAACTCGACCCAGCGGCTGCCCGTCGTCGCCGTGATCCGGAACAACGCCAAGGACGTGCTGCTCGCGGCAGGCGCGTTCATCGGCAACAACGCCCTCGGCTACATCTTCATCGCCTACGTGCTCTCCTACTCCACCACCGTCCTCGGCATGAGCCGCGACCTCATCCTCACGCTGACCCTGGTGGCCTCGGCGATCTGGCTCGTCACCATCGCGTGGGCGTCCGCGCTGTCCGACCGGCTCGGCCGCCGCAAGGTACTGCTCGTGGGCAGCATTGGGCAGGCGGTGTTCGCCGCCGCGCTGCTCCCGCTGGTCAACACCGCCAACGCCGTGGTCATCCTGCTCGCGCTCGCGGGAACCGCCGTCTTCCTCGGTGTGGTCTACGGCCCGCTCGCCGCGCTCTACACCGAGCTGTTCACCGCCGACGTCCGCTACAGCGGCACCTCCCTGGCCTACCAGATCGGCGCCATCCTCGGCGGTGGCCTCGCTCCCACGGTGTCGGCCGCGCTGTACGCCGCCTGGGGCTCCTCGATCCCGGTCAGCATCTACCTCGTCGGAGTCTCGGTGCTCAGCCTGCTCTGCATCGCCGCGATCAAGCGCCGCACCGAACAGGCGACCGAGGTGACCCGGGTGTGACCGTCAGGGCGTCGTTGCCAACCGCCGGAGCTGGGTGACCTGGTCGAGATCGTGGCTGACGAACAACAGCGCGACGCCCGCCTCCGTCCTGATCGAGCGCAGCCTGCCGGACGAGCTCGCGCCAGCTGAGAAGACGCGCGACGTCGGGCTACGGTCGGCGTGCTCGCCGGGGCGCGCACCGTAGTCGCCTACGGCGCTGGCGCGTCCGAGCTGGGCGCGCGGCACCTCGCGCCCAAACTCAACCGCATCGGGCACCCGGCCCGGTTCGTCAGGCCTGGCCACGGAAACCGACGGTGGGGACGGCACGCCGACGTGTCCCCGGCCGGATGGGTGGTACGAGATCGTCGAGGAACCGGTAGCGGTCGGCAAGCTCGGTGGCAGCCGGGTTGCGCTTGGTCTGCCACCACCAGGTGGCGATCTCCAGCCAGTCGGGGGCGGCCAGCGAGCCGCCGAACCGCTGCACCGACAGGGCCGCGGCCAGGTTGGAAAACCGCAGCCGGTCCGCCAGGGACCACCCGGCGAGGGTGCCAGTCACGAAGCCCGCGGTGAACACGTCGCCCGCACCTGTGGAGTCGAGCGCCTCGACCACCAGACCCGGTGCTTCGGCGGACTCGCCCGTCGTGTTGTCGATGGCAAGCGCGCCCCGAGCGCCGTCGGTGACGACCACGACGGGCACGACGTCGGCCAGCTTGTGCAGCGCGTCCCGCTGAGTGGTAGTGCGCGTGTAGCGCATCGCCTCGACGGCGTTGGGTAGAAACGCGTGGCAGGACCGGAGATCCGACAGCATCTCGGCGGACCAGGCGTCCGTCTCGTCCCACCCGACATCGGCGAAGACCAGGCTGCCCTGCGCGCTGGCGTGTTCCAACCACGGGGTGCGGCTACCGGGTGTCAGGTGCACGACGGACGTCCTGGCACACGGCAACCTGGTGGGGATCGGCTCGCCCTGCGGCGGCGGGTGCCCGTGGGTGACCAGCGTGCGTTCGCCGTCGTAGGCGAGCGACACCGTCACCGGCGAGTGCCAGCCGCTGACCCGGTGCGACGACGACAGGTCGACGTCCTCGTGCACGGTCAGGCTTTCCCAGCAGAAGTCGCCGTAGACGTCGTCGCCGAACGAGGCTGCCAGCGCGGTGTTCAGGCCAAGCCGGCTGGTTGCGATCGCCAGGTTGGCGATGCCGCCAGGGCAGGATCCCATCCCGTCCGCCCAGACCTCCGTGCCGACCGCCGGGGAGTGGTGCAGGCCGGTGAAGACGATGTCGAGGAATACCGTCCCGGTGAGGAACACGTCGAACGCGGGGTCCTCAGGGGATCGCACCTCAGCTAACGGGTCGACCGCCATCTGGCCGGCCAACTCGGCAGGCACAGCATCGTCGTGTCGCATGGCCACACCAACTCCCACATCGATCGTGGGCCGTTCACCCAAGACAATTGTCGACGATTCGAGCCGCCGCTGCGACAGAGTCGACGAGGGGATGCAGGCCGAACGCGCGCAAGGCCGCTGTCCGCGAGCCGGTGACCGCAGCATCGATGGTCGCCCGTTCGGCCGCCTTGACCGCATGAATGAGGCCCAGCTGGTCGTCGGGGATCGGGCCCGGTACGAGCGGCCGTGCGCCCTCGCGGTCCACCGTGCACGGCACCTCCACGACAGCGTCGGCATCGAGTCCCGGCACCGCCGACCGGTTCCGGACGTTGAGGATCAACGTGGTGGGATTGTCGCGCGAGAGGGCGCGCATGAGCCGGAGCGCGACCCGTTCGTAGCCTCCGGAAACCACATCGTTGCGTGGCTCATCGCCACGGGCCTCCGGCATGTAGGTGGCCTCCCGCTCCTGCCGCGCGCGCTGCCATTCGACCAGCGCCCTGGCGGGGTCGCGGGCGGCCTCGACGTAGAACCTGCCTTGCTGGTCGCGCAGGAACTCTCCCCTCGTCTGCGCCTGCCGCTGAATCGTCCGGATGGCTTCGGCGGTGTTGTAGTAGTAGTGCAGGTACTCGTTGGGGATCGCGCCGAGCGCGCGCAACCACCGGCCGCCGAACAGCCTGCCTTCCTCGAAGCCGCCGAGCGCCTCGTCGTCGTCAAGCAGCTCCGGCAGCCGGTCACGTCCGTCCACATGCACGGCACGGAGCCAGCCGAGGTGGTTGAGCCCGGCGTAGTCGAACCGGGCCGTGTCCGGCTCGACGCCGAGCGCGTGTGCGACCCGCAGGGACAGCCCGGCCGGTGAATCGCAGATGCCGATGACACGGTCGCCGAGGATGTCCGCCATGGCCTCGGTGACCATGCCAGCGGGGTTGGTGAAGTTGATCAGCCAGGCGTCAGGCGCGCGTGCCGCGACCCGCCGGGCGATGTCCCTGGCAACCGGGATCGTGCGCAGGCCGTACCGGATCCCGCCTGCGCCCACGGTCTCCTGACCGAGCATGTTCTCGGCGAGCGGCAGGTGTTCGTCGCGAACGCGGCCGGCGAGCCCGCCGACCCTGATCGCGGAGAACACGAAGTCCGCGCCGGTCAGGGCGTCGTCAAGGTTGGTGGTGCGGCCTACGGTCGGCGCATCCGGGACATTAGCGGCCAGCTGCGCGAGCACGTGGCCGATCACGTCCAGCCGGGCCGCGTCGACGTCGGCGAGAACCACGTCGATGTGCATGTCCGAGGTGTCCTCGAGCAGCGCACGATAGATCAGCGGGACCCGGAACCCGCCACCGCCCAGGATCACCAGTCTCATCGGCCCCGCCCCTCGCACGACTGCGGCTCTTCCTTAGACCGCACACCGATCGCGGCCGCAAATCAAGAGGCGTTCAGCCCTTCTCCGCGCCGGCGGTGAGCCCTGCGGTGAGCAGTCGCTCGGTGACGAAGAAACTCGTTCCAGGCGATCAGACTCGTGGGGATGGTTTCGAAGTAGTTGCGCAGCATGTAGATCGAGACCACGACGACGCCCACCGGCCGTACGACTCGTGAATGAGCAGCGGCATACCTCCAGCCTGTGCCCACGGCCGCCGCCCGAGTTGACGCATATGAGGGTAGCCTAAGCTGCGCGTTCCCGGAAACCTCGCGAGGATCCCGCCCGTAGCCTGGGCGCACGGGTATGATCGGGCGAGCGATGACGACACGGCCTTCGGAACGGCGTTGAGACTTGCGGACACTGGCACTGCTGCTCGGAGCGGCGCTGCTGTGCGGGTGTGGCGCGGCCGGGCCCGACGAGCGTGCGGCCGACCCGTCGACGCCCACTGCGTCCGGTGCTGATGAGAAGTCGAGCCCGGCCGACGCCGACTCCACCGAACCCGGCAACCCGCTCGTGTCGGCGGCCGAGCGCGAGGCGCGCAAGCTGGGACAGGCGCAGGAGCTCTCGCCCCGCGACGGGCTGGTCCTTGGCGCCGACATCAGCTACCCCAACTGTCCGAAGGGGATAGGAATCCCGCAACGGGAGACCAAAGGCTTGCCCAAGCCACTGCCCGATGCCGAGTTCGTGGTCATCGGGCTCACCAACGGACCGGCGTACTTCCCCAACCCGTGCCTGGCCGACCAGGTGGCGTGGGCCAAGCAGCGCAAGATGATGGTGGCGGCCTACAGCGTGCTCAGCTTCCCCGACGACCGGCAACTGCGAGCGTACGGCGCCGCCGGACCGTACGACGGGAGTGCCCGGCTGGGCCGCCTGCGCAACGCCGGCTACGCGCAGGCGCTCTTCAACATGAGCTCGCTGCAGTCGGCCGGCCTGGAGACGCCGGTCATCTGGCTCGACATCGAGCCGGTCAGCGGCTGGGAGTGGACGCGCGACACGGGCGCCAACTTCGCGGTGATCCAGGGTGCGATGAAGGGTTACCGCGAGGCCGGCTTCCGGCTGGGGCTCTACTCGGTGCCCAGGTACTGGGACTCGATCGCCGGCGGCAGGACTCTGGGCCTCCCCGAGTGGCGGAGCGCGGGTGAGACGTCTCGCGCCCGCGCCGTGAGCCGGTGCCGCGACCCCGAGGCGTCGCTGCAGGGCGGGCCAGCGATCCTGGCCCAGTGGTGGGACGCCGAGCGCGATCACGACGTCACCTGCCCCGGAGTCGCGGCCAGCCTGAGCGAATGGTTTCACCAGTACTAGCGGCCCAGCCGCTCCCCGATGAGCGCCTCCAGTCGTCGAACGACCCCGCAGTTGAGTTCTCGCCCGTACGAATGATCTGTTCGGCCTTCGTCAACAGCCCTGAGTAAGAGGGCAGGGTCCGTTGTTTGTTGGGATGTTGCTGCAATGGAACCACAAGTCCGGTGACGCAGCGTTGCCGACATAGGTTCCTCCGTTGGACGGACACGCAATGGAGCTTCCATACGTGTGGTTCGTGGTCGTTCTCGTTGCGCTCCTCGTCGTCGCGAGCGTATTCACGCTGATGACTCGCAAGCCTTCCTTCCAGTTGACTGGCAGGGTGGATCGGTCTGAGTACCGGCCCTGAGACCGAGTGCAACTATCGGGCCAGGTCTGCTCGAAGTCTTGGTGGTGGTTCAAAGAGGGAACAGGCGGCGGTGGCGCGTCGCCCGCTGGCCAAACGGAAGCCACGGTGCTACGCACACCAGAGCCCTGGCCGCCGGAGGCGGTCTACGTCACCGAGCACACAGCGCGCCCGCCACGGCCACGGCGAGCACGCGGTCGGTTACTTCGGCGCGCTTCATCCAGCAGACGTCAGTGGCCTCGGTGGTCGGATGTGCGCTGCCATCGCCGGGTGTGCACCGGAGGCAAGGGCGGCGATGCCTAGCGGGAGTTTCCTGGGTAAGTTGATCTTTGCGGGTGTGTCCGCAGGTCAGC
>WHUD01000078.1 GCA_009377385.1 Actinophytocola sp.
CGTCTCGGCCCGCTGTTGCTGCCGTTCGGCGTGGGAGGTCTCAGACGACTTGAGGACCTTCGCCCTCGCCTTCGACGTCGCCGCGCTGAGCTTTCCTTGGGACTTCGCCATTCGTTTGATCATGTGAGTGATCAAACGGCCGATGACAGCGCGTGCCACTAACGCGACGACGATGATAATGAGGATATTGATCGCGCTTGAGACAATCGTCCCAGCGTGCTGCGAGAACCAATCCACGATCGGTCCCGCTTCTGCCAGCATGGTGTCCGAGGCACGGGTCGCCACCACTACGCTCCTTATCTGTGATGCGGACCCCCGTAAAGTGAGGATCCGTTGGTTGTTTCGGGTGTTTGGCCTCGTCGTCGCCCGTGCTTGGGTGCGGTGGACCGCAGCCGGGGTCAAGGTGGAGCGCCCGCAGCGGTAGCGAGGACGAACGACCTTGATGCCGGCGAGGATTCGGCCGCATGCTGGTGCACTGGGTTGACGAGGCGGTAAACGTTGGTTTAGGTCATGGGCACGGCCTCCCCGTGTTCGTCGTGGGAGGTGGGCTTGTGATGTGGCGCGCGCCGGCGCCCAGCCTTATCTGGGTCCACGGACGATGGTCCGGCGACATGATGATGGATGGGGTGTGCCCGGCATGCGGACAGTTGAGGGTGCGGCCGCTCATTCTCTCCGGGACGTCCACCCAGCCAGGGGTGGCGTCAGGAGCGTGACGGGAGCTAGCCGCGGGCATCAGGGGAATCGTGGGCAGGGCACGCGCGAGTGTCATGTCAGGCGGCCACCCCCTGGGCTTCGAGCGGTGCGAGCGCGGCGTCACCGAGCTCACGCAGGGTGTGGTAGCAGCGCCGCAGCAGCTTGCGTTCCACCGCCAGCGCGGGGTTCTTCCCGCCGGCCTCGGCGGCGATCTTGCGGTAGTAGAGGTAGTCCGGTGAACCGCGGCGGGCGGCACACCGTGCGGCTTCGAAGGCTGCCCAGCGCAGCTCCGAGGACCCTTGTCGGGACAGGTGTCCGGGGGAGCGTTTGCCGTCGGAGGAATACACCGTGATGTCCATTCCGGCGTAGCGAATCACGGCATCGGAGTTGTGGAATCGGCGGGCATCACCGATCTCGGCCCAGATCAGCACTGCGCACAGCCACCCCACCCCGTAGTGGCGAGCCTGTAACGCCCGGCACCCGGGTTGGCGGCGGGCGAACGCGACCAGCTGGGCCCGCAGCGGTTCGATCTCGCCGGTGAGCGAGTCGATCCGCCGTAGTGCCGTGTCCACCCACTGTCGCCCCGCCGCAGACAGCTCGGCAGCGGCCAGCGCTGCCCGCCCCGCCTGCGTCAACAGCGCCCGGATCGGCGGACAGCCCTGGTGGAACAGCTGAGCATGGATGCGCTGCTGCCAGGCGCGCCGCTCGGCCACCAGCGTGCAGTACAACCGGCCCAGCGCGCGAATCTCCAACACATGGGTTGGTGGGATCCACGACTCCGGCAGCCGGCCCTCGAACAACAGCGTCCGCTGCAGCCGCGCATCCGCCCGGTCGGTCTTGGCGCGCTTCTTCGGACCCCGCAGCGCCGCGGTCTCGGCCGGATCAGCCAGATGCGGAACCACACCCGCGGCGGCCAACTCCTCGGTCACGAACCGCCACCCGGTGCAACCCTCCGTGGCGAACTCCGCATCCCCGCCGGGGCAGTGCTCGGCCAACCAGCCCCGCAGCCGCCGCCGCGTCACCGGGCGAATCTCACCCCACCGCACCCGACCGGTATCGGTGTCCAAATAATCAAACGTGATCTGCTGTCGATGCACGTCGAAGCCACCTACGATAGTCATTGGGACCTCCTCACGCTCCGAACAAACTTCGACGCCATATCAACGTGCGTCTGAGCTGAGGGGGTCCCCATCACATGTCATCTCTCGGTTCGTTGGCGGCTGCGTGGGTCTCTATGGACGAGTTGTGCGGTCCACTTCCCCGCACCGGCAGCCGTTGAGTCTGTCCGCGCCGCACAGTGTCCCAGGTGTCACCGCGACGCACATGTCGAACGGGGTGAATGTGCCGTGTCACTTAGGAGACGTATGTCTCGCGACCTCGCGGCGGTAGCGGCAGCGCCACGTAACCTCGGCGTCGTGGCGGCGGAAGTGTTGTACCACGACGGCCGGCTGGGCGGCTCAGGTGCATCCTGTATGGCATGAACGACGCAGCGACCGAACTCGACCTGTTGGCCGTGTACGGCACGCTCATGCCCGGCGCTTCGGCCTGGTCGTTGCTCCAGCCACTGGTCGCCGAGGACGAGGGCGCCTGCCTGCTACCCGGCACGCTGTTCGACACGCTGCGCGGCTATCCGGCGTTCCTGCCAGGCGACGGGCCGGGCGCGCCCGCGCGGCTGGTACGGCTGGGTGATCCGGACGCCGCGCTCGCCCGGCTCGACCACTACGAAGGGCCGGAGTACCGACGCTCCCGCATCACGGTGGCCGACGGCAGCCTGTGCTGGGTCTACGTGTGGATCGCCCCGCTGACCGGAATGCCGGTGCTGCCGGACGGCTGGCTCCACCAGTCACGGCTGTAGCCAGGAGCCTCGGGCGCATCACCATCCCCACGAACCCGTCGTGACGCCGAGCTTGACGAGTGCATACCAGGTATGCATACTCCGTATCTATGTCGGTGAAGCATGGTCTGTTGGCGTTGCTCCAGGATGGGCCGAAGTACGGCTACCAGCTGCGGGCGGAGTTCGAGGCGGCCACGGGCGCGACCTGGCCGCTCAACATCGGTCAGGTGTACTCGACGCTGGCCAGGCTGGACCGGGACGGCCTGGTCGAGTCGTTGGGTGCAGCCGGGGACGAGGACGACGGCGGTCGGTCCCGGTATCGGATCACCGATGCCGGACAGGCCGAGCTGCGGGGTTGGTTCGACACGCCGGTCGCGCGTGGCGACCGGCCGAGGGACGAGTTGGCGATCAAACTGGCGCTGGCGGTGGCGGTTCCCGGTACGGACGTTCGTGGGATCGTGCAGCGGCAGCGAACCGCGACGATGCGATCGTTGCAGGAGTTGACCACGCTCAAGCGCAACGCCGGGGCCGATGACGTCTCGTGGCTGCTTGTGGTGGAGTCGATGATCTTCGCAGCCGAGGCGGAGGTTCGCTGGCTCGACCACTGCGAGTCGATGCTGGTCCGCGCCGGCGCCACGCCGACCAGTGGCGAACCGGCCGAGCGGGCCGATCGGGCGGGGGTGCGGCGATGACCGCCACCGAGCCTGCCGCGCACACCACCGGCGCCGTCACCGGAGCCTACGTCGATATCCGGGAGCTGACCCGCACGTTCGGCGGCGGTGAGACGGCGGTCCATGCGCTGCGTGGCGTGAGCCTGGCGATCCAGGCGGGCGAACTGGTCGCGGTGATGGGGCCGTCCGGGTCCGGCAAGTCCACCCTGCTGACCTGCGCGGGCGGTCTTGACGCGCCGACTAGCGGCGCGGTGGTTGTCGACGGCGTCGACATCACCACGGTGAGCCGCGCCAAGGTGGCCGAGCTGCGGCGAAGACGCATCGGTTACGTGTTCCAGGATCTGAACCTGATTCCGGCGCTGACGGCGGTGGAAAACGTCGCGCTGCCACTCGAGCTGGACGGCGTCCGGGCCCGTGCGGCGCGACGGCAGGCCGCCGAGGCGCTCGACGAGGTGGGCATCGGTCGGCTGGCTGACCGGTTCCCGGATGATATGTCGGGCGGTCAGCAGCAACGGGTGGCGATCGCGCGGGCGATCGTCGGTGATCGCCGGGTGCTGCTTGCCGACGAGCCGACCGGGGCCCTTGACTCCGAGACCGGGGAGGCGGTGCTGCGGCTGCTGCGGGATCGCTGCGACTCGCACGGTGTCGCCGGGATGTTGGTGACCCACGACGCCCGGCACGCGGCATGGGCTGACCGGATCGTGTTCCTCCGCGACGGCGTTGTAGTCGACGAATCCGGCAGGACGCCCGGCATCGAGTCCTTGTTGGACGTGTCGTGACCACCCGCCGCCGCGCGGGTGGCGGCTGGGGACCGGCGCTACGGATCGCGCGGCGGACAGCACGACGCTCGCCCGGCCGCACGGTGCTGATCGCGGCGTTGATCGGGGTGCCGGTGGCGGCGGCGGTGTTCCTGGTGATCCTGCTGCGCACCGTCAACCCGACAGGCGAGCGGCTCGCCGACATCGAGATGGGCACAGCCGACGCCACCGTCCTTGTCACGGAGTACACGTCGGTGCGGCTCGCACCCTACGTGTGGGGCACCGAACTCGGCTTCCGGCCGCCGCCGGCGAAGACCAGGGAACAGCGGACGGACGACGTCGACGTGCCTTCGTTGCTGCCTGCCGGGGCGAACCTCACCCCGGTGGCCGAGACGATCGCCCGGGTGGCGGTCGACGGGGTGCGGGCAACGTACGACGTCCAGCTGCTCGACGGGACGATCCCGCTCAACGACGGTCGGTTCCGGCTGGAGGCAGGGCGGATGCCTGCCGAGCGGAGCGAGATCGCGGTCAGTGATCCGCTGGCGACCCGCTACGGCTGGTCCACAGCGGACCTCGGCACGACACTGACCACAACGGACGGACAGCGCTACGCCGTCACCGGGATCGCCTCACCGATCCGCGGCATCGGCGACCGGATGGTCTGGGCTCCGCCGGGGTCCACCTTGTTCGCCGACGCCCCGGAGCCGGAGCGCTACCTCGCCGACCTGCCCGATGGCACCGACGTGGCGGCGCTGCGGCGGTCACTGGCCGATCAAGGGGTGGTGCTCACGCCGCGCTCGATCGTCGTCGACCCTCCGGTCGACACGTCGTCGAGCGGGTGGCAGGAGCCGGAGTTCGTCGCGTTGCTGGCGTTGTTCGTCGGGTTCGGCGTGCTGGAGATCGTGTTGCTGGCTGGGGCGGCGTTCGCGGTCGGTGCCCGCAGGCAGGTGCGGGAGCTCGGGCTCGTCGGCGCGCAGGGCGGAACCGCGCGCGACGTCCGGCGGATCGTGCTGGCCCAGGGTGTGGTGCTCGGACTCGTCGGCAGTACGGCGGGTGCCGTCGCCGGGGTCGGGGTGGCCATCACCGGTCGTCCACTGTGGGAGCAGATCACGGATACGGCGATCACCGGCTGGGACTTTCCCGTTGTGGTGATCGCCGGGGTGGTGGCGATCGGGGTAGCCGCCGGACTCGGCGCCGCCGTGATCCCGGCGCGGACGGCGTACCGGATGCCGGTAGTCGCCGCGCTCTACGCCCGATTCCACGCCGAGAGCCTGCGCACCCGCATCCCGCTCTGGGGCGTGGCGCTGGTAGCCGCCGGGACCGGGGCGGTGGTCGCAGGTTCGGCCCTCATGGGTGCCGAGTTCGCGGCGCAGCGGGCGGCGGAACGCGGATACGGCGTGACACCGACAGGGCCGATCGCGCTGGTGTTGCTGGGCATCACCCTGGTGGTGGCCGGGCTCGTGTGGATCCTGCCCCGGCTGGTCGCCACGGTCGCCAGGCTCGCTGCCGCGATGCCACTATCCGTCCGGCTGGCGACGCGCGACGCAGGCAGACACCGCCACCGCACCGGTCCTGCCGCCGCGGCGATCATGATGGCGGTGGCGGCATCGGTCGCACTGTCGTACGCGGTCGCCAACCAGATCGCCGACGACGAGCGGCACTACGTCCCGGAGACCCGGCATGGCGACGCGGTACTGCCCGTCAAGTCCCCTGCCGACGACCCGTACGCCCCGTTCCCGGTCCGCAGCGCGGACCTGCTCGAACGGCTGACCGCCGAGCTGCCGGTGCTGCGAACCTTCGAGAGCGGCACCTTGTTCCGGCCCACGCCCAACTCACCCGTGCCCGACTACCTGGAAGGCGCCTCCATCACGATGCCAGGCGGCTGCGGCGGCGGCTGCATGGTGGCCGACCCGGTCCGCGTGATCGACCCGGCGATGCTGACGCGGCTGGCCGGTGATGCCGCCAGGGACGAGATCGCCGCGCTCAAGGCCGGGAAGGTCGTCGTGACATCGGCCGGCGCGATTCGCGACGGCATGGCGCGCATCGACATGACCCCGGCCGCCAGACCGCGTGACAGGCAAGAGGTGCCCGCCGTCATCGCCACAGGACTGCCGAAGACCGAAGCCACGATGGGGCCGCTGATCAGCTGGGAGACCGCTCGCGAACTTGGCGACGTCCGGGTCGACGCGATCACGTTCGCGCTGCACCGGGAGCCGACCGGCGAGGAGCTGGCGGAGGTCGCCCGCATCACCGGGTACGAGGACGCGCTCCGGGTGGAACGCGGCTTCCAGGACTACGGCAACCTGGCGATGCTGATTGTGCTCGGCACGGCGGGTGTGGTCACGCTGCTCGGCGTCGGCATATCCGTCTCGCTGTCGGCCGCCGAGGGCCGTGCCGACCTCGCCACGCTCGCCGCGGTCGGCGCCCAACCCGGCCGCCGACGTCGGCTCGCCGCCGCGCAGGCGTGGCTGATCGGCGAGCTCGGCTGCCTGCTCGGTCTCGGCGTCGGCTCCCTGTACGGCTACACCGCACACGTCGCCATCGGCTCGCCGTACCTGGCCATCCCGTGGACGACACTCGCCGGGATCACGGTCGCCGTACCATTGTTCGCCGCCACCATCGCCTGGCTCCTCACCCGGCCACGGCTGCCGATGATCCGCCGCACCGCATGACAGCAACACGGCTAGCCGACGAGGATTCCGGCGATCGCCGCGCTCATCAAGTTGGCGAGGGTGCCCGCGAGAATCGCGCGGATGCCCAGCTGGGCGATTTCCGGACGGCGTTGCGGCACCAGGCTGCCGAGCCCGCCAAGCAGGATCGCCAGCGATCCGAGGTTGGCGAAGCCGGTGAGGGCGAACGTCGTGATCGTCGCGGTCCTGTCGGAGTACTCCCCGGCGTGCGGTCCGAAGTCCGCGAAGGCGACGAACTCGTTGAGGATCAGCTTCTGACCGAGGTAACCGCCTGCACCGATCGCTTCGTCCCATGGCACTCCGATGAGGAACATCACCGGTGCGAAGACGTAGCCAAGGATCTGCTGGATGCTCAGCTCAGGCACACCGAACACGCCGCCAGCGGCGCCGACCATCAGGTTGAGCAGCGCGATCAGCGAAATGAACGCGAAGAGCATCGCGCCGATGTTGAGCGCGAGCTTGAGGCCGTCAGCGGCCCCGTTCGCGGCGGCGTCGATGACATTCCGGTTCCGACTGTCCGTGGTGTCTCCGGTGGTGTCCGCGGTGTCCGCGCGCTCTTCCGCAGGGACATCCGACGTCGCGGCGCCTGGTGCGTCACTCTCCCCCTGTGACGATGCGGCGGACACGACGGCCGTGGCGGGTTCCGCATCGGTCTCCACCCGCTCCGTTTCCGGAATGATGATCTTCGCCATGAGCAGGCCGCCCGGCGCGGCCATGAAGGCGGCCGCGATCAGGTAGTCAAGACGGGCACCAAGCATGGAGTACCCGACGAGCACGGTCCCGGCCACAGTGGACAGTCCGCACACCATGACAGCGAAGAATTCAGAGCGGGTCATCCTTGCGAGGTAGGGCCGGACGATGAGCGGCGACTCGGTCTGGCCGAGAAAGACGTTCGTGCTGGCGGCAAGCGACTCCGCCTGGCTGGTGCCGAGGACGAAACGCAACGCTCCGCCGATGATGCGAACCACCCACTGGAGGATGCGGAGGTGGTACAGCACCGCAGAGAGTGCCGCGACGAACACGACGATCGGCAGCACCTGGAAGGCGAACACCATCTCATTGTTCGGCAGGATCGGTCCGAAGAGGAAGTTAATTCCTTCGTCCGTTGTCGCGATGACCGCCTTCACCAGGTTCGAGGCCGCGGTGAGCATCCGCTGGCCGACGTCCCAGTAGAGCACGAGCACGCCGAATCCGAACTGGATGGTCAGCGCGCCGATGATGGTGCGCGGGCGGATCGCGCGGCGGTTGGTCGACATCGCGAACGCCATCGCCAGGATGGCGAGCATGCCGCCGATGCCCCACAACACGGTCATTGGATTTCTCCCTTCGCGTGGTCGTGCGACGTCGTGCCTGCCATACCGGACGTTGACTGTCCGTTGAGTCTGGCCACGGGGCCGAACAGGGTCTCAGAGCGCAGGGCCGCGTAGCCGGGCTTGATGACCTCGTTGATCAGAGCGAGCCGCTGATCGAACGGGATGAAGGCAGACTTCATCGCGTTGACCGTGAACCACTGCATGTCATCGAAGTCGTAGCCGAACTCGTCCGCGAGGCGGCCGAACTCCTCCGTCATCGACGTCTGGCTGATCAGCCGGTTGTCGGTGTTGACGGTGACCCGGAAATACAGCCGCCGGAGCAGGCCGATCGGATGCTCAGCGAGGGAGCCGACCGTGCCGGTGTGCACATTGGACGTGGGGCACATCTCGAGCGGGATGCGCCGGTCCCGCACGAACGAGGCCAGCCTGCCGAGCTTGGCTGTGCCGTCCTCGGCCACGTCGATGTCGTCGACGATGCGGACGCCGTGGCCCAGCCGGGCGGCGCCGCACCACTGGATGGCTTCCCAGATGGACGGCAACCCGAAGCCCTCACCGGCGTGGATGGTGAAGTGGCAGTTCGCGCGCCGCAGGTACTCGAACGAGTCGAGGAAGCGGGTCGGCGGGAAACCGGCCTCCGGCCCCGCGATGTCGAAGCCAACCACGCCGGAGTCGCGGTACCGCACCACGAGCTCCGCGATCTCCATCGCACGGGTCTCCTGCCGCATCGCGCACAACAGCAGGCCCATGCGGATGCGCCTGCCGGCCTGCGCGGCGCGCGCCGTCCCGCTGCGGAACCCGTCGAGGATCGCCTCGACGACCGCCTCGAGGCTGAGCCCGCCCTGCGTGCTCAGCTCAGGCGCGTATCGGACCTCGGCGTACACGACCCCGTCGGCAGCGAGGTCCTCGGCGCACTCCGCGGCCACGCGGCTGATCGCGTCAGCGGTCTGCATGACGCCGACGGTGTGCGAGAAGCGGCGCAGGTACTCCTCGAGCGACCCGGCTCCCGCTGCGGCGAACCACGTCGCCATCCCCGCGACGTCGGACTCAGGCAGTTCGTCGTAGCCGGTCTGTTCCGCCAGTTCCAGTACGGTCGCCGGTCGCAGGCCGCCGTCGAGGTGGTCGTGCAGCAGCACCTTCGGGGCACGCTGGATCTGGTCGAGGGTCGGCGCTTCGTGCACGGGCTACCTCCCGGTCGCTGTGTTCGAGTGACCTAGCACTCATGTCTGACAACTGCTTCATGTTGAGAGCAGGGTCTACCCGCCAACACTCCACAAGTCAAGGGTTTTACCTGCAATTTAAGCCCGGACTGCGTGATCGTGCGACGTGCGGGCAGTTGACGGGCACCACCGGCGCCGCTAGCTTGTCTGACATCATCTGGGATCGGAGGGAGTTCACGGTGACGCCGAGACGACCACAGCGACGACCTGTCGTCACGCTCTACGAACGGATCGTCGACGCGATCAGGGACGGCGTCTACCCACCGGGCTCGACGTTGCCGTCCGAACCCGAGCTCGCCGAGACGCTCGGCGTGAGCAGGCCCGCGTTGCGGGAGGCGCTGATCCTGCTGCAGGAGGACGGCGTCATCACGGTCAGGCGAGGAGTCGGGCGCACCGTCAACGATCGCCCCGCTCGCCGTGGTTTCGAACGGCTGCGGCCGATGGAGTCGCTGCTCGGCACCGACAGCGTCAAGGTCCGGCCACTCACCCGCGTCCTCGAGGAGCCGACCGACCTCGTAATGCAGCACCTGCCGGTCCCCGCGAACTGCGAGGTGCGGTTCTGGGAGAGCGTCATCGACGTCGACGGGGTACCGGCATGCCTCGCCGAGGAGTGGAGCGTCCCTGACGACGCACTCGCCGAGATCGACCCCGCCCTGCCCGAGACGTTGACATCGGGCGAACCGCTGCCCCACACGATGCTGCACACGCTCACCACCGCCGACCCGTATCTGCCGCTGACCGGCGCAAGCACCGTGACCGCCACGGTGCTCGGCAAGCGGCGCGGCACCACGTTCGGACGCTCATCGGACACCCCGGTCGTGCTCGTCACCCAGGTCGTCTCGGTCGAGCGCACGCCGCTGCTCGCCGCGAAGTACGTGCTGCCGAGCGGGGCCCCGAGTATCGCCATCTGGCAGTCCCGCTGATCCCTTGGCCGAGGGTGGCGCTGGGTGCGATATCTCGACCGAGCGCCACCCTCGGCTTCACGGCCACCTCGAAGGACACCCATGACACCGAACGACCCACTGCTTGTCGACTGCGATACCGGCATCGACGACGCACTGGCCCTGCTGTACCTGCTCGGCACTCCCGGCATCGACGTCCGCGCGATCACCACGGTGTTCGGCAACACGAGCGCCAACACCGCCGCCGCGAACACACTGCGAGTACTCGACCTCGCGGGACGACCGGACATCCCCACGGCGGTCGGCGCGGGCAGCAGCCTGCGAGGGACGGCTCGGTTCGCGCCGCACGTGCATGGCGACGACGGCCTCGGCAACACCGGGCTCCCCGCACCCGCCCTGGCACCGACCACCGAACCGGCCGCCGAGCTGATCGTGCGGCTCGCCAGGGAGAACCCCGGTCGGCTGCACCTGCTCGCGATCGGGCCGCTGACCAACCTCGCGACCGCGATGCTGCTCGACCCCGAGCTTCCCGACCTGGTCGGCCACGTGACGATCATGGGCGGCGCCGTCGACCACCCCGGCAACGTCACGCCAGCGGCCGAGGCCAACATCGCCAACGACCCTGAGGCGGCGCAGCTGGTGCTCCGGGCGGACTGGGACGTGACCCTTGTCCCGCTCGACGTCACCATGACCGAGCTGCTCACCGAGGAACACCGTCTCCGGCTCTTGGCCGCGAACGCGCCGACGCCGCGGTTCGCGGCGAGGATCCTGGCGCACTACCTCGACGTCTACCAGCGCAATGTGTTCGGCGCCCCGCGCGCCGCATGCCATGACCCGCTCGCCGCCGCGATCGCGGTCGGTGAGGTGTCCCCGGTGGTCGCACCGATCGTGCCGGTGGATGTGGACACCAGCGACGGGCCAGGACGCGGCAGGACCATCGCCGACAGTTCCACCGAGGAGGGCTCCGGTGTGCGGGTGGTGCTGCGCACCGATGGAACCTTCCCTGACCGGCTGGTCCAGCGGCTTGGCGGGGCGCCCAGCCGGACCCTCGACATCGCGTGACGCGGAAAGGAGCCGCCCCGTGCCAGCCCTCGACGTCGCCGTTGTTGGGTCACTCAACCTCGACCTGACGAGCCGCGTGCGTGAACATCCGCTGCCGGCCAGACCGTGCCCGCCTCGGCGCTGACGTCGAGGCCGGGCGGTAAGGGCGCGAACCAGGCGGTGGCGGCGGCGAGACTTGGCGCCCGCACGGCACTGATCGGCCGGGTGGGCGACGACGCGCACGCCGACACCCTGCTGCATTCCCTGCACGCCGACGGCGTCGACACCACCCACGTCGGCCGCGACGCGCGAGCAGCGACCGGAACCGCGCTGGTCACGGTCGCCGATAGCGGGGAGAACACCATCGTCGTCGCCGCGGGCGCGAACGCGCACCTGGACGGCAGCGACATCGACGCGGCACGGCACCTGCTCGAATCGGCGAGCGTGGTGTCGCTGGTCCTGGAGATCCCGCTCGACACCGTCATCGCCGCTGCCAACGCCGCTGCGGACTCCGCGCGGATCGTGCTCAACCTCTCCCCCGTCGTCGATCTCCCTGCCGACGTGCTCGCGCTCGCCGACCCGTTGGTCGTCAACGAACACGAAGCGCGCGATGTCCTGCACGAGCACGACGTCACCGCTGAGTCCGGAATCGACCAGGCCACGGCGCTGTGCCTGCTCGGCGCGCGCTCCGCAGTGGTGACCCTCGGCGCCAACGGGGCGGCGCTCGCCGACGTCGACCAGGCCGAACACGTACCCGGCCTGCCCACCGACGTCGTCGACACGACCGGCGCCGGTGACGCCTTCGCCGCGACACTGGCCTGGCGCCTCAGCCAGGGCGACACGCTGCCCAGCGCCACCCGCTGGGCCGTCCGCGTCAGCGCACACACCGTCGGCCACGCCGGAGCGCAGGCGTCCTACCCAACGCGCGACCAACTACGCGGCGCGACCGTGTCCAGAAAATGAACACATCCGGCCCCTTCTCCGCGGTGACACTCGCAACACACCGTTCCTCAGACGCACACCGCGTGCCGGAGAAGGAGTCCGGTCAGCCGAGGGTCGCGCGGGCTTCGGTCAGCGCCTGGTCGAGGATGTCGAGCCCTTCTCGTGCCTCCTCGGCTGTCGTGGTGAGCGGTGGCACCGCGTGGATGCGATTGAAGGTGGCGAGGGGGAGCAGACCGCGTCGCTGGCATGCGGCGACGATCTCGACCATGGCCGGGCTGGTTCCGCCGTAGGGCGCGAGCGGCTCGCGCGTCGCCCGGTCGGCCACCAGCTCGATGGCCCAGAACGCTCCCGTGCCCCGGACCTCGCCGATCCAGTCGTGCTTCGCCGCCAGCTCCCGCAGGCCGGGGCCGAACACGTCGTCGCCGAGGGCGGCCACGTGGTCGACGATGCCCTCGTTCGCCATCGTCTCGATCGTGGCGACCGCGGCCGCGCACGCGAGCGGGTGGCCCGAGTAGGTGAGCCCGCCGGGATAGGGCCGCTCGGCGAACGTCGAGGAGATGGCGTCGTTGACGACCACGCCACCGAGTGGGACGTAGCCGGAGTTCACGCCCTTGGCGAAGGTCAGCCGGTTGCCGTCGCGGTCCCACACGTACGAACCCTCGGCCTTTGTCACGACCATCGGGTCCAGCTTCGCCTGGGCTGACCAGGAGTGGAAGACGTGGCGACGGTCCAGGTCGTAGGCGCGGTCGGCGTCGAACGTGGCAGCAAAAGTCTCAGTCATTCTGCGGGAACCCCAGTTCGAGACCGCCTGCTGACCGGTCGGCCGGGTTGATCCAGCGGGTGGTGACGACCTTGGCGCGAGTGAAGAAGTGCACGCCCTCGGTGCCGTGCGCGTGGGTGTCGCCGAACAGCGAGCGCTTCCAGCCGCCGAACGAGTAGTAGGCGACCGGGACCGGGATCGGCACGTTGACGCCGATCATGCCGACCTGGACGTCGGATTCGAAGCGCCGGGCCGCACCGCCGTCGTTGGTGAAGATCGCGGTGCCGTTGCCGTACTGGTTGGCGTTGATCAGCTCGACGGCCTCGTCGTACGACGACACCCGCACCACGGCCAGGATCGGGCCGAAGATCTCCTCGGCGTAGATCTCCATGTCGGGGGTGACGTGGTCGAAGAGCGTCGGGCCGAGCCAGTGGCCGCCCTGCTCGCCGCGGGCTTCGACGGTGCGACCATCGATGACGAGCTTGGCGCCCGCCGCCTCGCCGGAGGCGACGAAGCCGGCGACCCGGTCCCGGTGCTCCTTGGTGACCAGCGGGCCCATATCGGCTTCGGCGCCATCGGCCTTGCGGCCGTCCCCGGTGACCAGCGTCCGGGTGCGCTCGGCGATGCGCGCGACGAGGTCGTCCCCGACCGGGTCGACCGCCACCAGCACGCTGATGGCCATACACCGCTCCCCCGCGCTGCCGTACCCGGCGTTGACCGCGGCGTCGGCCGCGAGGTCAAGGTCGGCGTCCGGCAGCACGACCATGTGGTTCTTGGCGCCGCCAAGGGCCTGGACCCGCTTGCCGTACCGGCTGGCTTCCTCGTACACGTATTTGGCGATCGGGGTGGAGCCGACGAAGCTGATCGCGGCCACGTCCGGGCTGCGCAGCAGCGCGTCGACCGCGACCTTGTCGCCTTGGAGCACAGTGAAGACGCCGTAGGGGAGACCGGCTTCGCGCCAGAGGTCGGCGATCCACAACGCGGCGGACGGGTCCTTCTCGCTCGGCTTGAGCACAACCGCGTTGCCCGTGGCGATGGCGATGGGGAAGAACCACATCGGAACCATGGCCGGGAAGTTGAACGGGCTGATGATCCCGACGACACCGAGCGGGTCGCGCTTGGAGTGGACGTCGACGCCGGTCGACGCGCTCTCGGAGTAGCCGCCCTTGACCAGGTGGGAGATGCCGCAGGCGAACTCGACGACCTCTTGGCCACGGGTGATCTCACCGAGGGCGTCGGAGTAGACCTTGCCGTGTTCGGCCGTGATCAGGTGCGCCAGCTCCTCCTTGCGGCTGTTCAGCAACTCGCGGAAGGCGAACAGCACCTGGGTGCGCTTGGCAAGTGAGGTGGCGCCCCAGCTCTTGCTTGCCGTGGCTGCCGACGCGATGACGTGCTCAGCGTCAGGCTCGCTGGCGAGCGCGACGCGACCGGAGACCTGCCCGGTGGCAGGGTTGGTGACATCCGCCCAGAGATCGGACGTGCCTGCGAACTCGGCGCCGTCGACCCAGTGCGCGATCGGTGTGGTCATGTTCGTGGCTCCTTCACGTCGCTTCGGCCTTCAACCTAGCCCGCCGACCGCCCGACGTCGCCTGACATACTGTGGGATCTAGACCACTTATCCGACGTTCTGTCGGGGCGCGGGAAAGGGACGTCATGGCTGTTGTGACCGTCGCTCAGGCGTTGGAGATGCCGGTGCTGCGCGCCGCGCGTCCCGAAGTGCTCGCGGGGAGGCCAGGGCTGGGCCGTCAGGTGCGCTGGGTGCACACGACAGAGCTGTCCGACATCGCCCCGTTGCTGCGCGGTGGGGATTTGGTGCTGAGCACTGGTATCGCGTTTCCCGACGCGGCCGACGAACTCGAGGCGCTGGCGACGAGCCTGCATGAGAGCGACGCGGCGGGCCTGCTCATCGAGCTGGGCCGCAGGTGGATGTCCGTTCCCGCGCCGCTCGCGACGGCGTGTGAACGGCTGGGCCTTCCGCTCATCGCGTTGACTCGCGAGGTGCGGTTCGCCGCCGTGACCCAGACCGTGGGCGAGCGGATCGTGGACGAGCAGCTCGCGGAGCTGCGCGAGGCCGAACGGGTGCACGACACGTTCACCGCGCTGAGCATCGAGGAGGCCGGTCCGGCCGAGATCCTGGAAGCGGTGCAGCGCCTCGCGGGCGCGGCCGTTGTCCTTGAGGACGACCAACACCGAGTGCTGGACTACCGGGCCGGTCCCAGAGACATCGCGGGTTTCCTTGCGGACTGGCCGTCGCGCTCACGCGCCGTCGAACACCCTGGCCGCACGACGTGGGACGCGACGAACGGGTGGCTGGTCACCAGACTCGGCAGTCGAAACAAGGGCTGGGGCCGGTTGATCGTCCAGGCTCCGGCCACCCCCGCGCAGCGCCTGATCGTGGTCGCGGAGCGCGCAGCCGCCGCACTGGCGATGCACCGGCTGCAGGACCGGCATCGCGACAGCATGGTCCGCCGGACCCACCACGAGTTGCTGCTCGCCCTGCTCACCGATCCGACCGATCCCGACCTGCTGCGCCGATGCGAGCTGTCCGGGCTCCCCACGGCGAAGCGGACGTTCGTCGGTCTCGCGATTCGTCTGGAGCTGCGGGTGGACTGTCACGCGCCGTCCTTGGTGGACGACGTGCTCGCCTCGGTGGTGCACGCCGTGCACGGCCTGCGGCTGTCGGCGTTGGTGTGCGAGATCGACCGCGATGTCAGGGTACTGTTGTCGTTCGCGCCCACCGCCAGGCACGAGCGCGCCGTGGCGAAGCTGGCGGAACGCGTGGCAGACCGGCATCCCGTCGTCATCGGCGCGGGTCGCGCGGTGGACAAGGCCGCGCACATCGACCGGACGCTGCGCGAGTCGCAGCATGTCGTGGAATCCGTGCACGCGAACGACAAGCTCGTCCACCGGCTCGAAGACGTGCACCTGCGTGGCCTGCTGACCATGCTCGGCGACGACGACCGGATACGCGCGTTCGTCACCCGCGAACTGGACGTGCTCAAGGAACACGACGAGCGCACCGACGGCGACCTGCTGGCCGCGTTGCGAGCGCTCCTGGAGCATCCGACCAGCAGGTCCGACGCCGCCGCAGCGGTCCACCTGTCCCGCGCCGCGTTCTACGACCGCCTCGCCAAGATCGAGCGCCTGCTCGCGGTCTCCCTCGACGACCCCGACATCCGCGTGTCGCTGCACGTGGCGCTGCTCGCCAACGAGGTGACCCGGTAGACGTCGTGATACGGCCGCGACGCCCGGTTCGGCTCCCGGCCCCGACGCCGAAGGTGGCCTTCGGTGCCGCGTATGTACCCAAGGCCACCTTGGGCGTGCCGAAGGCCACTGTCCCTTCGCTCCGCGAGCCCAGTCACCACTGCGCGATGATGTCAGGGCGGGGACGCCTTGCCGCTTGCCGGTACGACTCCCGCAGGTGCGCGATGACCTTGTCAGGCTCAGTGCGCAGCTGAGACGGAACCACGTGCACCACGACGATGCCGTGCGCCGTCATGATGTTGTGCCGCTCCAGTGTCCGCCTGTAGTCATCGGGGCTGAGGTGGTACTCGATCGAGTCAACCTCAATTGTCAGAGCGACATCGTCGATCCACCCGTCGGGGCTCGGGAGGGCCAGCCCTGACGCGGTGCGCAGCCGCACGTTCCATCGCATGGGCGGGAGTCCAGAACGGGCGGTGACGGGCATGGCCCATGCCTCGGCGACGGAGCGGGCGCCCCTGGTGATCGCCCGCAGCGCAGTCCGGGGCAGTGCCGAGCCGCGGTCCGAGCCTGCCTCAAGCTCCTCATGCAACCTGCGCGGTGTGGTGCGGCCACGCTGCACGGCTTCTGCGAGGAGCGCCTGAACCTCGCCCGGCTTGCGCATCCGCCGCGTCGCGTCGAGTACTGCCCTGGTGACCTCCGCAATCGGAAACCCTTGCCGAGTCACGATCGACGGCAGCCGCGTGGTGCGTTCCACGAGCACGTATCCACTGCTCACTCGCCGACGCCGGTGCGGCACCAGGATGTGCACCTGCTCGGTGGCGGAGAACTTCTGTAATCCGTGCAGCCGCACCGCCGCGATGCCGGTGACAGCCGCACCCTTGCCCGTGTAACGCAGTGCGGCGTCGAGCGCCTGAACCCTGGTCGGGCTGCCATTCCGCAGCATGATCACCCCTGGCAAGATGCGCTGCCAGGGACCGCCGTTGCGTACCCGCGCCCAGATCATGCGTTTGGTGACGCCAAGGCTGTCCAGCTCGGCGCACGTCAGAACCTGGTTCTGTGCTGCCGCTTCCAAGCCCTCCCAGTCCACATGAGCTCTCCCCATCACGACACTGTCGCGCACATCGCGCTAATGGCGAGAATCGCCGATTTCGACGTCTGTGGACAACGGGGGTTGACTGTGGATAGCCCGACCACGACGCCGAAGGTGGCCTTGGGTACCTGTTGTGTACCCAAGGCCACCTTCGGCGTGCCACCCCGGGCTCAGCCAAGTCAGACGGCGTAGACGCGGCCGGTGTCGACGCCCTCGATCGAACGCACGTAGGCCTGGCCGACGTCGGCAGCCGCGACCGAGGGGAATCCGGGGAAGTAGTCGCCGTACTTGCCAAGCGATTCGGTGAGCACGGTGGGGCTGACCGCGTTGATGCGCTGCCCGTTCCCGAGCTCGGCGGCGGTGGACCGCACCCACGCCTCCAGCGCGCCGTTGATCGCGGCCGCCGCGCTGCCGTTTCGGATCTGTTCGCGCCCGATGATCCCGGTGATCAACGTGAACGAACCGCCTGCGCGCACCTTGCCCGCCGCTTGGCGCACCAGCTCGACCTGGCCGAGCAGCTTGCTGTTGATACCGGACATCCAGGCGTCGCGGTCCCGCTCCTGCCAGGGGCCGAACTGGGTCGACCCTGCCGCGCACGCGACGGCGTCCACTGTTACTTGTAGCGACAACCAAATCGGCTCACCGGCGGCGTCGAACTCGTCCTCGTCCTCATCGCCGGGCTGGTCACCATCGCGGTGCTCGGCGGCGGCAGATTCGGCGTCGACGGCGTCCTCGGCCGCTCCGCTACCCCCGCGGCGGCGGCCACCCGCCACCCGCATTTGCACGATCGCAGGCGGCCAATGTCGGGCAACAGGCGAGCGATCGCGGCGTCGTCGCCGTGCTCACGGGCCCGATGAGCGGAGTCGAGCGTGGCGCGCACCCCCAGCGGAGCGGAACACTCGGCGATCGCCTGCGCGATCTCGGTCGCCCGAGCCAACGCGGCGTCACCGTCGGCGGCGACCTCTTGCACCAGGCCGATACGGTGCGCCTCTGCGGCGTCGAACTCCTCGCCGGTGAGCAGCCAGCGCATCGCGTTGCCCCAGCCCGCCTCACGGGGGAAGCGCAGCGTCGCACCACCGAAGGGGTAGATCCCGCGCCGCTGCCACGACCGGCTTCGACCAGGTGCCGTCCTAGCCGCCACGGGTCGCGGCCACCATCCGGGAACGGGCTCCTTCCCGCTGTCAGCGCGGGACCGACATCGGCCAGATCGAGCCCGCCGGTGAAGTGGTCACCGTTGGCGTAGAGGACGCCGCACCGCAGCTCCTCGTCAAACTCGAGCAGCCCGTACGCGGCGGAGAGCTCATCGAGCATCTCCTGCGTGAAGGCGTTGCGCTTGCCCGGCCGGTTCAGGCCCATCAGCAGCACGTGACCGTCGCGGTCGACCGTGACGGTTGACGGATTGCCGAGAGACATCGCTCTCGTCCTCAGTTTCATAATTGAACTCATCGGCACGCTAACGATCGGAAGGCGCAGGAGCAAGTGAGTTCAATTATGAAACTCAGCTAGTCTGACTGCACAGCGAAAACCCATCACATGGGCTTGATGTATCAATCTTGTTTGATGTATTGTCAGTCACATGACCGAGCCGCCGATGTTCGTCCGACTGGCTGCCCATCCGCTGCGTTGGCAGCTACTGACCGAGCTCGCGGACAGCGACTACCGGGTCCGCGAGCTCGCGACACGGGTCGACCAGCCGCAGAACCTGGTTTCCTACCACCTGCGGCTGCTACGTGACGGTGGGCTGGTTTCCGCTACACGCAGCAGTTTCGACGGCCGTGACAGCTACTACCACCTGAACCTCGATCGCTGCGCGGACGCACTCGCCGAGAGTGGTGCCGCACTGCATCCGGCGCTACGCAGCGACCGTGCTCCGGCCGACCAACAACGTGATGTCGCTGTGCTGTTCGTCTGTACCGGCAACAGTGCGCGTTCCCCGATCGCCGAGGCGCTGCTGCGTCACCACACCGCAGGCCGAATGAACGCCGCGAGTGCTGGCAGTCGCCCCAAGCAGCACATGCACCCCAACACCGTTCAGGTGCTGCGCGAGGAATTCGACGTCGACATCGCCGGTCAGCGGCCACAGCACCTGGACACCCTGGCGGAGCGCAGGTTCGATCACGTGATCACCCTCTGCGACAAGGCCCGCGAAGCCTGTCCTGAATTCGGCCACGACCCCCGGCGGGTCCACTGGAGCATCGCCGACCCGACTAAGGCCGGCGACACCGACCAGAGCACCTACCCGGCTTTCCGGCGCACCGCAGTGGACATCAACACCCGCATTCGACACCTGCTGCCCACCCTCATCCACGCACCCATGGAGGCTCCATCATGACCGCAACCGACCAGTACGCCAGCGTTCGCTACCTTGTCCAGGACGTGCGAACGGCCATCGACTTCTACACCACCCACCTCGGATTCACCGTGAACACCGACGTCGCGCCAGCCTTCGCCGATGTGGTCCGTGGCCCGCTCCGGCTCCTGCTGTCCGGACCCGCCAGCTCAGGCGCCCGCGCCACGCCCGATGACGTCGCGAGCGCGGGCCGCAACCGCATTCATCTCGTCTTCGACGACCTGGACAGCGAGATCGCCCGGCTTCGCGATGCCGGGCTGACCTTCCGCAGCGACGTGGTTTCCGGCCCTGGCGGACATCAAATCCTGCTCGCCGACCCCGACGGCAACCTCGTCGAGCTGTTCCAACCCGCCCGGTGAGCCGCTCAGCCGCCCCGCAACCGCTCCATGTACGCGCCAATCGCGCCGTCTTCCAACGCGGTCTCCCACAGCCGGGTCGCTATCGGGTCCTGCGCCGGGCGCAGGCGTTGCAACCGCCCGTTGACTTCGTGCCGCAGTTGACGCTTGGTGAACTGGAACGTCTCGGCGGGAATGCTGTCCGACAGGCGTCGCGCGACCTCGACGGCCCGTGAGACAACATCGGTCGAGTCGACCACCTCGTCAACGAGCCCTCGGATCAGCGCCTCGTCCGCGGTGAAGGTGCTGGCATCGAACACCGCACGTCGCGCAGGCCCATCCCCTGCGGCGAACCGCAGAATCTCCATCGCGGACAACGGAAACGGTACGCCGACAGCCAGCTCGGTGACGCCGATACGCCCCGCCTCGCCCATGACCCGGTGGTCACAGGCGCTCACCAGGATGCAGCCCCCGGCGATCGCATGTCCGTTCACCGCCGCGACGACCGGCCTGCCGAGGTTGAACACAGCCTCGAACGCATCGGCCAAGGCAGGCATGAACCGCCGCACATAGCTCGTGCCACCGTCGAGAACGCGACGGAGGTCCACACCCGCGCAGAACGCATTGCCCGCCCCGGTCAGCACGACCGGCCGCGCTGGACCGTCCGCCAAGGCCGTGAAGGTCTCCACGATCGCCGTTACCAGCTCGACGTCAAGCGCATTGACCTTGCCATGCGCCAGCCGCACAACCTCGACGCCGTCGACACTCTCCCGCTCGATCATCAGCAAAGCGTAACCATCGACGTCACGCCAGAGCCCATGGCCCACAGTGCGTGTTCACCGTTGTCCCGAACTAGAACAGCAGGTGCGTCGCCAGCGCCAGCACCGGAAGCGCGATCAGCGTCCGCAGCACGAACAGCACCAGGCAGTGCCAGAGCTTCACCGGCAGTTCGAGCGACAACAGCAGCGGGATGGTCGCGCTGAAGAAGAAGATCTGGGTCAGCGACAGTGCTGCGACGAAGAACTTGGCCGCCAGCGCGGTGTCCACCGCCAGCAACGCGGGCAGGAACATCTCGCTGATGCCGATGACGGCTGACTGCGCGACCACCGTGCTGTCGGGGATGCCCAGCAGCGAGATCACCGGCTCGACCGGAGCCGCCAGCCACTCGAATACCGGCGTGTGGTTGGCGATCAGGATCGCGGCGACACCGACGGACAGGATCGCGGGAACAACCAGCATCGCCAGCCGGAGGCCGTCGAGCAACCCGCGCCCCGATTCGCGCGGCACCGAGTCCGAACGTGCCGCAC